>JAUCGD010000204.1 GCA_030377945.1 Desulfobacterales bacterium HSG17 | reverse complement strand
AATAAACACAAACATCGCAGCTTTGAATGCTCACAGGAGCATGCTAAAAAACGATTTTCAGTTAGGCGAATCACTTGAACGGCTTTCAACCGGTTTAAGGATCAACAAAGCTGCAGATGACTCTTCCGGCATGGCCATTGCCGATTCTCTAAGAGCTCAGGCTCTCGGTATAGGACAGGCTATACGTAATGCAAATGATGGTATCTCTGTGGTTCAAACAGCTGACGGTGCTTTGCAGGAATCCATAAATATTGTTAATATTGTTAAGACCAAAGCAATTCAGGCAGCTTCAGACGGTCAATCTACTTCAACGAGAAGAGCGATCCAGAATGACATTGATAAACTTTTAAAAGAGTTAGATGCCATTGCAAAGACTACATCCTTTAATGGACAAAAACTTCTTTCCGGTGCATTTACAAATAAAGCTATCCAGATTGGTGCATTTGCAAATGAGACTGCTAACATCTCAATCGGATCAACAGAAGCCAACAAGGTCGGCCACATTTCCCAGGCTGATCTAAGCCTTGCAAGTAATTCAGGAGGTGAAGTACAGCTTACTATCACAAGTGCTATAACCGGAGAACAGCTTACTCTCAACACCATAGACGTAAAATATAATAACAGGAAAGAAAACAGTATGGGTGCCCTTTCCGATGAGGTCAACAGGTATTCCTCCATAACAGGCATCAGTGCAAAAGCTGTGATTGAATCAACTTCAACTATTTCCATCCAGGATGGTGTTACAGGTTTTGATTTTGCCATTAATGGTGTTACAATTGGTGCCTTACCTGTTGAAGCTAATGATTACTCTGGCTCCCTTGTGAACGCAATAAATACAAAAGGCGCAGAGACGGGGGTTGAGGCCTATACAACTATTGACGGAAAACTGACCTTGCGCTCCATTGACGGCAGAAGTATCAAGGTTACAGGGTCAATAACTGATGTCATGGGAAGCACTTCAGGTCAGATGTCAACCATAGGATTTCTTGAACTTACTCAAAAAGGCGTCAGCCAGTTTCAGATTAATGGAATCGGTGCAGGCGCTACAGGAGCAGATATCACCATTGTCGGGGATATGGAAACAGTATCTGACTCGATCATAGCTTCGGGCTCAACTATTGCTGCTGGTTCCAGGCTTGCTGCCGGAACCATTATAGGGGGAGATGCCCTTGTGGAATCATCTGTGAAGTCAACTCAACTTGACTATGAACTAAAATCCGGAACTACACTCTATGCCACTTCAGAACTTGCAACCGGTACTGTGCTTGGTGGCGCTGTAACAGTTGCAGGGGATTTGATTGTCAGCGATTCTACAGGCACAACTGCCCTTGCTCAGGATATGATGATTACAGCAGGCTCCACACTTAAGACATGGAGCACTCTGGGCAATGGTACGGTTGTCACCACACAGTTTATTTCAAGTGCTTCGGGAGCTGTCACCACATATCTTGCCGGCACAACCCTGACTTCTTCTGTTCTTCTGACCAGGGATGTAACCTTGAGTACAAGCATGGTAGCCAAATACGATGCGTCAGCAAACACACTAATCAAAGCTGGTTCAACTCTTGCCACCGGTACACAACTGGGTGCAAAATTTGAAATCGGTGCCACTGCTTTTCAAAATAGTTCAAATGCCGCAACTACTGTAACTGTGAATACTCAAACCACATCGGATCTATTCCTCGGAACAGACACTACTATTGGCAATTCAGCCGGCACACTTGTTATTAAAGCCGGCAGCATGCTAAAATCCGGTTCAACCCTGGTGCTTTCAACCCAGGCTTCCGGGACAACGACCTGGGTTGGTCCCACACTGGTTTACAGTGGAGGAATTTTGGAACAAGGTGACACCTATTCTTCAGGCTCTATTGTACTTGATGGTGACCATGTAGCCTCAGAAGATTTTGGTGATGTTATATCCACAGCGGGCGGAGCCAGCACCCTCATAGACGGTTCAATTTTGACAACCGGCAGTATTTCAAATCATGTTACAACTTTCTCTGCCCATACAGCCACACTATCCATAGCAACCATGGCTAATGATATGAGCCTTGAAGCTGGTTCTGAACTGGCAGCAGGAAGCAAGCTGCTTGCCGGGTCAATATTAGGGAACAGCACTTATGTCATGGGTGGGACACTGAGTGCCACTGCCGATAATCTTGGTACATACAAAAGAACAGAGCTGAGAAGCGGATCAAATATTGAAACTCTCAGTATCCTGGCTGAAGGTTCCACAATTGGTGGTGCTATTACCGTACAAAACACTCCACTTACCCTTGACAATGATATGAGTATTACGGCAGGTTCAACGCTTATTGCTGATACCCTGTTAAAAGCCGGTACAGTAATGACACAGGATATGACTTTAAACAGTGCAACAGGTGGGAATCCTGCAACAGCAGTTGAAATCAAGGCAGGAGACGTTTTAACTACTGATCTTTATGTCGATGCAACTACAACAATTTCTGAAGATATGATGCTGGGAAAAGATAGCCAAATTGTACAACTTTCCATACTTGCCGTCAATACAACCAATGCCGGTACTGTTGGATTAAGTGAAACAGAGACTTACAGGCTTGCAGACCTTTCTGTTCTTGACCAGGATAATGCACAACGGGCAATAACTATTGCAGATTCAGCACTGCAGGGTCTTGATGAAACACGAAGCACCCTTGGATCTGTTCAAAACCAGCTTGCATCTACAATTTCAAACCTCTCTGTAACAAAGACCAATATTCAGGCTTCAGAATCAACGGTCAGGGATGTGGATTTTGCAGCAGAGTCCATGATATTTTCCAAAATGCAGCTTCTGGCACAGACTAGTTCCTATGCTCTTGCCCAGGCTAATGCATCAGCCCAGAATGTCATGAACCTGCTGCAATAATACAATAAAAACATTAATTTATTATGTATCGAATAAAGCGTTTCCTGAAATCCAGGGAACGCTTTATTTATTTCAAGTTTTAAACATGGTCTGTCGATACTTATATTAACTTCAAGTATATGAACGGAGTAATAAAATGGCAACAGGAAGTATAACAACATTAGGGATAGGATCAAGCCTTGATCTGCAGGGAATTCTTGACAGTTTAAGGAAAGCTGATGAAATATCCATAACCAGGAAACAACAGGACAAAACAAATCTTGAAGCAACAAAAAATGAATTTAATACTATAAACGCAAAATTATTAACAATGAAATCAAGTGCTTTGTCACTTTCATTAAGTTCAAATTTCCTCGACAGATCTATTTCAGTGTCTTCCTCTAACATTTTAAGTGCAAGTGTTGCTGATGGTACAGATGCTGGTGCATATTCAGCAATAGTAAACCGTATGACCACAAGCAGTTCATTTAAATCAACTGGCAAAACTGCCACAACTAATTCCGTTTATACTCCAACCATTCAAAAATCAGCGAATGGATTTGATGATACAAATGCGGCCATTGTCCTTGCTCAAGATGAAGTCATGACAATGGCATATGGTTATGGCAGCACTATAAAAACTATCAGCATTACAGGAGGTGCTGGAGGCTCAACACTTGACCAGATTGTCACGCTTATAGCCGGAGACTCTGAAAATGCAAATGGCGGCAGCACCTATTTAACTGCCTCGACCTACCAGGATGCCACTACAAGCAAATACCACCTTCAAATTGCGCCAACCTCAGGTGGCACGGGTGAAGATAATCGGGTAATGGTGACATACCCACCTGCAACAACAGGATTTTCAGCTGATGCAGCAACCTTTTCATATACAATGGGCGATTCTGATGTAACTTCTCTGTCTGTGACTGCGGATACGAGCCTTGCAGATCTTGTTACAGAAATCAATGATGATACAAACAACCCTGGTGTGACAGCGACCATTATCAATACTGGGTCAGGAGACTCACCTTATCAACTTCTTTTAACTGCAGATGCAGCAGGTGAAGCTTCACGGATAACTATTACAAGCCAGTTGACCGATCTTGCAATTACAGAAGTTAATGGTTCCGGTTATACTATGGAATCAAATACTGCTATCTCTTTTACCAATTCCATAATCATACGCCCGGATGCACCTCAAAACAATACGAACATTATTTTCCAGGAAGACAATGGTAACGGATATACTTCAGATATTACAGCCACCATTGAAACCGGTGTTTATCAAAATGGAACTGATCTTGCCACAGCAGTTGAAAAGGCTTTAGAAACAGCTTCTGCCGCAAGCGGTAACGGCAAAGATTATACTGTCTCTTTTAACTCAAATACCAGCAAACTTGAATTTCAGGAGGCAGGTTCTCTTACAAACCTTAAACTCAGATGGGATCAGGCAGGTTCCACTGCACGTAATGCTTTAGGGTTTACAAGCAATACTGAAGCTATTATCACACCTGCTGGTTCTTCCTTAAACGCATCTGTAACTGTGGATGGAATTGAATATCAAAGAACCAAAAACACAGGAATAACTGATGTGATTTCCGGCGCAACACTTTCACTGATAGGAACAGGTACCACAACTATTAATGTTACCGAAGATACTTCAGCAGTTAAAGAACATATTACTACACTTATAACGACTTTTAATGATATTATAGCTGAAATTGATGCCAATGATGACTTTGATGAAGAGACAAATATCTGGGGCTCTCTGGCCAAAACACCATCCATCAGAAGTGCAAAGGACATTCTTCTCACTCTTCTTGGGACAAACATTGTTGCAAACGATAATATCACGACCTATTTTGATCTTGGGTTTGAAATAAATAAAGATGGCAGCGTCAGTCTGGATGAGTCTGTTCTCGACAGTAAAATTACCTCCAATTTTGCCGACATCAAGACTTTTTTTATCGGTTCCACAGCAGGAACTGGTGTCACAGGGCTGGGAGACCTTTTTAATGATCAGATTAAAGAATATACCCGATCAAGTGGTTTGATTGACAGTGAAACAGATGCCATTGATGACAGGCTCAGAAGGCTTGAAGAACAGATTGAAACAGAGACCGAACGATTAGACAAACGATATGAAACAATGGCACAGCAGTTTGTTCAGCTCGATTCTTATATGAGAAAGATGGAATCGCAGCAAAATTATGTCAACCAGATATTCAGTGCCACTGAGAAAAAAGAATAATAATTGATTAAAGGAATTTAAATTTATGGTTTATGGCAATGCTCTTAATTCCTACCAGAAAGCACAAATTTATGATGAAATGGATCCAAAAAAACTTATTCTCATGCTTTATGACGGGGCAATTAAACGGATTACTCTTGCCAGAGAAGGAATTAAAAATGGTGATGTCCAACAGAGAGGTGAAAATCTTGGAAAAGCCATTGCAATTATTGCTGAATTAAATGCCTCTCTTGATGAGAATATAAAAACAGAAGAAATTGTCTTTTTAAGAGGGCTTTACGCTGCCATGCTTACAGAATTGCCAAAAGTCTCTTTAAATGAAGACATTACAATCCTTGACCGAGCTGAAAAATATATAAAGGAACTAAAAAAGATATGGGAAACAACGGTTATAAACAAAACTGATAAAACTGACAACAATAGTTTAGGCACCAATACAACTGTAAATACAGGATATCAAAACAATCCCATAGCTGTTTAGTTATATTTTAAGGAGATAAAATGAATACCAGACAAAACAATTTAATTATTGAAGATAGTTTTAATAATTATGAAAAAATTCAAAACCAGCATCTTGAAATATTACGTTCGGACAGTATCCCGGATCTTGAACTTATGACTGTTGAAAGAGAAAAACTTTTTCTCATTTTAAAAAATAATCTCGAAAATATGATGAAAAATGCAGGCTTGGATCATGGAACTGACTGTGTGGATATGCTTAGCAGATACGAGGATAAATTAAATCTAATTAGAGAACTTGACGATGAGATATCAATTGCGATAAAAAAATATAGAGATATTCTTAAAACTGACCTCAATCGCATGAAACAGGGTAAAACTGCAATGAGCGGTTATATGAATGCCAATAGCAATGTTTCAAACCCATGTGTATTGAGTATGAATAGATAAAAATTATTACAAGGA
>JAUCGD010000020.1 GCA_030377945.1 Desulfobacterales bacterium HSG17 | reverse complement strand
GAGATGACCGAGCTGGCTGAAGGTGCACGACTGGAAATCGTGTGTGTCGTTTATAGCGGCACCGAGGGTTCGAATCCCTCTCTCTCCGCCATAAAAAAGTATAATAATCCTTTCCCCCTGAAAAAAGTTCGGGTGGAGCATTAGCTGATCTTGGAGCTATGGGAGGTATGGTTGCCGGACAGTTGGGGCTTGGAGGAGGCGGGAGTCTTGAAAAAATTGAAATTATTCTTAAAAGCCGTGATCTTACCAATAGAATAATAAACAAATATTCCCTGATGCCGATTATTTTTTTAGATATATGGGATAAAGACAATAAAAAATGGACGTCTGAAGAGGAACCCACAATTCAGGATGGCTGGAAGATACTTATAGAAAATATGCTTAAAGTATCTGTTGATACAACAATGAATACAATTAAAATCGGATTTGAGCATCAGGACCCTGAAGAAGCTAAAAAGATTGTGGAATATTATCTTAAGGAGTTGAGTGAAACCCTTCGTGAATCAGTATTGCAGGATTCAAGTGAAAAGATTCGTTTTTTCAGACAGGCCCTTGACAGGACCAGTGACACATTGTTGAAAGATAAGATATATAACCTGCTTGCAGCAGAAATAGAAAAAGAGACTTTTGCCAGGGTTGAAAAGTTTTACAGTTTTGAAGTAATTGATTCTCCGATTGTTCCTGATGAGAATAAAAAGGTCGGGCCAAAACGTGCTATTATCTGCATACTCTCTGTATTTGTAGCATTTTTTATGGCTGTATTTATGGCATTTTTTAAAGAATTTATTTACAGGATAAAGATTGATGATCCTGAAAGATATGGGCAGATTAAAAATGCAATGAAATTATGGGGAGGGAAGTAGAGACAAGGCATGCCTTGTCTCTACAATTGTGTACAAATTTATTCTGTATCAAATTCTCGAATCAGATTCCGCTTTAAAATCATAAATTCATCCTCCTCAATTATCCCCTGATTTTTCATTTCTGAAAGTTCTTTTATTTTTTGTATGGTATCGGAAGTATCAGGTTTAGGTGATGGCTTGTCTGACAGTAATAATACTTTTTCCTGGTTTTGAATCAATCTATTATTATTTCTTATGGTGTCATTATTTCCTCTGCCATAGGAAAAAGTTATAAGCCCGTTAAGCACCCCTATTTGAATCGGTTCCCCTGTTCCTGTTTGATTTTGAGCATCCTGGAATGCGTTTATTCCGTCTTTTTTTATTCCTCTAAATGTTCTTATAATAAATCTGGCTCCAAAAAATATGATAAGAGACAGAGTAATTATTCCTCCTGCCAGGATCAAGTACCTGAAATCTAAAACACCTTTTATTAGTACAACAACAAATGTTCCCATAAGGGGAACAGCAAACAGGGCTATTATAATAAGGTAAAACAGCCCCAGATTTGACATCATATATATCTGCCTCTGCATATAATCGCTTTTTATTTTGTCTTGAAACCATTTCATAAATTCACCAGGTCGAGGCTGATATTGCTTTTTAAAATGGATTTTGCAGTTTTTTTAAACTGATCTGTTATATCGGAAACATAAAAACAGGATTTACCGGTTTTTTTCATCATCAAATCAAACTTTGGATTTGATTTTAAAAAGCTTTTTACATTTTCTGCAATTGCAACAGATGAATCTATAAGTTTTACTCTCTTTCCGATTTTTATCTGGATGGTATCTTTTAAAATGGGGTAATGGGTACATCCAAGAATAAGGGTATCAATCTGCCTGACTTTGAGAGGATGAAGGTATTTTTTTACAATCATCCTGGTTTCAGGTTTTTTTATCCATCCTTCTTCAACAAGAGGAACTAATAAAGGGCAGGGGTAAGATAATATCCTGGCATCAGGATTTAATTTGAGGATTTTTTTTTCATATATACCGCTGTTTACAGTTGCTCTTGTGCCAATAACTCCAATTCTGAGTTTTGGGGAAACCTGAACTGCAAGTTCGGCTGCCGGGGTAATAACTTCAAATATGGGTATATTAAATTTTTCTGTTAAGGCTTTCATTGCAATACTTGATGCAGTATTGCAGGCTACGACAATCAGCTTTGCTCCTTTATTGATTAGGAATTCAGTGTCCTGAAGAGCATATTCCATAACACTTTTTGCACTTTTGCTTCCATAGGGGGTGCGTGCTGTATCTCCAAAATAGGTCATATCATACTCAGGCAGCAGGGTTTTTAAAGCCTGAACAACAGTAAGACCTCCGATTCCAGAATCAAATATTCCGATCATGGCCTTGTATTTCTCTTTTCAATTTTTCTCTTTTTAATTTCAAGGCTGACACAATTAATGATTGTTTCATCAGAAACATCTGTTCTCATTCCAGGACATGAATTAGCCATGGCATGCCAGTTGCCTGCATCTTTTATAATACTTTGAATAAAAGGCCAGTGCCTGCACATCCTGGGTTTTACCGGATGAATAGTGCAGATTTTATCTTTCCAGAATTCGCAATAGCCGTTATCTGCCTGGGCTATAACTATTTTACTTCCTGATGACTGACAGTATTGGGATAAGAATTTTTCTGGTGAAATTTTGATATAAGCGGAAATAGCCTGAATGTCCTCCGGACTGATATATGTTCCGCCAAATCCTTTGCAGCATTCACCGCATTGCTGGCAGTCAAATATATTTTCATAAGACATGGCGGGTCTCCATTGCTCTTTTTAAAGTTATATGGTCAACATATTTAAGATCTCCGCCCATGGGAACTCCTGATGCAATACGTGTCACCTTTACAGGATATAATACAAGCTGTTTTGCTATATATGATGCAGTTGTATCTCCTTCAAGATTTGTGCCCGTAGCCAGGACAATTTCTTTTATATTGTCCTGTTTAATCCGCATAAGAAGTTCCCGGATTCTTATATCATCAGGTCCAACACCGTCCATAGGGGAAAGAACCCCCTGGAGAATATGATAATGGCCTGTAAAAGATCCTGATTTTTCAATTGCTGTCATTTCAGCAGCATTTTCCACAACACATATGATTGAGGCATCCCTTGCCGGGTTATTGCATATCTGACAGGATTCTGTGTCACTGAGAGCAAAACATCTGGAGCATAAACGTATTTTTTCCTTAAGGTTTAAAATGCTTCTGGCAAGTGCTTCGCTTTCTTTCCGGGGAGCGCGGAGCAGATGCATGGCAAGTCGCTCCGCTGTTTTTTCCCCGATTCCGGGTAGTGCTGAAAGATTTTTAACCAGGTTTGTAATTGATGGCGGATAATAACTCATAAAATGCAGTTTTTACATCATCCCCGGAATATTCATGCCAGGTGGAATCAGCTTACCCATTTTTTCGGAAACCATATCCTGTGATTTTTTAAGTGCGTCATTAATTGCAGCCACAACCAAGTCTTGGAGCATTTCAACATCATCAGGATCTACAACCTCTTTTTCAATCTGAATTGAAATAATCTGCTGTTTGCCATTGGCAACAACCTTGACCATGCCTCCTCCAGAACTGGTTTCAACAGTTTTATCAGCAACTTCATCCTGCATTTTAAGCATTTTGGCCTGAAGCTTCTGGGCCTGCTTCATCATGTTTCCCATACCTTTCATTCTCATACCTCCTGTAAGATTTTTACATCTACAAGCTTACCGTTAAAGATTTCCAGTGCTGCCTGTGTAATCGGATGATTAAGGGCATCCTGCTTTTTTTGGTCTGCCTGTGTTTTTGATTCCATTTTTTTATTATCCTTTATCTTTGAAGGGATAATAAGCAATGTTATTTTTTTGTCAAAATACTTTTCACAAATATCTTTTATCAGGTCTTCTTTTTTTGAAATCTGTTTAAAATTAAAGCTGTTATCATTTACTTGAATCTCCAGCTTTTCATTGTCAAGCCTTTTAAATTCGGTTTTATTGAGATATGAACCCAATGCTGAAGATTTATTACTAATCAAATTTTTAAGTTTTTCCCATATTTCATTATCAGAATCATTTTCATCAAACTTAATTATATCAGGTTCAGGAGCTTTGTCAGGGCTTGCTTCCTGTTTCTGAGGTGTTTCAATATGAGACTTAACATCCTGGTTGTAAGAACTGTTGAGTGTTTCATATGGTTTTCCTTCCCTTATTGTTGAAACAGGTTCCTGACTTACTCCCTTGCTTAAAAGGTCTATTTTTTCAATAAGCTGTTCTATGGGCAGGGCAGGTTTGATTTGGAATACTCTTATAAATGCCATTTCCAGTGCCAGTCTTGGCTGGGTGGAAAATTTTATCGTGATTTCTTCTTTAAAAAGAACATCAAGTACCTGGTTTAAAAAAAGCCCTGACACATTGGCAATCTGATCTGTCATAAGCCTGATTTCATGGGAAGGTACATCTATCAGGGCAGCAGCCCTGGTACCCATTTTTGCTATCATGAGATTTCTGAAATGTTCCAAAAGGGATGTATATAATTCCTTTATATTATGGCCGTGATCGTAAATATCGTTAATAAGTTCGAGAATTACAGCAACATGTCCCTGTAATACTGCTGCTGAAATATCAAAAAGAATTTTCCGGTCAATTACACCTAAAATATCAAGAATATGTTCATGGGTGATATTGTCCTGGGAACATGTTATTACCTGATCCAGCAGACTCAAGGCGTCACGCATACTGCCTCCTGATTCTCTTGCAATCAGGGCCAGGCTTTCCTTTTGTATGTCCACACTTTCCTTATTGCACAATACAGCCATATGATTTACTACGGATTCCAGATCAATTCTCCTGAGATCATGGCGCTGGCACCTTGAGAGAATGGTTATGGGTATTTTGTGGGATTCAGTTGTGGCAAACAAAAACATTATATGTGAAGGAGGTTCTTCCAGGGTCTTTAAGAGTGCGTTAAAAGCCTGGGTACTCAGCATATGAACTTCGTCTATTATATAAATCTTGTAAGGACTGTATGCAGGCATGTAGCGGATATTTTCACGAAGTTCCCGTATATGATCCACACCATTATTTGATGCTCCGTCAATTTCAAAAACATCTGTTGAACTGCCTGATGTAATTTCTTTGCATGAGCGGCATGTATTGCAGGGTGAAGGAGTTGGCCCATTTTGGCAGTTCATTGCTTTTGCAAGTATCCTGGCAATAGTTGTTTTACCTGTTCCTCTTGGGCCTGAAAACAGGATTGCATGGGCAACCCTGCTTGATACAATAGCATTGGATAAGGTTTGGGTTACATGATCCTGTTTTACTACATCTTTAAATGTCTGGGGCCGGTATTTGCGGGCAAGCACAAGATAGGACATAAGATAATTTCCTGAATATCAGCCTAAAAGGGCTGTATAATAGTATTTTAATAAATTTCCCATAAATATAAAGCCATAAACATAAACCAATAAACTTAAAATAGACTAAGGAATTCAAACACCGAAATTAAAAACAGGGGGAAAGGATTATTATACTTTTTTATGGCGGAGAGAGAGGGATTCGAACCCTCGGTGCCGCTATAAACGACACACACGATTTCCAGTCGTGCACCTTCAGCCAGCTCGGTCATCTCTCCGTAATATTGCAGACCTTTATAACGTAGACATATAGCCATTTTTTTAGTCAGATACTTCCTCTCATGGCGGAGAGGGTGGGATTCGAACCCACGATCCCGCTTTTGGCAGGATACCGCTTTTCGAGAGCGGGGCCTTCAGCCTCTCGGCCACCTCTCCTCACCTCATCTATCAGACAAAAGGTATGCTTCAATATACTTTTTCACTTCCTCTGTCAATGGTCTTATGAATAAAAAAAGATTTTTTAAAGCATTAGTTTGTATCTGTTTGTATAATAATGTTTTCCCTTGAATAATAGAATCCTTTTTAGTATTTGTTTGCAGCATTTAATAATTTGAAAACAAGGAGTTAAAAATGGCTGAAATTATCCCTTTCAGGGGAGTTGTGTATAATCCTGAGAAAATAAATAATCTTGTAGATGTAACTGCTCCTCCTTATGATGTTATTTCTCCTGATGAACAGGAAATGTATCATAAAAAACATCCCCAGAATATTATCAGGCTTATACTGGGAAAAATATCTGAAAATGATACCCCGGAAGAAAACCGCTATACACGCGCTGCTGACTGGTGTTTGAAATGGCAGAAACAGGAAATTTTGCTAAGAGATAATGCTGCTGCTCTTTATTTTACATCTATTGAATTTATGGAGTCAGGTCAAAGAATAACACGTTACGGGCTTATAGCCTGTGTGGGTATTGAACCTTTTGAAAAAGGCGTGGTTCTGCCCCATGAAAAGACCTTTTCCGGGGTTAAATCGGAAAGACTGGAATTAATGAAAACATCTCATATGAATTTCAGTCCGATTTTTTCTTTATATTCTGATCCTGATAATATTCTTGAAACTTTGAAAAATAAAGTTAAAGATAAAACACCTGATTCTGATTTTACAGATATGGCAGGGCATCGCCAGGTTTTATGGCGTATAACAGATCCTGCTGTACACCAGTATGTGGCAGAACAGATGAAGTCTGAAACATTGTTTATTGCTGACGGTCATCACAGGTATGAAACCGCCCTTAATTATCGGGACCGGCTTGCAGAAACAGATCCTGATTTTTCACCTGAGCATCCTGCCAATTATGTTATGATGTATCTTGCAAGTATGCAGGATCCCGGAATGTTAATTCTTCCTGCCCACCGTTTGTTAAAAGAGATTGATTCAGACATTATTGACTGCTTTATTTCAAAGGCTGAACAATATTTTGATCTTTCTGTGATACCTTATATCAATTTGGATAATAATTTGGAATCAGATAAAATTCCTGATGATTTTATTTCCGGACTCCTTGCCGGCGGAGCTGACAGCAAAACAATCGGCGTTTTTATGAAAAATAACCCGGATTTATATCTGCTTACCTTAAAACCTGGTGTAATGGAGAAATTGTTTGCAGAAGAACTGGGCCAAACATTAAGAGAACTGGATGTTAGTGTTCTGACAAGATTGATTTTTATGGAAATATTAGGCTTTGACCAGGCCAGACTGGATAATGAAAAGCTTATATCCTATACAACCATTCCCCAGGAAGCTGTCAAAAAAGTTTTGAATAATGAATGTGATATGGCTTTTATATTAAATCCTACAAAGATAGAACAGGTTCAGCAAATTGCCAGTAAAGGATTAATCATGCCAAGAAAGTCAACTTATTTTTATCCCAAAGTAATTACCGGGCAGGTACTCAACCCCCTAAAATCTTAATATTGCATAAATATCCTGTTAACTTCTTCAGTGTATCTTCCGTCTGACTCATATATTATCAGGGGGGGGCCGATTTTTATTCCTGGCCGTCCTCCTTTTACTCCTTCAGCTATAACAAGTTTAGCTTCGGAATTCCATTTGGAGTAAATCATGCGCAGATATTTTGGTTCAAGCTTCAAATTATGCATCATTGACAGAAGTTCAGCCAGTCGTTCAACCGGATAAATTGTTAAAAAAGAACCTGAGATATTGAGCATTTTCCTTGCAGTTTGAAGTACATCAGGCATGGATACTTTGATTTCATGCCTTGCAATGGCTTTTTGGGAATCAGGGTTCATCCGTCCTGAATTAAGTTTTCTATATGGAGGATTGCTTACAACCAGGTCAAAAGGGCCTGGAACATCTTTATGGCTTAATGATTTCATATCCCGGCATAAAATCCTAATTCTTTCTTTCATATTATTTGCTATAACATTTGATATTGCAATATCTGCAAGTTCTTTTTGAATTTCAACTCCTGAAATATGTTTATCAGGATTTTCAAATGCAAGAATCAGCGGGATTATGCCGCAGCCTGCTCCAAGATCAAGTACGGTTCTTCCCTGATACAAACCTGCATGATGTGCCAGAAGCACAGCATCAATGGAAAAACGATAGCCTTTGTGCTGCTGCATAACCTGAAGTCTGCCATTAAAAAAACTGTCATATGTTAAATCATTCACAGGCTATAATACTCCGACTTTAAATTGAATGTCTTTAACCAGCTTTTTCCCAAGTGCATTATTAACCTTATCTATAATTATATCTTTTTGAAACTGGAGAGCATGTATCCATGTTGAACTGCTTACATTGATGATAAGAAGTTTTCCTTTAAAAGCTGCGGGCCGTGCATTTTCAAAAATTGCAGGCCCTACTGTATTATCCCATATTTCCCATATCCTGACCAGTTCACCGTCTGTTTTTTTGCGGTAGCTTTTTAAAGTCTTTTCAATGATATTGCCAATGTGTTCAAATTCTTTTTTATTTGTTTCCATATTTAACACTATACAGCATACACATATATAAGGTGTCAATATAGACTTTAAGATAATTTTTTTTGACTGGGCTATATAGAAAATAAAAATTGTATAATCGTACTGAAAAACGGTTTCTCCTTGACTTAAAAGCTTGTCTAACTTAGATAAAGAAAATTTATTTACAGCATGTGAAACATGTAATATTGTAATGCATATGATCGTATTATAAACACAGACTGGTCATAAACACAGACAGGGATAATTAAATGAGTTGGGATTGGGAAAAACTTAAAGAGCAACAGCAGAAAAAGGGGGATATTCCTCCTCAAATTGATGAATTTGTTAAAAAAATTAATGATTTTAAAATGCCGGGAGGGGTATTTTTAATATTGCTG
Source organism: Desulfobacterales bacterium HSG17 (assembly GCA_030377945.1). Next base: position 21,092 of record JAUCGD010000020.1, on the reverse strand, counting down.
CTTATTGCAGCTTTATTTAGTACATCCATGTTTTATACTGTTAAGCCAGGTGAAGTAGGTGTTATCCAGCGCTTTGGTAAATATGTGAGAACCACTCAGCCCGGTCTTCATTTTAAATTGCCGGCAGGGATTGAACTTGTTAAAAAGGTTAACATCATGCTTGTGAGAACAGAAGAATTCGGTGCTCTTTCCCTTGGAACAAGGGAATCCCGGTACTCTCAGGAATCAAATAACGCTGCATTAATGCTGACAGGTGATCTTAATGTAGGTCTTGTTCCCTGGATTGTTCAATACAAGATAAAAGATCCTTATAACTATCTATTTAAAGTACGTGATGTTCAGAGGTTTCTCAGAGATATGTCTGAGGCAACCATGCGTCTTGTTATAGGAGACAGGAGTATTGATGAAGTTATCAGCAAAAGGGATGAGATAGCAGTTGAAGCCAGGGAGCTTTTGCAAAAAGAGCTTGACCAGGCTGAAACAGGTATCCATATTGGCACAATTGAAATGAAAAAAACTGACGTGCCTGAAGCTGTTCAACCGTCGTTAAATGAGGTAAACCAGGCTACCCAGGAAAAAGAACAGATGATATACCAGGCCAAAGAGGATTATAATAAGGCCATACCCACTGCCAAAGGAGAGGCAGACAGGACAATAAAAGCAGCAGAAGGTTATTCCCTTGACAGGGTAAACAGGGCCAAAGGTGATTCTGCACGTTTTAGAGCTGTGTATAATGAATATGTAAAAGCTAAAGATGTAACTAAAAGGCGCCTTTATCTGGAAGCCTTAAAGGATATTTTACCTAAAATTGAGCAAAAATATATTATTGATGCTGAGCAAAAAAATGTTCTTCCCTTACTCAATCTCGGAAAAGAAAGCGGTGCAGGCAAATGAAAACTAAAGGAATTTTAACAGGTTTACTGATATTTGTTTTTTTTATTTTATTTACATCAGCTTATATGGTGGATGAAACAGAGCAGGTTGTTATTACCCAGTTTGGAAAGATTATTGGAGAACCTAAAATAACACCAGGTTTGAAATTTAAGATTCCCTTTATTCAGCAGGCTTTGCGTTATCCTAAAAATCTGCTGCAATGGGATGGTGATCCAGGACAGGTTCCTACAAAGGAAAAAACCTATATATGGGTAGATGCTTTTGCAAGATGGAAGATTGTTGATGTTATCAAATTTCTTCAGACAGTTGGCGGAATAGATGTAAATGACAGCATATTCAAGGCAAATATAAAACTTAATGATATTATAGATCCGGCAGTCAGAAACTTTATAACATCCAACCGGCTTATTGAAACCGTGAGAAAAACAAATAGAACCCTTGAACTGAAAACAGATGATGAAAGAAATGATTATATTGATACTGAATATAATATTACCATAGGAAGAGAACAAATAACCACAGATATTTTAAAGCAGGCCCAGCCAAAACTTGATAAATTTGGTATAGAACTTGTTGATGTTAAGATAAAACGGATCAATTATGTTGATACTGTTAGAAAATCCGTTTATAATCGTATGATAGCGGAACGAAAGCAGATTGCTGAAAAATTTCGGTCAGAAGGTAAGGGAGAGGCACAGAAAATCAGGGGTGAAAAGGAAAGGGAATTAAAGCGCATAACATCGGAAGCGTACAAGGAAGCACAGGAAATCAAGGGTAAAGCTGATGCTGAAGCAACAAAACTTTTTGCAGATGCTTTTAATCTGGATCCTGAATTTTATTCTTTTACAAAAACCCTTGAAATTTATAGTTCAGCTCTTGAAACTAATACTTCTTTGTTTCTTTCAACAGATTCTGAAGTTTTTAAATATTTTAAGGGTTATTCCGAACTTCCGTAAATAAAAAAAGGAAAAAGCACCAAATATATGCAGGTGCTTTTTCCGTTTTAAAAGAAATATAAGGTATCATAATATTACCTATTTCTTTCTTCGCTGATGGCGGGTACGAGCCAAAAGCTTACGATGTTTATGCTTTCTCATTTTTTTCCTTCGTTTTTTAACAACACTGCCCAACAGATCACCCCCAATCTTTAATAAATTTTATAAATCAGAAAACGATAACACCATTTAAAGCTGTTTGTCTATAATTATTTATAATGAAACCTATTTTACATCCACCTTCTTTACATTCATCGGCTTTACATTTGCCATATAAAAACAGGGTCCTGAAACATTTTAATGAGCAGGATATTAAAATTGTTAATGATTCCGTAGCCAGGGCAGAAGAACTTGTAAGCAATTATTATAAAATGTCTTCAAGTCAATTGATAAATCTTAAATATGATATAAAAACCCTTACCCAGCTTAATGAAGATGAAATTGTTTACGGTCCTTTTGCCCAGGTTATCCGTTATGAGGTCAAACGCAAGGGAACAAGCCTGGGTTCATCAACCTATGATTTTTATAAAATATGTATTCAGGATCATGCTGTTTTATCAAAAATAAAACAGTCCCATGAAATAAAGCTCTTTCCTTTTATGCTTTATATTGTGGTCCATGAGTTGGTTCATATTGTAAGATTTTGTAAATTTCTTCAGCACTTTGACGCAACATCCAAAGAAAAAATGGCCGAGGAAATCAGGGTGCATGAGCGCACTCGTGAAATAATAGAATTGTCACCTGTAAATGACATGGAAGAAGTCCTTGAATTTTACCGCAAATGGTGTGAAGACCACAGAGTATAGTCTGATTTCCAAAAAAAAAATTTACGGTTCTTGACAAGCTGAAAACATGCTCTATATTAGTTTTGACTTGTACGGGAGGATTTATAAAATCCTTATTCTTCAATATATTATTATCTTAATTTAATTTCAGGAGATTTATAAAATGCCAATATATGAGTATGAATGTGAGCAGTGTGGAAAGCTTGAGGAAGCTTTACAGAAAATTTCTGATGCTCCGCTTTCAATATGCAGATATTGTTCAGGCAGCCTTCATAAACTTATGTCGCAAAACTCTTTTCATCTTAAAGGATCTGGCTGGTATGTAACTGATTATGCTAATAAATCCAAAGATAATAAAAAAGCTGTTGATAAAAAAGCAGAGCCTGTGGCTGCAAAAACAGATACAGCAGTTAAGAGTAAAGAAAAAACTTCTTAATGTCAATTCTGACAAATATTTCAAAAATAGTCAGTTTATTTTAAAATCAGGTTCTTGATAATATACAGGATAATTGCGCCTTTACGCAAAATATCAATTTGAAAAAAATATTAAAAAATCATGCACAATTTAACTTTACAAAGTAAAATGTATGATTATTTTTTTCCAGTAAATAAACCAGATAAATAAAGTAGATAAATAAAGCAGGCAAAAAAGGATATTCCCTTTTTAAACAATTAATTACTTTTAATTCATAATATTTTAGAAAAATAGAAAAAGGAGAGATCAAACCATGAAACTCAGACCATTGCAGGATCGAATTTTAGTACAGCGTGTTGAAGAAGAAAACAAAACCAAAGGCGGCATCATTATTCCTGATACAGCAAGGGAAAAACCGGCAGAAGGAAAGATTGTTGCACTAGGAAACGGTAAAGTAGGTGATGACGGTAACAGGATTCCCATGGACGTAAAAGAAGGAGATCGTGTTCTTTTTGGTAAATATTCAGGTACAGAGGTTAAAGTTGAAGGCGAAGAATACCTGATTATGCGCGAAGATGATATCCTTGGAATTATTGACTGATCTTAAACACTTTATTTTAAGACAACTTACTTAATTATAAAAATACAATAAATTGTATAGTATATATAAAGATATACGGAGGATTTTAAAACATGGCAAAACAGATTAAATATGATATGAAAGCCCGCGAAGCGATGCTGAACGGGGTAAAAACCCTTGCTGACGCAGTAGTTGTTACTCTTGGTCCCAAAGGAAGAAATGTTGTTATTGATAAATCCTGGGGTTCTCCCACTGTAACTAAAGACGGTGTTACTGTTGCAAAAGAAATTGAACTTGAAGATAAATTCGAGAACATGGGCGCACAGATGGTAAAAGAGGTTGCCAGCAAAACAAGTGATATGGCCGGTGACGGCACAACCACTGCAACCGTGCTTGCAAGATCTATATATGAAGAAGGTCAGAAACTTGTTGCAGCAGGCAATAATCCAATGGCTATCAAACGCGGTATAGACAAGGCTATTGAAGTTGCAGTTAAGGATCTTCATGAAATGAGCAAGCCTACCAAAGATCAGCGTGAAATTGCACAGGTTGGTACAATTTCTGCCAATAATGACGAAACAATTGGAAACATTATTGCAGAAGCAATGAACAAGGTTGGAAAAGAAGGCGTTATCACTGTTGAAGAAGCAAAGAGCATGGACACCACACTTGATGTTGTGGAAGGTATGCAGTTTGACCGCGGTTATCTTTCTCCTTATTTTGTAACAGATGCAGAAAAAATGGTTGCTTCACTGGAAGATCCTTATATTCTGATTAACGAGAAAAAAGTCAGCAATATGAAAGATCTTCTGCCTGTTCTTGAGCAGGTTGCAAAAATGGGCAAACCCCTTATGATTATTGCAGAAGATGTTGACGGCGAAGCCCTGGCAACACTGGTTGTTAATAAACTGAGAGGTACTTTGCAGGTAGCAGCAGTTAAAGCTCCGGGTTTTGGTGACAGAAGAAAATCCATGCTGGAAGATATTGCCATACTTACCGGCGGACAGGTTGTTTCCGAAGATATTGGAATCAAACTGGAAAATATGAGCCTGACCGATCTGGGCAGAGCCAAACGTATTTCTATTGATAAAGACAATACCACAGTTGTTGACGGAGCCGGAGAACGCACTGCCCTGGAAGGCCGTGTAAAACAGATTCGTGCACAGATTGAAGAAACCACATCAGATTATGACCGTGAAAAACTTCAGGAACGTCTGGCAAAACTTATTGGCGGTGTTGCTGTAATTAATGTTGGTGCTGCTACTGAAACAGAGATGAAAGAGAAAAAAGCCCGTGTTGAAGATGCGTTAAATGCTACCCGTGCTGCTGTTGAAGAAGGTATTGTTGCCGGAGGCGGTGTTGCACTGGTACGCTGTCTGAAAGCCCTGGAAGCTGTTGAAGTAAGTGAAGAACAGAAACTGGGAGTTAATGTTGTAATACGTGCAATGGAAGAACCTCTGCGTCAGATTGCCAATAATGCAGGTATGGAAGGTTCTGTTGTTATAGATAAGGTTAAGAACAGTGAAGGTGCAATGGGCTACAATGCAGCAACAAATGCCTATGAAGATCTTATTGAAGCTGGTGTTATTGATCCTACCAAGGTTACACGTTTTGCACTTCAGAATGCAGGCAGTGTTGCTTCCCTTATGCTGACCACCGAGGCCATGATTGCTGACGCGCCTGAACCAAAACAGGATGCAGGAATGCCTGCCGGCGGCGGAATGGGCGGCGGCATGGGCGGAATGGGCGGAATGGGCGGCATGGGCGGAATGATGTAGCCATAAGCCTGATGAAATCATAATTTACAACAATAATTGTAAGTTTTATAAAAAGCCTTTATGCCTTTGCGGTATAAAGGCTTTTTTTATTATAATGCTTTGAATTTAAAAATGCCTTCTTGACAAAAGTCGTTATTTGTTTTTTAACTTAATTACATTGCATATTTCATTTATATTCATACTCTTACACTTATAAAAAAGAGAATAAGAATTGATGAGTTTGAAAATGCTGTCTTTTTCTTATTGTTAATTCATAATTATAAAATGGAGAATATACTATGGGCTTGTTAAAAAAAAATCATAGACTTATTATTGGCAGGGTATTTTTTTTCCTGGTTATCCTTATGTATTCTTGCAGTCTCTTTGCTCAAGATAATCAAGAAACAAAAGATATTGTTGAAGACGGGCAAGGGGCATATTATACTGTTAAAAAGGGTGATACTTTATGGGATATTTCAAAGAAATTTCTTAATTCCCCGTGGTATTGGCCTGAATTATGGGAGGTGAACAGTAATGTACCAATACCAAATCCACATTTAATTTATCCGGGCCAGCGTATCCGTCTTTTTCGACGTAATATAGTTGAAGGTCCAGGGCAGATTCCAGCAGCAACACCTCAAATTCAGAATTATCAGCAAGCTTTGAATTCAGGACTTGAACCCTCGGATATTGATGTTCCTCTTGGTGGGGTATCTTCTATTGAAGATGAGATTAAAGGAAATTATTATACTTATTCTCTTATTAATCAAGCAAGTTTCCTTCTGAAAGAACCATATGAGGCAAAAGGTGCCATATTCAAAGTTCAGGATGACAAGGAAATGATTAGTGATGGCGACCTTGTTTTTTTAAGGGGAATGAACAATAATGTTTTTTCAAAAGCCCAGAAATATACAGTTTATCGAATGGTAAATCTTATTAAAGATGAAAAAACAGGGATTGTTGCAGGATATAAGCATCGTATGCTGGGTGTTATTGAAATAACCCGTATTGAACCTGAGTTTGTAATGGCAACAGTCACCAATACTTATCATCCCTTAAAAATCGGTGATCTTGTAATGCCTTTTGAGAATCGTCTTTCAAAGGTTGTTCTGGCTGAAAGCCTTAAGGGTATGACAGGAACTATTATCGGTTCTGAAGATAATGAAACAATGCTGGGAGAGCATTCTGTGGGTTTTATAGATAAAGGCAGGTTAGACGGAATTATGCCGGGTCAGCAGTATAAAGTTTATTTTCAGGAAACTGCAAAGCCTGATCCAGCAGGGGATAAAAAAATTCTTCTGCCTCCAGCAGATTTTGCCACTTTGCTTATATTATTTACCACACCGGTTTCTTCAACTTTCCTGGTGACATATTCGGAAAGAAGTATAAATATTGGAGCCAAATTTCACGGGCCAATGTAATGGTAGCGCCTCCCTATGTGGAGGCAACTTGGGATTTAAACGTGCCGCCGTGTAAGGCGGCGCTTACGTTCAAATTATTGCTCAGCTATTTTTTTCAAGATACTGATGACATCTTCAAGGGTTATTTTCCCATCTTTTACCAGATCTGATAATTTTTTATCTGTGCTGTTTAATGTATTATCAAACCCTGCAAGAATTTGAAGACCTTTAATAGCGTGACTAAGGTTTGTATCAATTACATAAATGATATTAATAGATGAAGTTGAACATAAATCTGGTGATACTGTTGCTTTTAGTTTAATTATATATTTCCCCAAAGTATTAAAAGTAAATGGTTGTGTTGGGTCTTCAGGAAAAGCTATATTTTCAGGACTTGCGGTAAAAGACCATTCCCATACTACATTGTTATCGGTTACAGCGCTTCCTGTTGAACTATTGATAAAACTAATACTATCTCCTTTGCTAATAGTATTATTTGGAGGAGATGGTGAAAAAGAAATAACTGCTTCTTCAACGCCGCATTTTACCTCAAATTTTATCGTCTTTTTTGTTTCACAATCTTCTTCACCTTCTTTGCCTTTAGCAATAAGTTGCAGTTCATAATATTCGTTTGTATCAGTTTTATCAGCTTCATAAAATATTAATGGGTCTAAGGGTTCTTTTAAAGTTGTAAATCCTTCAGTAGAAGCTGTTGAGCCTGATGGACTTTTTATATAAGCCCATTCCCATGTGGCAGTTTCATTATCAACACCAATTGATGTATTTTTTATGATAACTGGTTCACCAATTGACACCTCCACCACTTCATCCTGCCCCGCAGGATTATCGTTTAGTGTAAAAGCAGCATTTACATCACAGGTTACAGGCGGGTCATCAAGAATGAGTTTTAAAAAGTTATTTTCTGCCTCATTATCCTTATAGAGAATACCTTGTCCCTGCCTAGAGACAATTTCAATATTTAGATATATGGTGTCTCCTTCTGATATGACAATTTCATCTTCAACAGTTTGGAGAGAGGAATCGTAAATATCAGGTTCAGGAGTTGATGTTGGTTCTTCATAATCTTCTAAGAGCCATATAATTGATTTTCCATTAATAGTGATACGGATTCTAAAATCTGCAAATTGGCCAATATTATTAGTTTCATCATAATAAGCAGATAGTTTTGCCCCTAATTGTACTTCTTTAACAAGTTTATCTGAACCGGAATAAGTAAACTCTGTTTTAAATTCATCATCTAAAACAATGTATTGTTTGTCTTCAATCGGATTAAAATTATATTCTCCTTGGGCAAATGCCTGGGAAATAAATACGTTTCCAATTAAAAAAAAGATCATGGTTGCGACATAACATTTTACTTTCATGAGTTTTCTCCTTATTTTTTAATAAAAAAATACAGGTATATACACAAAAAAGAAATCTCCCTTTCTTTTACAGAAAGGGAGATTTTCTTAAATTCCATCTTACTTAATTATCTGATTTTTAAGCTTAAGAGACTTAATATACCTCCTGCCAGTGTTCAGGTTTTGGGGGCAGCTTTTGTAGAAATACATCATCCTTATCATTTTCATAGCTTCCATCTCCAAAAGATATGGGATCAGGACTGGATGCTGTTTTTATATATAGATGGCGGTCTTCCACCAGGGGGCTTGATATTACATTGCCTACTAATATGCCATCTCCCATACCTTCTAAATCACTTCCATCCATTTTAGATCCAAAGATTCTTCCAGCATTATTACTGGTATCTCCATCTACATACCCATCGCATGGATCTTCTGTATCAGATGTTGATGTACCAAAATAGATATTACCGGCTGCTGCAAATGCTGATGCCCATATCCTGTGGCCTGACGGCATTTCAATAGACCAGTCAAGAGTACCTGCTGTACAGGTTTCTTTATCCATAGTATCTGTAAAAGCATAAAATGCATAGTTTTGTGTTTGGCTCAAGGTTTCTTTATAATAAGGACTGTCACCTGTTCCGTAAAAGACTCTTATAATATCAATTTCTTTTTCATCTACAACCTTTACATCAGCAATAATTGCAGGAGACGCATATATTGGAAGTCTTTCTCCGCCTGAAACATTTTCTATGGCTGTATCCGGATTTAAGATACAGTTGCTAGGTTCTCCGGCTTCTTCGTCAGGGATATTAACTTTATAAAGATAACCTTTATCCGTACCAACATAAAGTCTGTCAACATATCCGTTGCCATCAGTATCTATGACCGAAGGCTGACCACTTGGAGTTCCTCCTTTTCCATCTAGTCCGGCTGAATCCAGGCTTACTTGTTTTATGATACTGCCGTCAGCAATATTGATAATATATATGGATGGATTCAGAGTGGAATCATAAGACCTGCCTGATACAAAAAAGGCAGCCCATTTTTCCTGACCATCCGCTCCTATCATGATTCCAATGGATGCAACAGCAGGTGAAGATATACTTCTAAACAGTTCCGGATCTGCAAATTCCCATAAAAATTTCGGGCTGTCAGGGTCTGTTACATCAAGACAGAATACAGTATCGCCGCCATTACCTTCTGCAACCAAAAGTATGGTTTTCCATTTTCCGTCAATAAATACATCTGCAACTGCCGGAGATGCATCTGCATAAGCTTGATCTTCTGCTTTTAAAAGGTTGTTTTTAAATCTGGGAATAAGGTTGGCAGGAATAAATGCCCACTTTTCTTCACCTGTTCCATAATCGGCAGAATCGGATTCTCCTGGTTCTTGCCATTCAAAATAACCTCTTTTTTCTATGACATTATCTGTTTCAGGATTATCTCCCCATATATCTTCAGTAAAAACAGCGTTTTTGTCATATCCTTCTTTTGCCCGGCGGTATTGTCCCCCGTCAAATGCGTGAAGCATACCGTCTCTTGCCCCTACATAAACCATTGTACGTCTATTTTGCTGGGCTACTGCAAAGTCTTTGTAACTGTTTTTCATGGAAGTACTGATTTTGCTGCCTGTGTACCAGATAGGCATTCCAGGAGGAACAACAACAGCAGGAACAGAATGGTCAATAGAGCCAAGCAGCCAGTCTTTTTTTGTTGCTGAACCGTCTGCATAGCCTCGAATCCATTCAATCAGCCAGTCACCGTCCGAATCATCATGCGTTCCGTCTTCATTTAAGCCTACATTATTGAATTTTCCGTCATTATTAAAGTCAAATGTAAATCCTTTGCCATGAACATAAGAGTCATCAATACCCAGCATAACACTAGTAACTTTGCTAGTATTAAATTCCTCTAAGCCCGGTTTGGCTTTATAATAGGTGTAATCAGCCAGTATTAATACATTCTCATTAGGCGGAAATTCAAATGTTACCCTGATAAAACCTGTAAAACGGTTAATATAGCCGCTTCCACCTTTATTTCCTTCCAGTTCATCTGTACGCACATCATGAAATGTTTCATATCCGTCTGTTATGCTAATAGTTCCGGCAGATACAGGGGCATTGTTCAGGGTGTATGTAAATGTTTTGTGGGTTCCATCACCTGTTGCAATTTGTTCATCTTCTATATGGGTTACGTCACTCATATCCGGCATATAGATTTTTCTGTCACTAGGAGATTTTACGTTTAACATTTCTCCTGCATCCCAGAGCAGCTCTTCAGCAGTTGCTGTTTCTGCGCCTCCCCCAACAAGTTCAGGTGTCGGTGCAGCAGGATCATATATACGTGTTGCTTTTAAATGTCCTCTAAGGGTTTTGTCATTTCCCCATCCGTGTTCTCCATTAGGAGCCGGGGTTTCATAACTTCCTGAATAAATTACATTTGTTTCAGTTACAGGTGATGCCCGTGAGAAAAATGAATGACTGGCAACATTGCCTATAACCTTTACATTAATGATTTCAGGAGAACATGTTACTCCACTGTCATTTGTGGTTTCACTTATAACTTCAGCTTTCCATATAAGATTTCTTCCTGATGCACCCAGAGCGGCAAAGTCAATTCTTCCTGTTCGGAATGTCTCTAAGGGATTTCCAGGTGTCCATGTTTGGATTATATTTTCATCTCCCAGTGTTCCGTCAGATTCTACCTCTCTGATTTCATTCCATTCAACAACCTCTGTCCAGCTTGTTCCTTCATCAATGGAAACAAAGTATGAAATGCTGGTTTTTCCCGGACAAGGCATTTTATCTTGTACCTCAATTGTAACAGCAGTGTAATATTGATCAGGAGTCAATGTCAGTTCATCCTGGGATTTTAAAGTTGCAGTTCCACCTGTTTTTCTCTCAATAAGAAATACAAGATCTTCATGGTCAAAGTCACCGCCGCCTTTTAAGTCTTCCCATCCCAGGAGCCAGATGTTCGGATTATCAGGGGGAGCGCCTACCATAACATGTGTATATTGTTTATTCCGTTGTACTGTTATAAATGAAGTTGCATCTAAGGGAAGAACAACACCATAATCTTCTTCAATATATTCTATTGCCTTACTGCCCATCCATCCATTATCAATACACCATTTTCCTCCGCCGGGTTGACCAAGGCGGTAGTATTTTTCAAATGGCTGCTTTTCGTAGTTCCATTTTTCAACGGTGTAGTAATCACTTTTTTCATCGTAGATTGAGGAATTATATTCTTCACATTTTAAATAATCACCTTTTGGTCCGTCAGTACGACAGCGTTCACTACCAGCAACATCAGGATCTTCTTCACAGCAAATTTCATCAGGATCATCATCACATGGCTTACAATTAACCCAGTAATTATTATCTTTTGTCGGTGGAAATTTGGGAAGACCTCCATAAACTTGATCGGTCTGCGGGTTGCAGGATGATTTTTTTGTACTTGTATAGGTATCAGGATTCCAGCCCATTTTTGTAAAATAGGTTAGAAGATTGCTCCTATCTTTGCTGTTATACCGATGATTCGCACTTAAAAAGAAAACCAGTTCTGTGCCGCCTGGAAATGTTCCCAGGGATTTTCTCATGTCTTTTCGGGTGATTGCTCCTCCATCACCTGTATAGGGGATAAAAGGTATATGAGTACCATCATCATAGGTTGCAAGTGCTGCATCAGTTGTTGGTCTTTGACCATCACCACCTGATATATAACAATCACGGTCAAGAATGCCGTCTTTTGCCTTAGTTCCAGCATCATTCAAGCCGTCATGATTAATATTGACAAACACAGGCTGTCTTTTGTCGTAAGCTAAAATGGGATTACCGCTTGAATCCTGCCATCCGACAAATTGTTCCATTTTATTTCCCCAGTCATCTTTGATATAGTAATCAGAGTCAGCTATTTCCTTGTCTTTATCATATTTCTCATATGTATCATTTTTTGTTTTATATAAATGATTTCCATCATCATCTTTTACAACAGCGTCATCCAGAAGAATATAACCAAAGTCAGAGCGGTATCCTGCACCTTCATAAATAAAACTTACCCATATTTCCTGTTCAAAAGGAATTTCAATTTTTCCGGGATTAACAACTTCATCTCCCACAGGAAGATATAATTTACCATTATCATTGACTTCAATAGGCCCGTCAATTTCAAATTTATTAAGATCAAAGCCTGCGGTGTTATCAGTAGTTTTGCTTGTAGCACATCCTGTAAGGGTTAATCCGTCGTCATTGTTGTTATTATTGTTGTTATTATTGTCATTGTTATTGTCATTATTGTCATTGTTATTGTCATTATTGTTGTTGTTATTGTCATTGTTATTGTCATTATTGTTGTTGTTATTGTCATTATTGTTATTGTCATTGTTGTCATTATCATCTGATGTGTCGTCAGTTGCATCCGCAGCATTTGCTGCTGACGTTGCAGCTGCAGCTGCTGCAGCTGCTGCCGCTGCAGCATCATCAGCTGCCGCAGCCGCATTATCAGCCGCATCATCAGCCGCATCATCAGCCGCATTAGCTGCAGTCGCAGCCTCACCAGCCGCAGTCGCAGCTGCATCAGCCGCAGTTGCAGCCTCACCAGCCGCAGTCGCAGCCTCACCAGCTTCATCTTTAGCTGTTTCTAATGCTTCCTGTGCGTCTGCTATCTCATCTGTATTTCCTCCACTAAAATCATCAGTGCTTTCTTTAGCTTTTTCTAACTCTTTTTCAGCTTTTTCCAACTCTTCCTTAGCTTTTTTCAATTTATTTTCTTTGACTTTTTTCGCAGCCTCTTTAGCTTTTTTCGCAGCCTTTTTAGCTTTTTTCGCAGCCTCTTTAGCGTCATCATTATCTTCGTCTTTAGCCAAATCCTCAGCCTCTTTAGCCAAATCTTCAGCCTCTTTAGCCAAATCTTCAGCATCTTTAGCTAAACTTCCCGCATTAGCTGCATCTGCTTCTTTCGCTTTAACAGCTTTTTCTGCCGCTGCAACAGCCTTTTCTGAGGCTGCAACAGCTTCTAATGCTTTTATTTCTGATGGGGTTCCTCCTGCATTTGCCAGTAAATCGTCAAGTGTTTGCTGGGCATCAGCTACTTTTTGGTCAGCCTCAGTTTTTGCTGTATCAGCAGTTTCCTTTGCTGTATCAGCAGTTTCCTTTGCTGTATCAGCAGTTTCCTTTGCTGTATCAGCTGCAATTTTTGCATCATCAGCCGCAATTTTTGCTTCAGCTGCATCAGCAGCAGCCTGTCTTGCATCACTTTCTGCTGTTTCAGCTATTGCTGCCTGTACTTCTGCTTCATCAACTGTTCCTGCATCAGCTGCAGCTTGAGCCGCATCTTCAGCCGCAGTTTTTGCTGATGCCGCTTCCGCTGCCGCCTGAGCTGCATCTTCAGCCGGGCCTGCATAGGAGTTGGAGACCCCATAAATACTCAAGAAAAAAGCCAGCAAAGCTGTTAGTAAAATCAGCCCTGTTTTATTCTTTATAATTGTTGTTTGTTGCATGTTACTACCTCCGTATTTGTTTATAGCATACATGTAAAATAATTATAATTGTCTAGTATATGTATCCATTGCATCTTTATCATCAAGCTGATCGCTAAAACTTTTTTGTTCATTATGTCCTGCCTGGGCAGTATAACCGCCGTCTGCTTTTAAATATTCTTGTGAGTTACTGCCATAAATTATTTCAATAGCTGATTTCCCGGTATTGTTTAATCCTTTCGCTTCTGAGCGGACATGCAGGCGGCCTGAATCCCATACTTTGACTGTATATGTATAGTTCCCTAAAGTTTTGTCACTTATTAATTCATCAGATGAAGTTTTTAATACTACTGCATCTTCATAGCTCCCGGCATATTCGATCCCATCAATCTGCCATGCTTCAGCTCCTGAATCATATCCTATACCAGAATCAGAATCCAAGATTTTTTTTGCATGTTCAATTCCTGCTTCTGCTGTATAAAATGCTGCTTTTTTATTTTTTTCTGAGCCTGACATCATTATTTCAAATGTTGAAGTCCTGGTAGCTGCTGTTCCTATCAATGTCAGGATAACAAGCATAACCATTGTCATTAAAAGGGCTGCTCCTCTTTCATTGCCTGATATTTGAATTAATTTATCTGGTATCATATCATTTTCTCCCCTGTTAAAAATTATAAAGATGCATTACGCATTTGAATTGTTGTCTGTAAAAGTCGTCTGTTAAACTTGTCTGCTGCATCGGCTTCGGCATGATCTTCAATTCCTGGTCGAATATCGGAAATATCGTGCTGTTTGGCGGTTCGTCCCAGGAGAGTTATACGTACATATTTAACAAGAACTTTAGAATCATCAGGCAGATCATTATCTTCCAATTCATCGTTATACCAGTCATCTGGATCTTCAGGGTCAGCAAAGCCGTCATCATTAAAATCCCCGCAAAATGCAAATTGAAGATCTTCAACATGATCAGCTATAACCTGATCTCCTCTTAATAATTCACCGTCTTTAATCTCATAACTAGTTGTTGCTCTTGATTCAGGAATATAAAAATTGATTATGCTTCTGTCAGGATATGTATTTAATATTTTGTTCTCAAATTTTTCACCATCTATGTTAACATCATGGCTTTGAAGCTTATCAGAATTAGGTAAAACCTGTGTTACATAAAAAGGTTCAGATACAGCAGGTTCATATCCTTTTGGTGTTGAAATTTCAGCCTGAAATCCATATTTATCGTAGATAGTGTCATCGCAATAACAGTCTGCATCCCAGTCTTCTCCAGTAATAAGGTCTTCATACACAATGGCAACAGCAGCTCCTGCTGGCATTTCATTTTTAACAGTCAGACTGGGAAGTTCACTGCACGGCGGAATTCCATCTGCTCCTTCAGGAGCATCTCCACATGCATTTTCAAGGGATTCTGTATAACCTATGGTTAGTTTGTCTGAACTTTCATCACCCACACCGTTTTCAAAGGTAAACGATGCATCTGCCATCCTGATATCCCGTTCAATAAACATTTTAGCAATTCGGATATTCTGCTGCATGGTAGCAATATCATCCTGCATCATATATGTTTTATTACTGTTAACAAAGACTTCTATTACTCCGACTATGATTATTGAAAAAATTGCCAGAGCGATCAATACTTCGATTAATGTAAAGCCTGATTCATATTTTTTATCTGATTTTATAATATTTGAATTCATAATATTTGACCTCCTTATAAATTTGAGATAATAGTCATGAATGATACGGAATGGGGCCGGGTATCTGTCCATGACAGTTCAACTGTAACGGTTTTAAGGCCAATATCAGGAGTATCATTTGTAACTGTTGTAGTGCGTGTATAAACGCTGCTGTCACTTTCATGAATTTTTACAATTTCCGGTTCATCAGGAGTTATTACATTAGCATAATCCATTTGCCTGTAATCTTCCAGTTTGCTTCCAATCAAAGTACTGACCTCTGTCATTTTCATACCTGATGAATTCCCTTTTATTGCTGTAATTTGAAGCGCTGCAATACCCAGCAGGCCCACAGCCAGGATTGCCAGAGAAATCATCACTTCAAGAAGGCTGAATCCGCTTTCTTCACTTATGTTAATTCTATTAATACTTTTCTTTTCCATAATCTTATTCCTCCCATCCCGAGTCATAATTTCTCCAGGTTTTTATCATGCCTGACAAGGAAATCATGCCCACTGCAAAAGTTTCCCCTTTTTTTGTTTTTATATAAACAACACCCTGACTTGTTTCATCTTTATATTTATTCTCAGTAGTAGCAACATCATCAGCCTTATAATCTGTCATCCCTGTTGCAGTAAAAATAAAACGGTTTTCAAAGGCAGTCATGCCGTTATCAATGTTCCCTTTCCCATAATCTTTTGGGGCAGCTCCGTGACCTGAACCAAATGAAGTACCCGGATAATCATCAAGATATACAATTCTATACTCTGTATCGTCTGCTGTATTCCAGATTTTGTCATCGCCTTTACTGCTCAATATTCGATATGAAGGTGTTTCACTGGATGTATCAAATTGAACAGCCCATGTCTCTCCGGTTTCAAGGGCTTTAAATCTGGCATTCTGTACCTGGGAAACTATATCCCTTGCAGCAGCTCTCAGTCTTGTGCGGGGATTGTATAAAGAGCTTGTTGCCAGCCCTGCCAGGACTCCGATAATTGCAACCAGAACCATTAACTCCACCAGGGTAAAACCTTTTGAGTTGTTTATGCAGTGTGTTTTTTGTTTTTTCATATCTCTGCTCCCTTGTATTTTCTTTATTACCTGTGATTGCTATTGTATTTAATAGCATAAATTATACCAGTTGATTGTTTTATTTTTATTTCAATTAAATTAGTTGCTTAAGATATTTTTGTGATTTATTGCCTGATTTATTTTTGTTAATATCTGGCTAAAAAACCAGAAAAATTTTGGTTAAATAGTCAAGTTGAAAAATTGATTCAATAACCGGCTGTCTGACAAAGAGATTTTGGAGCAATGGCATTTTTTATGATAGATTTAAGAGATGCCAGGTGAAAAGGCTTGAAAAGATAGTTTTGTGCTCCTTTAGTCATAGCAGAAGCAACGGTTTTTTCATCATCATGTGCAGAAACCATTATTACAAGGGTATCAGGGCATATATATCTGATTTTTTCCAAAGCCTGGATACCGTTCATTCCCGGAAGGCTTATGTCAAGCAATACAAGATCCGGCATTTCTTTTTGCATCAGGTCAATTGCGGATTCAGCATCGGAAAAGGTTTTTATCCGGTATATTTTTTTTAGAGCAAAGGAAATACCTTTACAAATGCTGGGTTCATCATCAATAAGGTAGATTGTGTATGAAGTCATTTAAAGTGTGTTCCTTATATTAAAAAGGGATAGGGCAGGAAGGTTTGATACAAACAGTATTTTTTAGTATTTTCCAATATAGAATTGAGAAGAACCACAGTATCTTTTAATGTTTTTCCAGGTTGAACCGTCATATTTATAAATTGCTCCGCTCCCGGTTACTATATAGATATTTGCAGCAGAGGAACCGCTTACACTGAGGATGTTTTCTGTTGTTATTCCTGACATGTCTTTCCAGGTTTTGCCGTTAAAGTTTAATATTGTTCCATTGTCTCCCACTGCAAAGATATTTTTCCCAGAGGTTCCCCAGATGCTGTTAAAATTTTCTGATCTAATGTCCTGGGATATATTATTCCAGTTGTTTCCGTTATAATGAAGAATTGTTCCGCTGTCTCCTACTGCAAAGATATTTTTACCTGAAGTTCCCCATATATCATATAAACCTTCATAACTGCCTGCCATCTGCTCCCAGTTGTAGCCGTCATAATGCAGGATTGTACCGTTTTCACCCACTGCAAAAACATTTCTTCCGGAACTTCCCCATAATCCGGTAAAATTTTCAAAGGTGGGCTGCCACATTTCTTCCCAGCCAAAACCGTTGTAATGCAGAACAGTGCCCCCGTCGCCCACTGCAAAGACATCTCTTGACGAACTACCCCATACCTTTGTTAAATTTGTATATACTATGCCTGACATATCTTCCCATGAGTTTCCATTATAATGGAAGATAGCCCCGTTGTCTCCTACTGCAAATACATTATTATTTGAAATTCCCCATACACTGTTAAAATGATTTCCATCAGGAAGAGGGTTTTGCCATTGACGGTCCGAAGCCTGTACATTTGTTAAAACAACAAGCAGGAAAATTATATTAATAATAATTGATAATGTATTTATTTTTTTCATGTTTAACCTTTCCCTTTTTTGAAACGGTTCAATTTATTATTTATTAAATATCTTGATGAGGTTAAATGCAAATGACATGCCAATGCACGACGTTAAGGATAAAATCAATATTATCGGGTAGATATTGTGGAAATGTGAAAAAAAGGTATTTTTCAGCAGGTATAATATTTGGCGAAATAGCCAGATATGAAATGTTCAAATGGCAAGATTTTTAACTGGGAAAGGTTTTAAAGAGTTTTCTACAAATCTTTAAATTTCTTTTTTTTGTATCTGAATGAATAATAGCTCATATGAAGAAGTCGGGCAGCTTTGGCATCATTATTTCCTGATACTTTATATGCTTCACGTATATAATGTTCTTCAAGGGCATTTAAATCAATGCCTTTTTCAGGCAAAGGGCCAAACAAATTAATCTCTTTATTCATGTCTTGGGAAGCAGAATCATTTTTTAACATTTTTAATCCTATATGCTCAATCTGCAATTCCGGGCCTTCACCTATAAGCGCTCCCCGTTCAATAATATTTTTCATTTCACGGATATTGCCTTTCCACCTGTAATTTAAGAGAAAATCTTCTGCTTCAGTGGACAGTTTCTGAAAGTCTTTTCCGTATTTTTTTCCAAATTCCATTAAAAAATAATTGGCAATTGGTATAATATCATCCTGTCTTTCATTTAAAGACGGAATTTCAATGGTGACAACTGCAAGCCGGTAATACAGATCTTCTCTAAAACTGCCTTGTGCTGCCATTTCTTCCATATTCTTATTAGTAGCAGATACAACACGTACTGATAATTGCAGTTTTTTAACTCCCCCTACGCGGTAGTATTCTCCGTCTTCCAGGAATCTTAGCAATTTCGCCTGAGCCTCCATTCCAAGATCACCTACTTCATCCAGAAACAGGGTTCCATTTTCAGCCTGCTCCACAAGACCTTTTTTTCCTGAATCTTTTGCCCCGCTGAATGCTCCTTTTTCATATCCGAACAATTCACTTTCAATAAGCTCTTTTGGTATTGACGCACAATTGATTGTTACAAAAGGACCTTGATAATTCGGGCTTTTATAATGAATGGCACTTGCAATAAGCTCCTTTCCCGTACCTGACTCACCCAGGATAAGCACAGGAGCGTCAGGGCTTTTGGCAACCTTATCAACAAAAAGCATAACATCTTGAATTGCATTGCTTTTTCCCACAAGGCAGGGAAGGTTCTCTTTGATATAACTTGCCTGAAGAGCCTGAATTTCTTTACGCATTTTTATGGTTTCAAGAGCATTTTTAACACTAACTTTTAAAGAATCCATGTGAATAGGTTTAACAATATAGTCATGTGCTCCAAGTTTCATGGCAGAAATAACGGTTTTTATATCTTCATAAGCAGTTGCCATTATAACCAGGGTTTCAGGCCAGTTCTTTTTTATATGCTCAAGAGCTTCAATCCCGCTCATACCCGGAAGTCCGATGTCAAGCAGTACAAGATCAGGCTGCTTGGTTTTCATGGCTTCAATTGCAGATTCAGCATCAGGAAATGTTTTTATTTGGTACAGTTTTTTTAGTCTGAAAGATATTCCTTTTCTTATGCCAGGTTCATCATCTACAAGATAAATAGTATATGAAATCATCGTAAATTAGTCCTTTTTTCAATGGGGATGCTGATTCTAAATTGAGTACCACCCAATTTTAGCGGTGCTGCCTGAATAGTTCCACCGTGGTCTGTTATTATTCTCTGGCAAATACTGAGGCCGATTCCTGTTCCGTTTTTTTTTGTTGAAAAAAAAGGGTCAAATATCTTTTCATTAAGATCTTCGGGCAGTCCTTCACCTGAGTCTGCAACTATTATATATATTTTTTTTTTATCTAGCAGGGTTTTTATCAGTATATTCTTTTTAACATTAACATCTCGAAGTGCGTCCGCAGAATTTGTGATAAGGTTTAAGACTACCTGTTCAATTAATTGTGCATCTAAATATACCTTTGGTGTATCTGGCAGCAGATCTGCTTTAAAATTTATCCCTGCTTTTTTAAGAGTTAAAAGTTGCTCTAATGTTGCAGTTCCATTACATGCGATAAGTCTTAACTCTGGAACTTCTTTTGTTAAAACCTCTGCAATACCACAAACAAATTCCAGAGTTTTGTCATTTAAACCTTTGTCGGCAGTAACAAGACAAAAGCCAAGAGCACCAGCATCTCTAGCAGATTTTGCTTCATTTAAAATCTCTTCAATAGCTTTTTGTTTATATCTATCTATATCAGCTTTATATCTAACACTCTGAGAACAAAATTTACAATCTTCTAAACATGTTCCACTATTGATATTGCAAATAGCACAAAGAAAAATTTCTTTATTCATTATTTTGACCTTTTATGTGAGTAATCTGTTTGTGAGAAACTTTTTTCATTTTCATTTTTTTGATAGTGTGTTACTAAAAAAGTATCTTTTTGAACTTCAAGCATAGCAAATTCTGTTATAGGTTTTTTTCTAGCACAAACCTCACCAGAGTTTAGGAAAAAAGTATCGCCTTTAGTTTCTGCATGGAAGTAGTGAGTATGTCCAGAGATTACTATCTCGGTATCACCAGTCATGTAAAAAGGCAGGTGCATAAGCTTAAATTTCGTGTCTGCAAGTTTAAAGTAGTAAGGCTCTTGAACAAGGTTGTACTCGTTATGAAACTTTACTAAATGGGAATCATTATTTCCATAAACAGCGATATATTTTTTTCCACATGCTTCAAGCATATCAAGTATTTCAACTTCAACAATATCTCCAGCATGAATAAAAAACTCTGCACCATCGTCTAAAAGTGTATTTATAGCTTTTTTTGCTTTTTTAATCTTAGAGTGAGTGTCTGAAATAATACCTATTTTCACTTGTTTCCTTTAAACTCATTCCTACGCTCTGCGTGGGAATGCATACTTCAGTCCATATTAACTAACCATTCCCACGCTGGAGCATGGGAATGAGGGTAGTTATTTACTTTCCACTTCTTCTCTTGGTGTACGGGCTTTACACTTAACACACTCATAAACATCTTTATTTCTGTAAGTCCTCTCAGCAAGTAGACCATTTTTACAACCTTTTTCTTTACATTTGATAGTTGTTGGTTCAAATTTACTAATAAATTTACAATCAGGATAGTTCTCACATCCCCAAAAAGGTCCTCT
>JAUCGD010000203.1 GCA_030377945.1 Desulfobacterales bacterium HSG17 | reverse complement strand
TTGGTAGCATGGCATGTCTCCTTTCTGAATGGTTTATTCAGAAGATGACACATATAACCAAGTAAGTCAAACAATTTATAATATAAGTAGCGTTGTAGGGTTAGTGTGATTTCTTTTGGACGAAGTCCCAGAAAGTAAGCCAGATGAATAATTGCATAGGTTCGAAGATCTTTAATTACAGAAAGATCAAGACTGTTAAACAATTTTTGGACTTCTTCCGGACGTAAAAATTTAGGAGGTATTGATCGTACAAATTCATGAGGGCCAACTACTAAAGATGCAAGATTCTTCCTGATATGACCTTGTTGATATAGATATTTTAAAAAGCCCCGAAGATATGTCCGATATAGATATTATGGTTGCCACGTAAAAAGACCTGCCTTTTTTGTAAACGTGGGTTAAATTGCAGAAGTACTACAATTCAGAGCCATAAACAAAAGGGAGGCAGGTCATGAAAAAAATAGTAAAGTATATTGGATTGGATGTCCACAAAAATTCTATTAGCATTGCAATTGCAGAAGACGGACAAAAAAGGAAAGTTAACTTTTACGGTGTCATCAACAACGATATGGATCAATTACACAAATTTTTACGCAAACAAATTTCACAGAATTCAGAGTTAAGGTGCGTCTATGAAGCCGGTCCTTGTGGATATAACATATACCGCAGCCTAAAAGATAAATGCATCAATTGTGTTGTGATCGCTCCTTCTCTGATACCCAAAAAAAGTGGCAACAGGATTAAAACTGACCGAAGAGATGCAGAAACTCTGGCAAGGCTGCATAGGGCCGATGAGTTAACACCCGTTTATGTCCCCTCCATGGAAGATGAAGCACTCCGGGATCTGGTCCGAGCTCGTGAAGATTGTGTTAATGCGCTCAAAAGAGCCAAACAACAATTAAGTGCTTTCTTGTTGAGACATCATATTTGTTTCTCCGGCAAGTCGAA
The DNA here is from genome assembly GCA_030377945.1 of Desulfobacterales bacterium HSG17. The sequence goes on along the minus strand of JAUCGD010000203.1, from coordinate 5,115 downwards.
ATGGAGTAAGCATATTTCAATTGGCTTGCTGATATATCAATGTCACATCCGGCGCAACAAATAACGTTACAAGAATATATTGATATGGTCCAAGACGGTAAAAAACGCGTGGAACGTATTTCAGAACTAATCAGGCAATTATCAGGACAAACTCAGTTAAATACTCTTAACATGTCACTGCAATCATTGCGCGGAGTATCACAGATCGTTTCAACTGTTGTAGTATCAGAATTAGGAGATCTTACTCGGTTTGAGTCTCCTTCAAAATTAATGGCGTATCTGGGTCTTGTGCCCTCACAGCATAATAGTGGAGATAAAAAAAGACCGGGCAAAATTACTAAAACTGGGAATGGACATGTACGTCGTGCACTTGTTGAGGCCGCTCAAGCATATAGGCTACCTGCCAGGAAAAGCCGAGCCATTGCAAAGCGCAATGAAGGTTTACCACAAGAAGTTTGTAAAACTGCCTGGCAAGCCCAGGTAAGACTGTGTGGCAGATATAAACGGCTGGTATTTAGGGGTAAAAATTCAAATCTTGTAAAAACAGCTATTGCCAGAGAATTGGCAGGCTTTATGTGGGCTATTGCGCATGCAATTCCTAAAACTGCATAAAACAAAGGAATCGCTTAGCTCTTCCAGTGTGGGTTTTATAAGGCATGGGCAGGAAAGCTTAAATAATACCCAGAGAAGCCAGCGATTATGCCAGCTTCTCCGTGAGCATTATTTAATGCTGCCTGCATCTGGCTATCCCTTGGTAAGTTGCTCCCCAGCAGAGCTTACCTCCGTTTTGTCAGATACTGTTTGTTAGCATTAAATCGTTTGGGAACCAAGAGGAAATAAATAGAAAATAACCACATAAGTTTTTGATTTTATTGCAGGGACGCTATCACGGTTGGAGAACCCCAGTTTAAACTATGGGAATAGGTACTATTGCTGAAACTCCCGACTATAGATAAGGGCAGCTCCACGACGAAGCCAATTCATGCGGTAGCCAATCCGCGTATATCAGACTGATCAACCGTCGATACTTGATGATACCGTCCCTGACAATAAAATTTAAAATGAGTAAGATCTTCTTGAATTTTAGCGGTTAAAAAAAGAGGCGGGGATTCATATTCTCTATTGACAAGTGTCAACCATATCAGTTTAATGCCCAATAGCAAAATATCATTTATCCCAACCACAACATATAGAATCAATAGTTTATCCTTTTCAGGATTAATTCTTATCCAGAACTTCACGTATTTTATGAGAAAGATCGTTTATCACAATTGGTTTCAGTAGAAAACCATTAATACCCAAAGATGTTGCCTTTTCGTCAGACATAGTTTCACTGAATCCAGTACAAAGCAATATAGGAATATCAGGACGAATTTTAGTCAGTTCAAATGATAGTTTGTCACCAGACATATTAGGCATTTGCATATCAGTAATTACTATATCAAATATATCAAATGATGCACGGAAAGCTTCAAGTGCATCAATACTACTGGTATATGATGTAACCTGATATCCCAAACGTTCCAGCATTTGTTTTACTACTGTAACTACAATATCTTCATCATCCACGAGCAAAATGTGTTCAATACCTCCCAGGATTGATTCTTGTGGTTGGTGGATATTTTGTTTTTCAGAAAGGTTTTCAACCAAAGGTAGATAGACATGAAATTCAGTTCCTTTCCCAGGCTTGCTGTATACATGAATTGTACCGCCCATGGATTTAACAATACCGTGTATCACTGACAGTCCCATGCCTGTGCCCTTACCTTTTTCTTTGGTTGTAAAAAATGGATCAAAGATTTTTTCTTGTAAATTTTTATCCATTCCTGCACCTGTGTCCGCTACAGTAAGACAGGCATAACTTCCAGGAGTCAGATCTGAATCAAATAAATCAGTTTTTCCAAATTCAACTTCGTTTAATCTTACATTCAATTCTCCACCAGTTCCTTCCATGGCATGGTAGGCATTGGTTGCAAGGTTCATTACAATTTGATGGATTTGGGTTGGATCAGCTTTGATGGGACCACAGTCGGATTGTAGATTCTGTTTAATATCGATTGTTGTGGGGATTGTAGACCTGATAAGTTTTAATGCTTCTTTGATAATAGGTTGCATTTTCATCAGTTTTAATTCACCATCTTTTTGGCGTGAGAATGTAAGAATTTGTTTTACAAGTTCACTTGCTCTCAAGGCTGCATTATATATTTGATTCAGATCATTTCGGAATGGGCTGTCTTCAGGGATATCTTCAATCATCATCTCTGAATGACCTAAAATAGGAAAAAGAATGTTATTAATATCATGAGCTATACCACCTGCAAGTGTACCAATGGATTCCATCTTCTGGGATTGCTGAAGATTGGCGGATATTTGTTTTTGTTCTGTAACATCTTGATGGAATGCTAGAAAATAGGCGGTATCGCCTAAATAGATTAAACTTGTTGTCACGTTAAGAGATAATATGTGCCCATCTTTATGGTAGTGTTCAACTTCGAAACGGGTAACTTCCCCGTTCTGAATTCTATTGATAATATCAGCCCTATCCTCCAGAGTATTTTCTCTGAGAACATCAATATCCCTGATGTTAATATTCTTTATTTCATCAAGGGGGTAACCATGCATATCTGCAAAAGCTTTGTTAGCATCAACTATCTGCCCGTCAATCGTCATCACAAGGAGACCTTCGTTCGCCTGGTCAAACAATTCGCGGTAGTGCTGTTCTTTTTCTCTCAATGACTTTTCAATCATCTTACGCTGGGTGATATCTCTTCCGACTCCTATGATGGCAATAACATTCTTATTATTATCCAGCACAGCTGTATCCACCCAAGAAAGCCATTTCCATCCATCCTTTGTCATGGCTCTTTGTTGTATGTAAGCATTATATGGTGGTTGAAAAAGAGCTTCCATAGCTTTTGTTGTACTTTCTCGATCATCCTTATGAACGAGAGGCATGAACGTTTTGCCGAGCAACTCTTCTTCTGTCATTCCAAACATTTCACAATAGGATGGACTTACGAACTGAAATTTTCCATCAAGATCAACTTTAACAACTAAATCTGTTTGGTTATTGATTAACAGTCGGTAATTTTCTTCGCTTTTAGCCAATTTCTCCTCAGCTTTATTTCTCTTCTCCCAAGTTTTTTTTAAAGATTTATAAGCAGACCGTACCAGCTGGGCAGAAAAAAGTACAATAACCAAAGGAAGGCTGATTAGCAGGAAGCCGATGACCGGTATCCAATTCAAAGTCTTTTTCAAAGATTCTGCCCGATGCTGTGATGATACATGTAACATACTCTCAGCGGCTTCAAGGTATTTCAGAAGGGACTTTTGGGCAATTTTTAATTTCTGTTTGCTGTTGAAAAATTCCTGGGTAATCGCATTAAACTGTTCTGTGAGGTCTACCAAAACCTGAATCAAATGCTTAATCTGGTTACCGTACTCCTCTATTTCCTTACTATAGCCAGATAAGATCCTTGTTTCTAAAGCAAAATCAGCGAGAGACGTTAAAATATTATGATGGTTCTTGGCCAGTTCTTTTTTATAGGAAACATCGCCGATGTTTGAAAAAAGCGAATTGAGGCGAAGTTGTATATGCATAAACTTAGTAATTGACAGTGGTAATCGTTCCAATATCGAGGTGTCTTTTCCTTTTAGCCTGCTTTCAATAATCAAATTGGCAATAGCGTTATCAAGCGAACTTATGGTGTTAAATAGCTGCTCCTCAGCAGAATTTATTTCCTCCTTGGCCTGCCTTATAGATTGGCAATTTGCCAAAGTTAATTCAAATTGGTCAATGAACTGAACCAGTGAATCATTAAGAACTTTATCATTTGTATCTCCAGCCAGAGACGTTAAGGAATCCTGAACATTACTGGACTCTCTCTTACCGGAAAACTCCTTATTGCTACAAACACTCAAGATATAATTGACATCCGCCAAGGATCGGCCGATGTCAAGTGCGATCCGCGAGTTGTCAATGGCAGGAACAAGATTACGCTCTATCAGCTTATCCAAATTCTTACCGGTATAAAGAAGTGAGACAACCGATATTACAGCAAAAAGTAGAAATGCGATGAATACTATCCAGGAGGCTATATTAAGTCTGTGCAGAGCAGACAGGTCATGCTGCATAGACTCTGGTATTTTTGCTCTTTTTAACATATTATTTTTCGGTCTCGACCAGGATAGTATTCTTGAGTATTGAAGAACTTGGGGAGATATTCAGTTTTTTCAAAACTGTTACATTAATGATCGACTGTCCGTGCTTGTTTCTGGTTATAGGTAATTTTGATATTGGTTTGCCATGCATTGCATCAAGAATCATTCGGGCAGCAGTTCCTCCCTGCTCCTGACCCTGATGGATGACGGCGCATAAAGCACCGGCCTCAACCTCATATCGAACAACACCTATGGTCGGTTTACTGTAAATTTCAGCAATAACCGGCAATGACTCAGCAGCTGATAATCTCTTGTCTTTGTCATCAATCAAGCCCTCAATCCCCATGATATGAAGCGCATCCGTCAGATTTCTAAGATCTTTGGTCATCTGAACGGCTTCAACAAATGAATCTGCTACCCGATATTCTAAGGACTGGACAGGATAAGTGTGCAACTCATCTTTAATCGTATTTATCATACCAATATTGGAGGGGCTGTTTGCAGCGATTATACCAATCTTTTTTATGGAAGGAACCATTTGTTTGACAAGCATCAGAGACTCTCGCAAGTGATGGCGTTCCAGAATGCCTGAAACATTAGTGGCAGGATAGCCGTACTTTCGGGGATCAGCATTTACTCCACAGAAAATGACCGGTGTTGAAACCTTGTCCTTCAAATACGGGACGACAAACATTGACTGGGCATTGTCATCAGCTGCTATTACCCCATCCGGCTGCCATGTCTTATAAATAGCATATGCCTCTTCCGCTTTTTTAAGGCCTTCCGCAGGATTGCGTTTTGTGTCAAGGTCAAAATATCGCACATCACAGATATTTCCCAACACCCCCTCAATTCCTTCCTTGAGTTGCTGCTGTCACTGGTATTCGGCATGATAACTCATCACAGCAAAAATTTTATACTGGGCATCTTGTTTGGCTTCCAAAGGCTTCACAT
>JAUCGD010000202.1 GCA_030377945.1 Desulfobacterales bacterium HSG17 | reverse complement strand
ACCATAGACTATTTAATACGAAAACTTTTAAATATTGACTTTACTTTTTTCATATGATTCAAAATAACTTAACATCCTGAAAATATATGAGGCTTAATATGAAAAAAAAAGTTTGGCTTATTGTATTTATCCTGTTCTTTGTTACTGAATCCATGGATCTAATAATAGGAATGTCGGTCGCAGGAAAGCCGGTCGCAGAAATGCCGGATATTGCAGAAACAGATGCAGATAAAATTGTACAGGCCGGTTTTAATTATATGCGGGGAAAAGCATCAGTTTCAACTGTAATTATGAAAGTTCAAAGGCCGGACTGGAGCAGGGAAGTTACTATTAAAGCATGGACACGAGGAGAAAAAGAAAGCATCTTTCAGATCATGGCCCCGGCAAAAGACAAAGGCAACGGAACCCTGAAAAAAGGGCGTGAAATGTGGACATACAACCCAAAGGTAAACAGGGTAATAAAACTGCCGCCGTCCATGATGTCCCAGGCATGGATGGGGTCTGATTTTTCTAATAATGACCTGGCTAAATCCGACAGTTTGCTCCACGACTATATTCATACTCTTGAAGGAACTGAAACCCATGAAGGAAAAATTGTATATTTAATTAAATCCATGCCAAAACCTGAAGCTCCAGTAGTATGGGGAATGCAGAAACTTAAATTCAGGCAGGATAATATTATGCTGGTTCAGGAATTTTATGATGAAGATTTGAAACCGGTAAAAAAAATGGTCAGCAGCCAGATTCAGATGATGGGAGGAAGCCAGGCCACAGGAGGAAGCCAGGCCACAGGAGGAAGATTGTTTCCCAAATTTACAAAAATGCAGAAAGCAGATACCCCGTCAGATGAATACACTCTGCTGGAATACGTTGACCTGGAATTTAAAGATACCCTGCCTGATAATATGTTCAGTATTTCCGAATTAAAAAAAATAAGGAGGTAATACGCAGTGTCCATTTATTTGAAAATGGCCTGGAGAAATATCTGGCGAAATCTGCGGCGTTCAATCCTTACAATCTCTGCTATTGCTTTTGCAACCATCCTGCTCATATTTATGCTCTCATTTCAGTTTGGAACATATGAAACAATGATTAATTCAGCAGTTAAGATTCATACCGGATATTTTCAAATTCAGGAAAAGGATTACCAGGATAAAAAAGAACTGCGTCAGGTTGTTAAAAATCCTGATATAATCGGTCAGATATTAGACCGGACTCCTGAAGTGAAAGCATATACATTCCGAACCACAGGCTTTTCCCTGGCATCTTCACAGGAAAGGACTTACGGCATTATTGTCACCGGGGTTGACCCGGAACGCGAGGCCAGTGTGTCTTCTCTGAAAAAACTGGTCAAAAAAGGTGAATACCTGAAACCGGAAGACAGTGCTCATGCCCTGATAGGTGAATTACTTGCAAAAAATCTTAGAGTTGATGTCGGTGATACCGTAACATTGCTGGGCCAGGGCCTTGACGGTTCTATTGCTGCTGCTGTTGTCACAGTCAAAGGCATTTTCAAATCAGGCCAGGATATATTTGACCGCAATGCCCTGCAAATTCCATTGAAATATTTTCAGGATGTTTGGTATATGGGAGAAGCTGTAAATGAAATTGTAATTGTCACCGATTCTTTAAAAACCGTTTCAAAAACTATTAATAATCTTTCTGAAAAAATCAGAGGCATAAATACAAAAGAAGAGCTTGTCATTCTTGACTGGAAAGCTCTTATGCCAGGGCTTGTGCAGGGAATATATATGGATCTTGTGGGAGGATTAATATTTTACCTGCTTTTGCTTATAGTAGTGGCATTCAGCATATTAAACACCTTTCTTATGGCAATTTTTGAAAGAACCCATGAATTCGGAGTTCTTATGGCTATGGGAACCACATCAAACCGCCTGACCGGACTGCTTTTAACAGAATCCATAATTATGACCGGGCTGGGCATAATATCAGGCATCATCTTCGGAAGCCTGCTCACCCTCTGGTTCCAGCAATACGGGATTTATTTTGGCAAAGCTTCCGAAATGCTTGCACAATACGGCATTTCCGGCAGAATGTACCCTAGGTTGAATATATTTTCCATATTAATAGGCCCTGCACTGGTATTTTTTATTACGTTTTGGACAGCCTTATATCCGGCACTGAAAGTAAGGAAAATGCGGCCGGTTGAAGCATTGACTGCATTGTGATATAAAACATTATCAAAAATAAAAATTACTATTGATAAAGGAGAATTTGCAATGGAAAAAACAGTTTGGCTTTCATTTGATTTGGGAATTCGTGGAGATTATAATGGATTATATGAATGGCTTGATAATCAAGAAGCTAAAGAATGCAGTGACAGCATAGCTGTATTTAAATACAATGTTAAAAATAATTTAATTGAAGATTTAAAAAAAGATCTCTCGGAAAATGTTAGTATTAAAAATCGTGACAGAATTTATTTAATATGGAAACAAGACGAAAAAGTAAAAGGCAAATTTTTATTTGGAAAACGAAAAGCATCGTCATGGGAAGGCTATGGATCTTTTGAAACTGAACCTGATGAAGATTTTTAATCATGCCAAAAAACATTATCATAGACACAGGTTTCTGGTACGCACTTTATGATAAGCGAGATGAATATCACGAATTCGCTAATATATTGTATGATGATATTATTATCCACAATTGCTTAGTCCCCTGGCCAACATTATATGAAACATTGAATACCAGGTTTGTTAAAAGAAAAGACTGGCTTAAATCTTTTAAATCAGTGTTGTCCAAAAATATTGTTCATAAAATTTTTGATGATAAATATCGTGAGAAAGCTTATCATCAAGTATTTTTAGTTAAAAAGGACTCCAATATGAACTTTAGCTTTGTAGATTTGATTATTCGGGAAATGTTGAAAGATGATGAACTGAAAATAGATGCGATATTAACATTTAACCCGGAAGATTTTTATGATCTATGCAGCATAAGAAAGGCTGAAATGATATACAGCTAATGATTTTAATTAATAACATTAAACAAAGGAGAAAGAAGAAATGAAAAAAACAATCAACACAGATTCAAAATTCGTAAAGTACGCAGCATGGTTATTGATTTTAATATTCATGATAGTAGCTGGTTGTTCATCTGATGACGATGAGGGAATTATACAGGTGTGCAATCTGGATACCGATGAATTCGTTGTTGAACTCCGCTGGGATTCAGATGATAGTATTGTGGATTCTTTTCAATTGGGTGAATGGTATGATTTTAACGATAGCTGCGATAAATTTGAAGATATTGAAGAAGGAAGATATTACATAGCTATATATGAGGAAGGATCAGATGAAGAATTAATAACAAATAGCTTTTACCTTGATGATGGTGAATATGAATCTTTTACTATTGATGATGACGGCGATATTGATAAAGATTAGATAAAAAAACAGTAAAAAGGTCAAAACAATGTATCTGCAAATTGCCTGGCGCAATATATGGAGAAATCCACGGCGTACAGCAGTAATCCTGACTGCCGTAGTTATCGGTGTATGGATAATGGTATTTTTAGGGGCGCTTATGTATGGGGTGACCGATCAGATGATAAAAAACAGCATTGCCACCCTGACCGGAAATATCCAGATTCATCACCCTGAATACAGAAATGATCCGGTTATAGAAAACACTATGGCCATTCAGGAGGATCAGCAGGAAGACCAACAGGAAAAATTGATAACTTCCCTGGAAAAAAATCTTCCTCCAGGCTCTCTATGGACATCAAGAATCCGGGTTAATGCTGTTGCAAGCAATGCGCGGCACTCATCAGGCATTACACTTGTGGGAATTGAGCCTGATAAAGAGGCAGAGGTATCATTTATCGCCCAGGGAATTGTTCAGGGAAAATATCTTCAACCTGATGATAAACACGGCATTATAATTGGCCGGGCTTTTGCAGATAAATTTGAAACAAAGCTGGGGCATAAACTGGTTCTCATGTCCCAGGCAGCAGATAGAGAAATGGCTTCCAGGGCTTTTAGAATAGTCGGTATTTACAGGGCTGACCTGGAAGCTACTGAAAAGGCTTTTGCCTTTGTAAATATGCCTTCTGCCCGTAAAATGCTGAAACTGGAAACAGGTTTATCTGAAATATCTGTTATTATTCCTGAAAACATAGATGAAGAGATTGTTGCACAATCTCTTAAAAAAGCCTTGCCTGACAGCTACTCAATTGAGACCTGGAAAGAACTGCTTCCTCTAATAACCGCATATGTTGAAATGAACAAAGGTTTTTCCATTATGTGGAATTTTGTAGTTTTTATTGCAATGGGTTTTGGTATTGTAAATACCATGCTTATGGCTGTATTTGAGCGAATGCGGGAATTTGGTCTTCTTAAAGCTCTGGGCATGAAACCCTGGTGGATAATAATAGAGGTGCTTACGGAATCATTATTTATTCTGATTTTGGGTATATTGATAGGCAATGCAGTATCCCTGGCTTCGGTTTTAGCACTTTCAGAAACCGGTATAAATCTTTCAGCATTTGCAGCAGCAATGGAATATACCGGAATGCCAAGGATAATTTTTCCTGTTATTCAGATAGATCAAGTTATCCTGGCAAATCTTGTGGTACTGGTTCTGGGGCTGATTGTGAGTATATATCCGGCAGTAAAAGCCGCAGGATTTACACCTGTTGAGGCTATGAGTCATTATTAATGATCAAAATTAAGACCAAAATTAAAATCAGACTTGCGAGATATTATGAGTATTGTCAAATGTGTTGATGTTGTAAAAAAATACCGGCAGGGCAGGGTAGAAGTGGAAGCTTTAAAGGGGGTGAGCCTTTCCATTGGAAAAGGAGAATTTACAGCTCTTGCAGGGCCTTCAGGCTCAGGTAAAACCACTATTTTAAATCTAATGGGCGGCCTGGATCTGCCGGATTCAGGAAGCATTACAGTTGATGGCAGTATTTTTGAGCAGATGAATCAGTCCCAGCTGGCAGAACTTCGCCTGCATAAGGTCGGCTTCATATTTCAGTCCTATAATCTTATTCCTGTTTTATCTGCTCTTGAAAATGTGGAATACGTTATGCTGCTCCAGGGAATTCCAGGGGCAGAACGCCGGGAACGTGCAAAATCCATTCTGGATGAAGTAGGGCTTACGGAATTATATAACCGCCGCCCTGCCGAACTTTCAGGAGGCCAGCAGCAAAGAGTTGCTGTTGCCCGTGCTATTGTATCCAATCCTTCCATTGTTTTAGCTGATGAACCGACAGCCAATCTGGATTCCAAAACCGGAACCGGTCTGTTGGAAATTATGAAAGACATGAATGAGAAAAAAAATGTCACCTTTATTTTTTCCACCCATGATGAAAGAGTAATGAATTATGCAAAACGATTAATCTATATACGAGACGGAATGGTGGATGATGACATTTTCAAACAATGACAATAAAACGGAAAAATCCCAAAATATAATCATTAGACACTTAAACCCTGATCTGTAAAAATATCTTCAACAGATTTTGCATCCAGAATCCGGTCTGTCCATATTTCAATATCTTTTATATCGGCTTTTTTCAGCCGTTCTGATGTCCATGCCGGAAATGAACCAAAACGACGAGTTAAAAGCCTTTTAAATAATGATATTTCACCTTCTCTCTTACCTTCCTCATGAAAAAATTGTTTGAATCCCATAATTTCCTCCTTAATATGAACTTTTAAGTAAATATTTTTCCCTGTACTGCTTTAAATCTTCTTCATTAATATTTGCATAGTAATCAATAAAATCAAGATATTTGAGGCGTTTTTCCGTATCCTGCTCCAGTTCGATCAAACCTTCCTGGGCACGGCCATATATTTCTATGCGCTTTTCCTGATTCCTTCGATTATAAGCCATATTAGGCAGATTCAGCCGGGCAATAATATTGGAACTGCTTAGATGTTTTTCTGCCTTTATTTTTCTTAAGTCCAGACCTCGGAATAAATAGCCCTTTTGCATATGATTTTTTGGACACTTTCAAATCGTTCCTGATTTTAAAAATTGACGTCACCAAAATATCGAAATTTCATTGGTCGCCAATCATCACCTTTTCTTT
>JAUCGD010000201.1 GCA_030377945.1 Desulfobacterales bacterium HSG17 | reverse complement strand
TTCGAATGATCAATATAATCACGATAAGCTATATGAAAAGAATAGAAAAAGCTTGTTTTACAAATTTTCGTTTCTATACTTGGTCAAGGCATGTACTAAAAGCAAATTGGCTTTGTCAATTCGAAGAACCATTAAAGCAGTCTAACCTTTCTTTGAAAAAAGGATGTCTTTACATGGCAAATACTAAAAATTATCAATTTGGAACCAAAGTTATTCATTCCGGCCAAAAAACTGAGGATTGGAACGGAGCCAGTCTTCCACCCATTTATCAGTCAGCCGCACACAGCCATATGACTGCCCAAAATTTATCCGATTCCTTTGCTGGTCAGACCGGGGATCATATCTATATGCGGTTGTCCAATCCCACCAATAACGTATTGCAAGACAAAATAGCAGACCTGGAGGGTGGAGCGGCCGCCATTGCCGTCTCTTCAGGGATGGCGGCTGTTTCGGGCGCCTGTATGACGCTTTTACGAGCTGGTGATGAGCTGGTTGCCTCTCGTTCGCTATTTGTGTCCACATATTTATTATTTACAAATATTCTACCCCAATATGGTATTTCAGCGCATTTAACCGACATGACGGATCTTGCCGCCGTTGCTGAGGCGATCACTGCCAAAACAAGGTTGCTGTATTTTGAAACCATCGGCAATCCGGCCATGGATGTACCGGATATTAAAGCCCTGGCGGAACTTGCCCACAGCCATGGCATCCCCTTGGTGGTTGATAATACCCTTGCGTCCCCATATCTTTGTCGCCCCATTGAACATGGTGCTGATATTGTGTTTCATTCCACCACAAAATATTTATCCGGCCACGGCAATGCGATTGGCGGCATTGTTGTGGATGCCGGTAAGTTTAACTGGGAAACAGAAAAGTTTTCTGATTTCTCAGCCTTTGTTGAACGTAAAGGCGTCTTAGCTTTTACAGACCGCTTGTGGCGGGAACATCATATTCATTTTGGGACCACCATGGCACCTTTTCATGCCTGGCTCACAATGATCGGGCTTGATACTTTGGAAGTTCGCATGGCCCGCCACATGGAAAATGCAATGGCAGTCGCTGAATTTTTAGCGGCACATCCCAAAGTCAGCTGGGTGAATTATTCGGGCCTGGAATCTAACCCGTGTCATGAAACCGCGAAACATATTTTTGGAAATAAAGGATTTGGCGGTGTATTGGGTTTTGGTCTGGCGGATCAAAAAGAATGCTTCAAAATGATTGACCATTTAGACTTAATTTATAACCTGGCAAATTTGGGAGATTGCAAAACGCTCATCATCCATCCATATTCAAGCCAATTCATCTCTTTTACTGAAGAGAAAAAAAAGGAACTGGGGATTACACCGGATCTTTTGCGGCTTTCGGTGGGAATTGAATCAAGTGAAGATATAATTGCAGACTTGGAACAGGCTTTGGAAATATGAGTGGAAATTTAAAAGCATTTCAGGGTGAGAATAGTGTAGGGGAGGTAGGCCTACAATATTACACTTTTGCCGATAATGGTGAATCCATGCCCCTTGAGAGCGGTCAGGCATTGGCTCCGGTGACTCTTGCCTATGAGTCCTATGGCAGGCTTGATCCATCCGGCGATAATGCTGTGTTGATTTTGCATGCGTTTTCCGGAGATGCCCATGTGGCCGGGGTGCATTCACAAAAAGACGAGAAACCAGGTTGGTGGGACTTTATGGTGGGACCCGGCAAACCAATTGATACAAACCGCTTTTTTGTGGTGTGTACCAATATTCTGGGGAGCTGTATGGGAACAACCGGTCCGTGTAACATTAATCCGGATTCCGGTATGCCCTATGGTTTGGATTTTCCTTTGGTGACCATCGGGGACATGATCACGGCCCAAAAGAAATTAATGGATCATTTGGGTGTAAAAAAAATATTATGTGCCATTGGCGGATCAGTCGGTGGGATGCAGGTTTTGGAATGGACCGTGCGTTATCCGGAAATGGTTTATTCCGCGATTCCTTTGGCTACAACGACGCGCCATTCCGCCCAGACCATCGCCTTTAATGAAGTTGCCCGGCAAGCCATCATGGCTGACCCCAAATGGAATAACGGCAATTATTACCATCAAGACAAACCTGAACTGGGTCTTGCGGTTGCACGGATGATCGGGCACATCACCTATTTATCCGATGAAGCCATGCGACAAAAATTTGATCGCCGCCTGCAGCACAAATCTTCCTTTTCCTTTAATTTTGATGCGGATTTCCAGGTGGAATCATATCTGCGGCATCAGGGGCAGAAATTTGTGGAACGTTTTGATGCCAATTCTTTTCTATACATCACACGAGCGGCGGATTATTTTGACCTGGAGCAGAAGCATGGGGATGGATCTGCCGTCAAAGCGTTTAGCAAAGCAAAAGCCACATTCCTGGTCATCTCATTCACTTCCGATTGGCTCTACCCGACCTATCAGTCCCGTCTTATTATCAAAGCCCTGAAAAAAAACGGCCTGGATGCCAGTTTTTGCGAAATTAATGCGGATTGCGGGCATGATGCTTTTTTGATTCCAAACAAACGATTGGAAAATCTGGTGGGTGGTTTTTTAAATCGTGTATATAACGAGGGAAAAGAATAACGTGCGTTATGATTTAAAGATAATTGCCGATTGGATCAAACCTGGCTCCCGGGTGTTGGACTTGGGATGTGGCAACGGAGATCTTTTATACAATCTGGCAATGCAAAAGCAGGTGAGGGGTTCCGGGATCGAAATCAACGAAGACGATGTGGCGGCCTGTATTGAAAAAGGTATTTCCGTGTTGCAGGGTGATATTGACAGCGAACTCTCGGATTTTCCAAACGATGCTTTTGATTATGTGATTTTAAGTCAAACACTGCAGCAAGTTTTTTCACCGGCCCGGGTGATCAAGCAGATGCTGCGGATTGGGAAACAAGGGATTGTCAGTTTTCCGAATTTCAGCCATTGGCGGGTTCGCCTGCAATTGTTGTTGACCGGGCATGCCCCCATCACTCGCCAGTTGCCGTATGAATGGCATGAGACACCCAATATCAGGGTTCTTTCCATTAAAGATTTTGAAGCCTTTGCAAGGCAGTTAAATTTTCGGGTGATTAATAGTGTTTCCATGAATCATGTCCGGGATAAAGGGCGTACGATACGGCATTTTGAAAATTGTTTGGCGGAGTATGGTATATTTTTAATTGGCTGATTATTTATAATGTTTGCTAATCGACTATTGTCGGGAGCGTCAATTTCTTGAAGCTTAATATTTGAAGAATTGGGTGAATATATGGAAATCATAGGAGAAATCGTTTCAATCGCTATCAGTCCTAAAAAGAAAACACCGAAAAAATGTATTAAAACCAGCCGGTTGATTGAAAATCACGGATTGGCGGACGATGCTCATGCCGGAGAGTGGCACCGGCAAGTCAGCTTTCTTGCGGCCGAGAGTATCGAGAAAGCAAAGGACTCCGGATTATCCGTCGGTTTTGGGGATTTTGCGGAAAACATCGCTACCAGAGGAATTGACTGGCCCGAAATCCCGGTGGGGACTCGTTTTCAGATGGGTTCTGAGGCCATCCTTGAAATCACTCAAATCGGGAAGACCTGTCATACCCGATGTGCTATATATTACCAGGCCGGGGACTGCATCATGCCCACTCAAGGTGTATTTGCACGAGTGTTGACGGGAGGGGGGATTAATGTTGGGGATGTAATCAGTGCCTGTCCATAAATGGACTTTATAAGCAGTTTATAGACGGACATTAATCGGTTTTTTACCCTTTGAAGGTGATTGGTTTATTTCCCCAAGACCGATGCAATAGAAATGAACTTAATGGTTTCGAGGGCAACTTCCATTTGGAAGCTGAAATTATCTATATGAAACACAATGCGTCGATTTTCCCGATAATCTGAGTCAATACTCAGGGTTAACGCTGAATTTAAGGAAAGGGCTTTGGGCTGGCCGCAATACGAATTGAGTTCATATTTTTCTTCAATCAGGCTCATAGCTTGGCCCATGATTTGATTGGTCATTTCACCAATGGTGTTGGGCACTTCATCCGACGTATACTCCTTTGATAATTCATTTTCAGGTAAGCCCATTCCCATCATATAGCTTTTGTAAAGAAGCATGGCGGCATCTGCTGAAAAATTGAAAACCGCCAATCCGTTATAATCTCCGGTGAATTGCACAAAAGAACCGATGGCCGGTTTCAAACTGACCTTGGGTATATCCTGAATCGTAGGCGAGAAGGTAATGTCTCGTTTGGTATTGCGTTCCAGTACAGATTTTGCAGATTTGCAGAAAATACCGCAGATTAAATCAATTGAGGATAATTCGGACATTATATATTCTCCAAAAATAATAATTAAGTGTGTGTCGGCATATTTTTTCTGACAAAGCTGTAAAAACCAAGTCGTTCTGCTCGGAAGGAATCGTTGAGGAATGAATTATTCTTATTTTCAATGAGTTGTTTTATGGTGGCCACCATTTTGGGCTCGTTTGCAGCAATCTGTTCTGCAAGGGCTATGGCACGCGGCATCAAATCCATAGGTGCTGTGACTTCATTTACCAACCCCCATTCAAGAGCTGTCTTGGCATGTATCGGCTCTGCCGTAAACGACATTTGTTTGGCCCGTCGTTGGCCGATGGCCTGCTGCAGTAATTGCGTCATTCCCCAACCTGGGTGTATTTTTACTTTGGCATGGGTATCCGCGAATAGGGCAGTGTCTGATGCGATTAAAAAATCGCAATTTAACGCGATTTCAAAACCACCTGTAATGGCGGGTCCGTTAACAGCTCCGATAATCGGTTTTAAGCACGCAGTCATCAGGTCGGGAAAGTCGAGACCATCTCCTCGGGGATCAAATAAATTTTCTTGTCCGACTGCCTTTAAATCCAAACCAGCACAGAAGGAATTCCCATTTCCGGTAAGAATAGCGGCATTCAGATTTTCGTCGTTTGAAAATTTTTCAATGGCCGTAAAAAGGCCTGCCAGCAGTGCTTGGTTCAGGGCATTCCTTTTTTCAGGACGGTTCATACGGATAACGGCAATTTGTTGATGCGTTTCAAATTGTATGAAGGATTCTTGGACCATTTAAAATTACCAGTAGACAGGATTTTAGATTGTTTTAAACGCTCACCATAGTGAAGAAATTTCCATGCTTCAACAAGTTTTCGTATCGGCTTTAAGTTCTATCACATGTAATGTGTCAAGGTCGGCTTGAAAACGAATGTTCCACCGTCCGAATGTGAACCCATAAATTTTTGGCACAGATTGATTCTGAAGATAAGCCGGGCGTGGATCGTTTTTTAGAATCTGAATAATAGTTTCTCTAAACTCAGAGTATTCAAGAGTTTCGATCTCCTGGATTATCGCTTCACAATTCGGTTCAAATATGACCTTTACACAGTGAGGGTCCTTTTCATGAAATTGCCCCCCTCTGGCATTCGGAATATTGTCTGCCCATGGTATATACGGCTTGATATCAATAACCGGGGTTTGATCCATCAAGTCGGCACCCCGAAGGTGCAGGTTGACTCTTTTTTTTAAAAATTCGATTTTTTTTAAACGGATAACACTCATGCCAACAGGATTGGGCCGAAATCCACTGCGGGTTGAAAATACACCCAATTTTCGGTTTCCCCCCATGCGCGGTGGTCTGACCATGGGTTTCCAACCTTGATTGAGGTTTTTATGAAATAAAAAAACAACCCAAATATGGGAAAACTGTTCCAGACCACGGAAACTCTCTAAAGGAATTGTAGGCTCCATTTCGATCACCGCAGATACGCTGGGAATTAACCCAGCTTGGCGCGGTATACCGAACTTTTCGGTAAAAGGACTGTGAACAGTTCCGATTGTTTGTAAATCAAAGGATTCCATGGGTGTTACAATGACATGAAAATGCTGTAGAAAAAAGAAAAACAAAAAAAAGACTAAGTACGGTAGCGAAATCCCCCCCAGAATTGTCCTACCGTACTTAGTAGTGACTGATTTGAAACCAGCCAAATGACATTTGAATCACAGATCTCACCTGCGTTAAGCGAGACTAAAATACAGGTTTTATCATATATTAATCAAGCCGGAATTATTACGGATTTAA
>JAUCGD010000200.1 GCA_030377945.1 Desulfobacterales bacterium HSG17 | reverse complement strand
AAGCATAATAAATACATAACAATGAAAAAGGGGTAATCATGTGGTTTTATAATGCTTTCAAGAGTACGATGGTTATTGTTTTATTTTGGGGAATTCAGTGTGCTTCATTGTCAACGGTATCAGCTGAAGAATTAGCCCTGACTGATTTTTACCGCATGGCATTGAAAAATGCGGAGACCATCCGAATTTCCGCTGAAAATATTGAAATTGCTAAACAAACTAAAAAACAGGCAATTTCCGTTTTGGTCCCGACCATATCTGCCTTTGGCCAGTATTCACGGTATGATGAAAGCCGGTACGTCAGAAACACGACCACCATTCCATTGCCGGCACCCCTGACGCCCATCACATTCGAATCTGAATCTCTGGTGCGGCCCAAATGGAATTCTCAATGGGGGATTCAGGCCCAGCAATCATTTACAGTAAACGGTAAAGAATTAATCGCATATAGTGTGACCAAAGACCAGATTCATCAAAGTGAAATGGATCTTGATAGCATTCGTGCAGATTACCTTTTAAATGTAACCGCTGCTTATTATAATGTGCTGAAAGGGGAGGAGTCTAACCGAACATCAGAAGCTGAAGTCGCTCGTCTGGAAAAACATTTGGAATCGATTGAGGCTCGCCTTGCTTTAGAAGATGTCACTAAAACCGAACTGTTTCGTACTCAAGCCGAGCTTTCAGGTGCTCGCTCAATTCTAATTCAAGCTGAGAATAGTGCCAAGCTGACCTATTTTACAATGGCTCGCTTAGTGGGTATTTCGGCGGATTTTTCCGTTAACCCGGTACCGGAGAATATGTATGCCGAAGCTGTTGAGGAACTTCCGGTTCTTATTGAAATGTCCATGAACAACCGTACGGAAATCAAATCATTGGAAACATCAATTATCATCGCGGAAAAACAAATCCGTTTTGATCGCAGTGATTACTGGCCCAGAGTCACTCTTCAAGGCCAATGGGTCAATACGGACCAGCAAGAGCAGGGAGAATCCATTGATTCCATTGTTGGCACGGCACAAGTCGGGTGGAATTTGTTTCAGGGTGGTTTGCGCAAAGCCACTGTTAATATTTCCAAGGCCCGCAAAAGACAAGCCGAACTGGCTTTAGAGGATAAGAAAAAAGAAATCCGGGTTGATATGGAGCAAGCATATTTAAATCTTATGACCCAAAAAAGTGTCCTAACGTCTTTGACGGATCGTTTGTCTTTTGCCAGAGAGAATTATGAAGCCGTGACCAGCCAGTTTGAATACGGATTGGCCAATAGTGTTGATGTAATGGATGCCAATACGCTTCTGGTCACTGCTGAAAAGGATTTGACGGAGGCGGAATTCAATCATCAATTGGCCAGGGTACAGGTAGAACGCATTAAAGGTTCGTTTTTAAATGAAATTAAATCTCGCGTAGGTGAATAAAAAATGAAGCAAGCAAATGGGGATTTTCAAAAACCTTCAAAAATCCGGAATATTTTGGCAATCCTGTGGGGTTTTTTACCCTACATTCTATTGGGGTTGATACTTCTGATCGCCATACGGATGTTCGCGGCAGTAGGAGAGGAAAGTGCCTATCTGAAAAGTCGCAAAAAAGGCCTGGAGAATTTGAAGGGTATGGAACGTGCTTCCGAGCAATTGGATCAAGTACTGGCCACAATCAGGAAGTCTAAGGATGCACGGGATGCCGCCCAGAAATTGCAAAAAGACTTAGGGTTTTCAGAAGATCAGACCAAGGAAATTCTGGGATTGTCTTTAATCAGCCTGACGATGGGTGAAAAAGAAAAATTAAAAACCCATATTGCCCGCCTGGAAACAGAAATTTCGGAAAACAATGAGAATACAAAGAGCAGTGAAGAAATTCTAAATGTTGTGACTCTTGCTATGGAACCGGGTGTAATTCAAGACCGCCTGAACCTGGTCGGTGTGGTTCAACCTTGGCTGCAGGTATCCGTCAATAGTCAGGTCAGCGGGAAGGTTACAGATAAGCGAATTGAGAAAGGGCAAACCATTACCAAGGGTGATGTTATCGCCGTTTTGGATGCCAGGGATTATCGCAATACGGTCAAGTCCCTTAAAGCAGAGTTTGATGCCGCAAGTTCATCTCTGAAGCGACTGAAAAAATTGAAAGCCGGCAAGCTTTCGACCCAGAGTGAATATGACTCAGTTCAAGCACGTGTACGCGCTTTGTCCTCGTCCATTGCCAATGCCCAACTGGCAGTAGAGCGAACCATCATATCCGCACCCATATCCGGAATTTTGAACACTGTCTATTTTGAAAAAGGCGAACTCCTCAATCCAGGTGATAAAGTGGTCGAGATTATTCAACTGGATCGCTTGAAAATCAATGTCGGTATTCCTGAATCCGATGTAGCCGCCGTACGATCCATTTATGAGTTTTCGGTCACCATTGATGCTCTGGATGGGGCGATGTTTACTGCCCGCAATCATTTTGTATCCAATACTGCTGATCCCATGGCGCGTCTTTACAACCTGGAGTTGGCGTTGGAAAATAAGGACGGTTTGATTTTACCGGACATGTTTGTCCGCGTCGAAATTATTAAGAAAACCATTCCTGATAGCCTGTCCCTGCCGCTTTTTGCTGTTTTAAATCGCGGTGATAAATATATCGCCTATGCAGTCAATGACGGAAAAGCACATGAACGAGAAGTAGATTTGGGATTGCAGGAAGGGTGGCGCGTTCAAATAAATAATGGTCTCGTTCCCGGAGACCAGGTTATCGTTGTAGGACAAAGAACCGTTACGGATGATCAACCCGTCACTGTTGTGCGCTCCATCACCAATATTCAGGAATTGCTGCAATGATTATTTCAGATACCGCCATTAAAAACCGAACCAGTGTAGTGGTGTTGTCGGTAATCATTTTTGCTATCGGGATATATTGCTATATGGTCCTGCCGCGAGAAGCCACTCCTGACATCACTATCCCGAATGTTTTTATATCAACATCTTACAAAGGGGTTTCCGCAACTGATATTGAAACTTCCATCACGATCCCCATTGAAAAAAAATTAAAGGGGCTGGATCGTGTAAAAAATATTAAAAGTATTAGCCGTGAAGGTACTTCCCAAATCAACATTGAGTTTATTCCTGATACGGACATTGATGAAGTCTTGCAAAAAGTCAGGGATAAAGTGGATGAAGCCAAGGGAGATTTACCAGGGGATTTGGAAAATGATCCGGCGGTTTTTGAGGTTAATTTCAGTGAAATTCCCATCGTGGTATACAGCCTGTCCGGAACCTGCGGCTTATCTGCCTTAAAACAAATCGCCGATGACATTGAAGAGGATATTGAAGCCATCCCAGGTGTACTTGAAGTTGATGTGACCGGCGGACTTGAACGTGAAATCAAAATCGAAGTCGATCCGGACAAATTAGCCTACTACCGCATCCCCATTATTGCTTTGCAGGCTGTTGTCAGCGGCGAAAATTCCAATACTTCCGGCGGCTCAATTACATTGGGTGATGGAAGATACCAGCTCAGGGTTCCGGGTGAATTCGAATCGCCGGATGAAATTTATAATCTGGTCATCACCAGCTATGAAGGAAAACCCATTTATTTAAAAGATCTGGCGTATGTTCGTGATGGTTTTAAAGATGAGACCAGTCGCAGTCGTTTGGATGGCCTGGATGCCATCAATATCAGTGTGAAGAAAAGAGTCGGTGAAAACATTATTGAAATTTCCGATCAAATTGAGATCCTGATTGCGAATAGCCAACCCGCATGGCCTAAAGGGACCGTTATTACCAAGCTCATGGATCAGGCCAAAGAAGTTCGCTTAATGGTCGCCGATCTTGAAAATAACATCCTCACCGGTCTTATTCTGGTAATTTTGGTTTTATTGTTCATTCTAGGCATTCGAAATGCCGTTCTCGTGGCCTTGTCCATACCTTTTTCCATGCTGATGTCTTTTACGATTCTGTATGGGTTGGGAATCAGTTTGAATAATGTGGTTCTTTTCGCCCTGACCCTGGCTTTGGGCATGCTGGTGGATAATGCCATTGTTATCGTTGAAAATGTGTATCGCTATTATGAACAAGGCGTACCGCGGATTCAGGCAGCCATGAAAGCTACTTCGGAAGTAGCCTATCCGGTAATTGGATCAACTCTAACGACCCTGGCGGCTTTTTCCCCTATGATTTTCTGGCCTGGAATCATGGGCGGATTCATGAAATATTTACCCATCACCTTGATTATCACCTTATCTTCCAGCCTTTTTGTCGCCCTGGTCATAAATCCGGCGTTGACTGCTATTTTTGTGCGCGTTACTCCCGGAAAAAGAAAAAAGACGGCTAAATCCGCTGATGAAGTCGCAACGGCAGGGGAAAAGCCCATTGCCATTGAAGGCGTTATTTTAAAATCTTATGCCGGATTTTTAACGACCGCCTTAAACAATCGGATTGTAGTGGTCATTATTTCTTTTATTACTTTGTTTATCATGGTTTTTACATGGCTCATGACCATCGGGCTCCGGAAACCGGTGGAATTCTTTCCCAGTCTTGATCCACGTTCGATTTACGTTAATATTGATCCACCAAAAGGTGCTGATCTTGACTTCCTTGATCGCATCGTGAAAAACGTCGAAATGGCCATTTGCGGATACTCACTTAATGATACCAATGATTTTTATCCACTTGCCGATTACGACAACGCCTTTGTTCCACAGGAACATCAAATGAAGAACGGAAAGACCTATCTGGGACCTTCCGACCTCGACAATATTGATCATATTTATGCCAAAGCCGTTGAATCCGCCGGCGGTGGGGGTGGTTTTGGGGAAAACCTGCCCAATCATATCGGTGTTCAATTTCTGGACCTTGAAGACCGAACGCGGCCTACAACCGCCACTCTGGAAGATATTCGGGAGCGAGTTAAATACATTGCCGGGGCACGTATTTTAGTGACCGAGGCAGAGCAGGGTCCGCCGACCGGTTCACCGATTAATATTGAAATTTCTGGTGATAATTTTCAGCAATTGGGTGCCATTGCCAAAAAAATTCGCAGTATTGTCGCCAAAGTAAAATTCACCGAAGATATTCAGGATGATTATGTGGCTGGGCTACCGTCCATCCGAGTTCGGATTGATCGCCAAAAAGCAGCTATGTTCGGACTATCCACCAATGCCATTGGGTTCTCATTAAAAACCGCCTATAATGGATTGGAAGTTTCCAGTTACCGCGAGGGTGATGAGGATTACGATATAACGGTTGTCTTATCGAAAAAAGACCGAAGTGTTACCGATGTACTCTATAAACTCATGATTCCTACACCATCCGGGCAACTAGTTCCCTTAAAAACCCTGGCAACCATTGATTATTCCGGAAGTTTAGGGGATATCGTACGCATTAACCACAACCGGGTAGTGACCGTAAAAGCCAATGTGGATGAAACCAAAATCCCGGGTGCCGTGGCCCGTGCGGAAGCAGAAGCACTTCTAAAAGATTTCCCACTGCCTTCAGGTTATGACATCAAGTTCACCGGTGAATTTGAGTTTCAACAGGAATCCCAGGCCTTTTTACAAAAAACGTTTACAATTGCTATTTTTCTGATTTTTTTAATTCTGGTGACGTTGTTTAATTCCGTTACCCAGCCGGCCATCATTCTCACGTCGGTAGTTCTTTCTCTTGGGGGAGCCTTTCTCGGGTTGACGGTCATTCGCTCACCATTTGGAATCATCATGACCGGTGTCGGTGTAATTTCCCTTGCCGGTGTGGTTGTCAATAATGCCATTGTATTAATCGATTATACCAACAAACTCCTCCAGCGGGGGATGCCGATCAAGGAAGCAATCGTTTCCGCCGGAGCGACTCGTCTGCGTCCGGTTCTTTTGACGGCCGTAACGACGATTTTGGGACTTTTACCCATGGTCACCGGAACTTCCTATGATTTTCACAAAATGGCTATTGCCTGGGAATCCGAATCCACCCAATGGTGGAAAAATATGGCCGCCGTGGTTATCTTCGGTCTGATGGTGGCCACATTTTTGACATTGGTAGTAGTTCCTGTGCTCTATTCACTGCTTGCTGATGCCAACCGGGTAAGTCGCAAAGCCAAAGAAAGAATTCAAAGCATCTATTGGAAACCCTTTGG
>JAUCGD010000199.1 GCA_030377945.1 Desulfobacterales bacterium HSG17 | reverse complement strand
AAGGGAAGGTTTTACATATTTGAAAAATAAAGAGGTGGATATTGTAATACCGGAACTCAAAGACCTGTTCTTTGAAGGCAAGAAAGAAACTGAATTTAAGAACGCAATGGATAAGCTGATAAAACTGAGAAACGCCATTGCACACCGAAAAGTGGTTCTGGATACGGACGATAAACAGCGATCTGCGGTTAATGTTTCTCTCAACTATCTGCATACGGCCTTAAACCGCCTGGATTTTTTGAAAGATGTCAGTTTCGGGTACATCAAATCCATTGAAGTGAACAAGAAAAAAAGGCAGGACCCTGTGTTTCATCATAAAGGCAAGACCCTCAAAGGTGACAGTATTGGGAAAGGCATCAATCTGAGCAGTGTCCTGGAAAATTATAGGGATACTGACACGGTGATTGTAAGATATGATGAAAGACATTACCTGAACCTTTATCCTTTTTATATTTATGACGAATCATCAGGCGATGCAGCAGATGTTTTTTTCTATAACGGCATGGATAAGAAACGGCTGGAATATATCGGGATTGATCCGGGGGGAAAGTTTCATGTTGAAGATAAAGAACCTGAAGAAAGTCATGATATTGACGAGGAATTTGATCTGCTGATGTCGGGCCGGGGACGGAAACAGGAGGCAGGAAATGTGAAATATTCCGGGGAACTGCATGATGAATTCAAGCATATTACCGGTTTGTTGAGCTGAACAGGAGGTTCGGTCATGTCTGAAGTCAATATTTTTGAGACTTTTCTTGAAGAACTGCTGGAAAAAGAGGATTTCACTGAAAAAGAAACTCCGGCTCCTGAACCTGAATACAGGGATGATACACAAGAGAAACTGCCGGAAACAGGACAACGCAATCCCTTTAAGTTTTTAGATGCCTTTACCCCCGAAGACCGGGATATATTTTTCGGCAGAGACATGGAGATCAGGGAGCTTTACCACGCTGTGTTCAGCCATAAGGTGTCCGTGGTTTTCGGTAATTCAGGCGCAGGCAAGACATCC
The DNA here is from genome assembly GCA_030377945.1 of Desulfobacterales bacterium HSG17. Next base: position 5,116 of record JAUCGD010000199.1, on the reverse strand, counting down.
CTGGTGCAGTGTGGGCTTTTCAGCCGGATCAAACCTGAAAAAGCAGTATTCTTCCCCATACGTTCAGCCATTGACCCCATGATCTCCCTGAAAAATGATTGTATAAAGAAAATCCTTCCTTTTGAAGATGGAAGCGATATTTTCAGCAATCTGGGTAATACAGCCCGGTCATTAAAGAAAACCATGATCCTGTTTTTTGACCAGTTTGAAGAAATTTTCATCCTTCAGCCTGTGGAAACCCGGAAACAACTGGCACTGCTGTATAAAAAAATCCTTCAATCTGACCTGGATATAAAGATCATCCTGGGCATACGTGAGGAATATTTTGCCAGGCTGATAGAATTTGAAAAGGTGGTTCCGAATATTCTGTCCAACCGGATATGGGTCAGGAATATGTCCGGTATGCAGGCCGAGACAGTTATTCTCAATCCCTGCCGGGTGTGCGGTGTGGAAATTGAAGAAAGTGTTTCAAAACAGGTGATTGCAGAGCTTTCACAGGGAAAAGAGGGTGTTGAGCTGCCCTATGTGCAGGTGGTTATGGATACTCTGTACCGCCGAGCTGCGGAACGAGAGCCGAGACATCCCCATATAAGACCGGATGATTTTGAAATCAGGGGCGGGGTAAGGAATATCCTTTCAAATTTTGTAGAAGACCAAATCCAGGATATGCCAGATGCGGATAAGGCAAAGCAGGTGTTAAAATCTTTGATTACTTCCGAAGGCACGAAGCGGATACTGGATATTGAAGCAATAGCTGAAACTGCTTCAAATTACGGTGATGAAATTGAGGAACCTGTCTTGCAGATGATTTTAAGGGAACTGGTCACCCGGAGGATATTGCGGGAAGATCCGGATAACGGCAGGTATGAACTGCGCCATGATGCGCTGGCGCAAATTATCCGGCAGTGGATGACCGGCATTGAGCAGGAACTTATGGAAGTGCGGCAGGTTGTTGAGAACCGGTATAGGGAATACCGGTCGAGAGGGACACTGCTGGATACAGCAGCGCTGGAATATCTTGGGCCGTATGAGGGACGGTTGCGTTTGAAGGCCGATGTTTTAGCTTTTATTGAAATGAGCAGGAAGGAAGCTGAAAAAAAGCGAAGAAAGCTGATGATTGCTGTTGGAACAGTTGTTGGGCTTTTCGTGATAGTGGCTTCAGTGCTGGGGATATTCGGATATGTGAAATCAATTGAGGCAGATAAGCAGAAGGTCATTGCTGAAGCAAAGGCTTTGGAAGCCAAGCAAAAAGGAGAAGAGGCAAATGAAAAACTGATTGAAGCCCGGCATAATATAGGATTTGTTTTTAATGAGAAAGCTGAAAGAGCTGTGGAAAGCAAAAACTTCAATGCTGGAAAACTATACGCGCTTCATGCTCTGAAAAGTTTTGACCCGAAAAGGGCGGGAAGTGAAAAAGCAAAGGCAGCAGGAATTGTGATCGGCCATCAAGATTATTCGTTGATTTTTTCTTCGTCCCTTAGTCCTCAGCATGATGAAACTTATAAAATCGTTACAGTTACATTTTCACCGGATGGTAAGACCGTGGCTACGGGATATAGGAAAAACATCAGCCTATGGGATGTGAAAACGGGAAAAAAAAAGATACAGCTATCTGGGCATACGGCTACTGTTTTGATTGTAAGTTTTTCCCCAGACGGTAAAACCCTGGCTTCGGGATCACATGATAGAACTATCCGTCTATGGGATGTGGAAACGGGAAAAGAAAAAGCACAGTTCTCTGGTCATTCAGTTGCTGTCTCAAGTGTGTGTTTTTCACCGGACGGCAATGTCCTGGCTTCGGGGTCTTGGGACAAAAACATCCGTCTATGGGATGTGGTTGCGGGTAAAGAAAATTCACTGCTCGCCGGTCATACGGATACTGTTTTAAGTCTGAGTTTTTCACCGAGCGGTAAAACCCTGGCTTCTGGATCACATGACAAAAGTATCCGTCTATGGGATGTGGAAACTGGAAAAGAAATAAAACAGATCGCCAACTATAAGTCTTCTGTTTTTAGTGTGAGTTTTTCACCGGACGGCAAAAGCTTGGCTTCAGGATCATCTGATAAAGTCATCCGTCTGTGGGATGTGAAAACGGGAAAAGAAAAGGCACAGCTTACCGGTCATACGAGTTATGTTAAAAATGTGAATTTTTCGCCGGACGGCGAGTTCCTGGCTTCAGGATCATCTGACAAAACCATCCGTCTGTGGGATGTGAAAACGGGAAAAAAAAAGGGGCTGTTTTCAAGCAATACGGGTCTTATTTATAGTGTGAGCTTCTCTCCGGACAGCAAAACCCTGGTAATAGGGTCATCTGACAAAACCATTCGTCTGTGGGATATAGAAACAGGAAAAGAAAAGTCACTACTCTCCGGGCATACGGGTCTTATTAATAGTGTGAATTTTTCGCCGGACGGCAAAACTCTGGTTTCGGGGTCTTTAGACATTACTATCCGTCTATGGGATGTTGAAACAGGCAAAGAAAAGTCACAGATCACTGGTCATACTGGTTTTGTTAATAGTGTGAGTTTTTCACCTGACGGCAGAACTCTGGTTTCGGGGTCACATGACAATACTATCCGTCTATGGGATGTTGAAACAGGTAAAGAAAAGTCACAGATAACCGGTCATGCGGGGGCTGTTAGTAGTGTGAGTTTTTCACCTGACGGCAGAACCCTGGTTTCGGGGTCAGATGACAAGACTATCCGATTGTGGGATTTATCATTTTATTTTAAAGTAAAAGACAGACAGTTAAGTGAATCAGAAATCAAAAAAGCAGAGCAAATGTACAGCCTGAAACTGGTCAACCTGGAATTGCAGCCTATCACACCAGAGCAGAATCTTTACGGCATTAAACCCAAACCTCCCCAATGGCCCAAAACCCATCCTTTTTACTGGCTTTCCAAAGCCAAAACCGGGGATACCAACGCTATGACCGAACTCGGCATCATCTACGACCGAGACAATGAACTTGATAAGGCTTATCTTTGGTACACAAAAGCCGTCAAAGCCGGAAATAAGCGTGCAAAAGAACGTATGAAAATTTTCAAACAATGGCTGACGCTGAATAAAGACAAATATCCTGAAGCATATGGCAAATATTGTCAGAACCATGATTCGCATGATTAAATGATTATCAGGAGAATAAGATTCATGGCAATCAATAAAACGATCAAAGGAGATATAATCATATGGCTACACGAAATATCACATTAAATCTACCTGAAAACATATACATCCGCCTGCAACAGGCAGCCCAGGCAACAAAACAATCCCTTGATCAGATACTCCTTCGAGTTATCCAGAAAGGAAGCCCGCCCGGATGGGACGACATACCTGCTGAATATCAGGCTGATTTGGCAGCACTGGAACGCCAAGACGATACAACTCTGTGGCATATTGCCCGCTTTCATCAGAATAAAGCGGATTATAACCGCTATCAGGATCTGCTTGATAAAAACAGTAACGAAACGATTTCAAATTCGGAACAAAATGAATTAAATAAACTAAGGGGCGAGTCAGATCGTTTCATGATTTGTAAAGCTCATGCGGTGGCTTTGCTTCAATGGCGGGGACATCAGATTCCACCTGCGGATAGATTGTAGGTGATAGAATGAGCACCTATCTTACTTCAAAATTACGATTACGTCTCATTGAAGCTGACAATCAGCATTGTGCATACTGCCATACCAGGGAAGCAATCACAGGACAACCCATGACAATTGACCATGTGATACCAGAGTCACAAGGCGGTTTAACCGAGTTTGACAATCTATGCTTTTGCTGTCGGCGATGCAATGAATTCAAAGGCACCAAAATAACAGCACCTGACCCGCTGACCGGTGAAGTAGTATCTTTGTATCATCCGCGCCTGGAAAAGTGGCATGAACATTTTGCATGGGATGAAACAGGAACCCTGATTGTTGGTTTGACAGCTATGGGTCGGGCAACTGTCACCGGTTTGAATATGAATGATCTTATCATTATTGCTGCCCGGAGACGATGGGTTGTTGTTGGCTGGCATCCGCCTGACTTTTGACATTATAAGCACCAAATCAAAAATTCTATAACATCCGTAGGGTGTGTTAGCGCAGCGTAACGCACCTTTAAACATTGAAGGTGCGTTACGGCTATCGCCTAACGCACCCTACATAAATATTGCAGAATTACTGATCTGAAAATAAATCCTTATACGTCACCCGCATTTCCCGTTTTAATATTTTTCCCGTTGGAGTCTTTGGCAAAGCATCAACAAACACTACCTCTTTTGGAACCTTGAAAGGTGCAACTTCTTTTCTGCAAAGTTCAACAACTTCCTCTTTGGTGATTGTTTCCCCTTTCCTGGGAACAACCACTGCTGTTACAGCCTCAACCCATTTGGGATGTGGTACACCAACCACAGAGACCTCTTCAACACGTTTATCCAGATAAATTGCTTCTTCCACTTCCCTGGTGGATACGTTTTCGCCTCCTGTTTTTATCATGTCTTTTTTACGGTCAACAATGGAAATATACCTGTCTTTATCAAGCACGCCAATATCGCCTGAATGAAACCATCCGCCTTTCATGGCCTGTTCGGTTTTTTCAGGGTCTTTAAAATACATTATCATGGCATGGGGGCCTTTTCCGCAGATTTCGCCCGGAACTTCAGGAACTTCAACAGGAATGCCCTCATCATCTTCAAGCCTGGATTCCATATTAAAACCTGCCATGCCTGCTGAGCCGAGCTTGGTCATGGCATCTTCTGCCTTTAATATGGTATGATAGGGAGCAAGTTCTGTCTGGCCGTAATAGTTATAGATTTTACTGCCGGGCAGTCTTTCCATCATCTCTTTTAATACTTCAACAGGCATTATGGATGCTCCGTAATAGCATTTTTTAAGGCTGGTTAGATCGTATTTATCAAAATCAGGATGCCTGAGCATACCAATCCATACAGTAGGCGGCGCGAAAAACATGGTTGCCTTGTGTTGAGCAATATTCTTTAAAATTTCACCAATATCAGGCATCATGAGAATATTGGTTCCACCAACCCAGAAAACAGGGTTGAGAAACACATCTCGCTGGGCGCAGTGGTAAATGGGGAGTGCATTAATATTAATGTCATCCTCATCATATT
>JAUCGD010000198.1 GCA_030377945.1 Desulfobacterales bacterium HSG17 | reverse complement strand
GCAACCTGATATTAGATTGAATATTTTCCCATTAGTGATTGGAACCTATATAGCCCGATAAGTGCCAGTGCCAGTGCATCAGAAGCATGAAAAGGACGGATTGGATTTGCCAGTTTCAACGTATGCCTTACAGATTTTTCAAGCTGCACTTTGTCTGCATTGCCGTTTCCCGTAAGAATCTGCTTGGCTTCACGAACAGGAACCTCCTTAACAATTACATTTGTCTGAAATCCTGCTAGGAGTATTACTCCTGTTACTTTTCCCAGAGTTATCCCTGATTTTGGATATTTATTCAGGGAAAATGATTCCTCCACAACCATAAGGTCGGGTTTTTCATTTTCCAGAACTGCTGTAATTTTTGAATAAATATGGCTGAGCCGTTCTGCCATAGGAGATTCTTTTGAAGTATGAATGCTTCCGTAGGAGTATCCCTGAATTTTAAGTCCTTTTCCCCATACAAGCCCGACACCTGTTGATGCAAGCCCCGGGTCTATTCCTATTATTTTGGGTCCAATTATTTTTTGACCAATAATTTTTGCCATATGTAAAGGAATCTAGATCAGAATCCCCTTAATTTTTTCCTGGCAGCATTGGCTTCAGCAGTTCCGGGAAATTTTTTTATCAATTCCTGCAAAATCAGTTTTGCATTGGCTTTATCTCCTATATTATAAAAGGAAAAGCCTTGTTTTAAAATAGAAGCTCGAACTTTATTACCTTTTGGATATTTCTCAATAACTGTCTGATACTCCAGAATTGCATTTTCATAACTTTTCTGACGGTAATAAATCTCACCTATCCAGAATTGTGCATTATCTGCATGTTTGGCACTAGGATATTTTCTGATCAATTCCTGGAATTTCTCTTGAGCCAGATCAAAATCCTGCTGGTCAAATGCCCGTTTTGCAATAAAATACAACTCATCTTCAGAATAAACTTGATTGTTATCAGAGAAAGTATTGTTAGATAGATTATCATTTTTAACAGATGATTCAGAAGGTTGAACAGATGCAGGTTTATTAAAATCATTTTTCTTTCCTGGATCTATATTAAGCTGGTGTTCCAGGGTTTCCAGCCGCCTGTTGTTTACCTTTAACAATGTCTCATTGTTTTTAATTTTCTGATTTATAAGATAATCAGTTTCCTCAAGCTTTCCTCTCAAAGCCTGGATTTCATTTCTTAATCTGTCTGACAGAGCTTGAAGACTTGCAGACTGGCTTCTGAGAGCATTTTCTTTTTGTTCCAGGGTTTGACTATAATCTTTTATTTGTGATTTTATCTGTTTTTTTTCTCTTTCAGCTTCATAATTAAGCTGTTGAAGCTCCATATTGTGCATTTCAAGAGAAATAATACGGTCTTCAAGAATCCTTACATCGCTTTGCAGGGCACAGCCGCTGCAAAGGGATAAAACAATAATAAAAAATGCCGAAATAAAAACAAAGGGTTTCATATTTATTTCCTGTTATATTATTCAATAATAAAATGTGCCCGCCTGTTCATTGACCAGGCATATTCAGTATGTCCCGGATCAAGGGGCTTTTCTTCACCATAGCTGATAGTAGCCATGCGGGAGACTGAAAGACCTGAATTTGCCAGAAATATCTTAACGCTTTCTGCCCGGCGGTCTCCTAATGCAAGGTTATATTCAGTTGTGCCCCGCTCATCACAATGACCTTCAATAATAATGGATGTGCCTGGATTATTTCTCATCCATTCAGCTTTACGCCTTAAGATCATCTGGGCTTCGGCAGAAAGAGATGATTCATCAAATCCAAAATAAATATCTTCATTAATAAATTTTTCCCTGGCAGCCATCTGCTCACGGCTTATGCGGCTGCCTTCTATATTTTCGGTACTCACAATAGCGTCCTCGGAAGACCGTGTATCTGTATCATTGTTGTAAGTAGATGAGGCTGCCTGACTGTCTTGTGCTGATGTGTCATACAATCCTGAAGCAGAAGTATCTTCTTTTATTACTTTTTTTGAACATGAAGCTGTCAGGAGTATTCCTGGAAGAACAACTGCCAAAATCAAAAAATTCCATAATTTTCTCTGCATACATCCTCCTTTAAAGGGATTGAACATTAATTGTTTTTTATTCTTGGAGACCATTTCGGACTTGTCTGCTCACCTGGCATTGAAAACAATCTTCTCTGGTCTGTTCCATATGATGTCATAACAAAAATCCTTGCAACCCCTCTCTCTCTTGTTGAACTGAAAGCAATAAGGCTGCCGTCAGGAGACCAGGTGGGAGATTCGTTTTTTCGGGTTCCATATGTCAATCGTGCTGAATTTAAAGATTTTAAATCAACAATATGAATATTTATTTCACCTCTTTCAATAGCAGAATAGACAATTTTATCCCCTCTTGGAGACCAGTCAGGCTGAGTATTATACCGGCCTTCAAAGGTTATTCTTTTTATCTTTCCCGTATCCAGGGATTTAATATAAATCTGGGGTGTACCTGAACGGCTTGATACAAATGCCATTTGTTTTCCGTCTGGAGACCAGGTCGGAGATGTGTCAATTCCCCATTTGTTAGTAAGCTGTTTAACTATTTTCCCCTTTTGGGTCAATAAATAAATATCCTGATCCCCTGAAAATGATAAAGTAGCTGCAAGCATGGATTTTCCAGGCACCCAGGCTGGTGTTGTATTTATTCCTTTTTTTGCAACTACTGCACCCATTTTCCCGTGAATATTCTTAATATAAAGATCGGGTCTGCCTCTTTTAAATGATGTATAAGCCATCCATTTACCGTCTGATGACCAGCCTGGAGAAAGGTTAATGCTTTTATTCCTGGTCAATGGCCCTGGATTTTTACCGTCAAAATCACATATATATATTTCCTTATTACCTGTTCCTGTGGATATAAATGCTATTTTACTTTCATAGATCCCCCACTGTCCGGTTAAATGGTGAATAACTTCACTGCAAAACCGCCGTATAATTCGGTGTAAATCCTTTTGCCACCCTTTATAGCGCTTTCCTATGAGAAGCTGGCTTTTGAAAGTATCAAAAAGACGAAATTCAATTTCTATAAGATCGTCTTTAAATATTGCATTTCCTGTTATCAGCAATTCCGCACCAATGCCTGTCCAGTCTTTAAAATTAATTGCAGCAGAGTCAAGCTGCTGATTTTCTGTTTTTGAGTTTTCAGCAATCTTAAAATCTTTCCTGTCAAGAATTTTAAAATACCCGGTAAAGTCCAGATCATTTGAAAGCATTTCCGATGATTTTAAAGAAAGTGCATCCTGGCCCTGGGGTAATACATTTATTAAAGGAATGGCAATGGGAATTTTTCTTAAAGAAAATTTTGTAATATCTATAAAATCCTCAGCAAAACACCATTGGAAAGAAGCCACTATAGATGTTATCATGAAAAAGATCATAAATATAATTGTTTTTTTAATATTTGCTGTCATAAAGCTGTCCTCTGTCTGGATTTAAGTCTGAATTTAGTTAAGGCCCGAAGGTGTAAATCTTAAAATAAATGTGTGTGATTCCGAATATCCTCTTGGCAGAGGGGGAAAAGGGTTTGATTTCATAACAGCCCTGTAAGCAGAATCATCAAGATAGGTATCTCCTGATCTTTTTTGAAACCATATATCTTCAATATGACCGCTTGGCAAAACCTTGACTGCTACCAGGGTTTGAAGATCGCTGTGCTTTTTCAGCAGTTGTTCGGAAAATGCCCAGTTGCCTTCAATCTGATAGGCAATCTGCGCTTTATAAATATCGTTAATAGGCCCACCGGAAACACCTCCTGCCGTACTGCCTTTTGCTGCTGCAGATTTTCCGGTGTTTTGTTTTGCAAGTTTTTTCCTGACACGGTTTATGGCATCTTTAATAGATTCCGATTTTATATCTTCAGGTTTAACAATCTGGTTTTTAATCTTTTGGTTTTTAATCTTGTCAGGCTTTCTGGTCTGTGGATTTTTCCGTTTTGAAACAATTATTTTTTCCGGTGTTTTTTCCGGGAGTTTTTCATTCTCAGCAGTATTTTCACTCTTAACAACTATTTGTTCTTTAGGTTTTTCTTCAGGAGCCTCCTTAATTACAACCTTATCTTTTGAATCAGGGATATTTTCAGGCTGCTGCTCTGCTTGTAATTCAGGCTGTATGTCCGGTTTTTGTTCAGGTGAAGTCATTGGAAAAGGTTCAGAGGGAATAGGTTCAGGGGGAAGGGATTCAGCCAGAGTTTCAGGCTCTATATCAGGTTCTTCAGCTAAAACAGGCAGTTGTTCAGGCTCTGCTGCCTGAACTTCTGTACTTTCTGCTGTTATCAGGGGAGTTTCTTCTGGCTCATTAATCAGCTCTTCAGGCCCGCCTGCTTCCTCCTGGGTTGGAAGAGAAACCATATTAACACTTATGACAGAAGGCATCAGCGGTTTTTGACTGGTCTGGGCAGGAATTATCAATATTAATCCCATAAAAACCAGATGACAAAGAATCGAAATAAAAAGAAACCCTGCCATTAAACGATTATCAATTTCAGCCCTGTAAGGCAGGGAAATATCTGAAACCATATATCCCTCCGTTATACTTAAGAACCGGAAATTTCCGGTTTTTTACCTGTTTTTTTATTCAAATCAAGGGGAAGTGTCACCATTCCCAGTTTTTCAACCCCTGCTCCTTTTATCTCTGATATAACACGTATGGCCATTCCGTAAGAAATATTTTCATCTCCCTTAAAATAAACCTCCCGGTCTGTACGTCCTTCCAGTATTTTTACCAATTTACCTTTTAATGAATCAATAGATACATCTGAATCATTAATATAGATCTTTTGATCCTTGTCAATTGTCACCATCAATTGCTCAGTATCTGAAGGAAGTGCCTTTGACACGGCTTTTGGCAGGGAAACATCAACTCCCTGGGTCATCATGGGTGCAGAAACCATGAAAATTATTAATAGAACAAGCATAACATCCACAAACGGGGTTACGTTAATATCAGACATAAGCCGGTTGCTGTTTGTCTCAAGAGCCATTTTACTTATTCCCTTTTGTAGGTAAAATATCCATTTCAATAATATTTAAGAAATCTGCTGCAAAACTCTGTAATTCAGATTCCATAACCCTTATTTTCTGCATAAAATAATTAAAGGCAATAACAGCAGGGATGGCCACAGCCAGTCCTGCGGCAGTTGCAACAAGTGCTTCGGAAATACCCGGAGCAACAACAGCAAGGCTTGCGGAACCGCTTAAGCCAATGCCCCTGAATGACTCCATAATGCCCCAGACTGTACCAAACAGTCCTATAAACGGGGCTGTATTTCCTACTGTGGCAAGAAAAGGAATCATCTGGGTCATTAATGTAGTTTCCGTATTAATAGCCCTGCGCAATGCACGCTTAACATTATCAAACCCGCTTATTCTTTCACTAAGGGCACTGCCGTTTTCAAGAGCTTTTTTTGCATTGGACTGCCCCAGTTTTTTCAGCTCAATATAACCGATACTGAAAACCCTTGCAAGGGGGCTGCCGTCAAGGAGCTTTGCCTCTTTGTAGGCCAGGGAAAGGTCACGGCTCTCCCAGAAAATTTCATTAAAATCATCAGATTGCTTAACAGCTCTCCTGATATAATAAAATTTAATTAAAATAATTCCCCATGATGTGACCGAAAAAAAAAGCAGCAGAAACAGTACAAATTGTACCATGTAACTTGCTTCTCTTATAATATGGATAATATCCATGATATTCTCTACTCCAAAAATATTAATCTTGTTCCAAATACAGACTTCGGGTATTAATTCTAAACAATTTAGGCTATACGAACTAATGTATGGTGTCAAGAAAATTGATTGTAATTAATCCTTAGAAAACAAGGACATTATATAAGAAAATAATATTAAAACAAAATATTTTTAAGAAGGAAAACTTTGATGGAAAATATTGCAAATCTCTTGTTTGAAGCCAAAATGTTAAAAGAAATTCCCAGATCAGGGTATCATTTTCTTGGAACCGGAAAAGAATCTGTTGCAGAACATTCTTTTATGATAACATTTATTGCTTTTGCCATGTCTGAAATGGAAAAAAAAGCAGACGCAAAAAAAATTATTTCCATGTGTCTTGTTCATGATCTGCCTGAAGCCAGAACAGGGGATCTGAATTATGTTCAGAAACAATATGTAACCCCTGATGAAAAAAAAGCTGTCA
>JAUCGD010000197.1 GCA_030377945.1 Desulfobacterales bacterium HSG17 | reverse complement strand
AATCCTTTCATATGGTTTGCATATTTCCCAACTGGATTATCTTTAAATTTTGGTTTTTCAGAGGTGCTTTTTATTGTTTTAACTAAAAGGTGAAAGTCAGGCTTTGCATTATCAACAATCTCAAATCCATTCTTGATAAATATTTCATTGTTGGCCATGAATGACCCTTTTCGTGCTACTACAGCAACACCAGACATCTTTTGATTTTTAGCATCATTTATGCAAGCTTCAATTAGCTTTGTTCCATGGCCATTGTTTTTGTATTCCTTTTTATGACCTACGAACAAACAATGGATAAACATATAGTTTGGAGCCTCAACAGGTTTCCAACAATATTTACCAGGGATATACTCAATCATTCCCTGAGCACCACTTTCTTTGGAGAATAAGGTTTTTATTTTCAGTCCAAATTTCGCTTGTTCTTTTACCCACTCAATCTTTTCTATAAATCCTTGCCGTTTTTTATTTTTATATCCACAAATGCCAAACTCTAGGATATTACTTGATGTTGTATCAATTATGTCCATAATTACTGCCATAGAGTTTATTAATCTTTACAAACTAACAGATAGCGGTAGCCGTATCCAATTACGGGGGCATTCCGTTGGTTAGTAACCTTACACCTAATTGATGCAAATCCACGATCGGGTTTGCTATTTGATCTTTTCAGTTCAGTCCACCAAGCCTCTACGAAAAGAGTATCTCCAGGGCGAACAGGATTAAACATGTTTACCTCATGCATACCAACGCCGCTCAAAATAGCAAGATCTCCTTGTGCTTCTACCACAACTCGAGTACAGGCAGAAAGAGTGTGAAGAGAGGAAGCAACAAGTCCGTTGAAAATGGATTCGTTTGCTGCTTTTTCATCAACATGAAAAGGCTGTGGATCAAAATTTTTAGCAAACTCAATGATAGATTCTCTCGTCATGGGAACCGATTGACATTGGAGGTGTTCTCCATCAGATAGATCTTCAAAATATTTCATTTTTGCTTGTGCCTAAATGCTTGACGCCTCATAACGTCGCTAATCAGCCGTGCGGCTTTATGCGTCGGCTGATTAGCATTGTTATGAGAATTTAACATACAGATTTCCTCAATAGAGGGTTTGAATGGAGTTCCACAGCTCTTACATTTTGCATGTTTCAGTAAGACAAAATTATGATCAAAAGCCTTACCTCCACAATGGAAGCACCTCATACTTGTAAAGCGATATCCTGTCCACATCCAAAACGCTCCGTAAGTAATTAAAGCCGCAACACCTGCTCATTATTGTTCCCGGCATTAGTCTATGCGGTCAATAATATGATTAAGAATTTCTAATGCCTCTTCATATTCGTACTTTTCAATGAACAGCCTTACCTTTTCAAATTGGGGTGGTTTGTGTTTATTCAAATTCTCCAGGCAAACTTGAACTTTTTCGGGTTGATATGTTAGCAAGGCTTCACGCAAGTTTTTCAATTGCGGTGAAACTATTTCCCGGTCAAGTTCACTTATATCGTCACCACAGGGCTCTGCAGCTTCGTTTAATAATGTTATGTCATTCGTATCAAATATACCAGCTTGTGCTTGCAGACCGAATTGCATGGTGAAAAAAAAGGTGCTTCCTTTTTCAGGCTGACTTGTAACCCAGATTTTACCACCATTGAGTTCCACCAATTGTTTACATAGAGAAAGACCCATGCCCGTTCCATCATAGGAGCGAGTACTGGAAACGTCGGCCTGAGTGAAAGGTTCAAAAATTATTTCCAGCTTGCTATCAACAATCCCGATGCCCTTATCTGAAAGTGAGAATTGTATTGATGTATTCTTTTCTGATTTCTCTATCATTTTTAGAGTCATAATCGCTTCTGGCTTATCTGGAGTGAATTTGGCTGCATTTTCCAATAGGGGGTTCAGAATGGACAAAAGGTGATTTTTATCACCAATTACAAAATTGGGAATTTCGTCCCCATCAGTTTTGATCTGAGGTATTAGCTTAATTTTGATTCCTTTATGCAGGAACTCAGTATTGATGGATGATAAGACCTCGCTAAGTTTAAACGGTTGTTCCCTAATTTTTATTACGCCATCATGGTTTTTTGTGTATTCAAGTATCTGTTCGATGGCATTGAGTAAGGAATAGCTTGATGATTCAATAGTACTCTTGAAATCTAAAAGTTTGTTTTTCGGTTCATCCCCAGTCATTATCCCCGTCAGAGCTAAAACAGCATTTAACGGAGTTCTCAGTTCATGACTCATATTCACTAATAAATCACTTTTAGCTTGATTCGCTACTTCAGCAGCCTTTTTCGCTTTTTCCAATTCTTCTGTGCGCAATAGAATTCGTTGTTCCAACTCTTCATTTAAGATTTGTAATTCATTTTCAATCCGCTTTCGCTCAGTGATATTTTGATGTGTTCCACAAACCAGCAGTGGTTTTCCATCATTTGTCCAAGTTGCGATCTTGCCTCTATCCAGAACCCAAACCCAATCTCCATTTCTATGTTTCATTCGAGCTTCAAATTCGTAATAATCCAGCTCACCGACAAAATGCTTGTTTAATAATTCTCCTGATTTCTCTAAATCATCAGGATGACAAAACTTCATCCATGTATTGATAGATACAGGTTTTAAATCCTCCAGCATATAACCAATAACCTCTGCCCATCGTTCATTGAATATAGTCTCCCCAGTTTGGACATTCCATTCCCAGGTGCCAACATTAGTCCCTTCAAGAATATAAGAAAGCCTCTGTTTTTCGTAGGCCAGAGCTTCTTGGGCCTGCTTGCGTTCTGCTATCTCATTGTGAACCTGACGATTTACTTGCTGCAACTTATCTACCATTTGGTTAAAAGTAACTGATAGTTGCCCTATTTCGTTTTTACTATTTAGTTCAATTCGGTGATTTAAGTCTCCCGAACCTATAATTTCAGTACCTTTTATCAATATTTTTAATGAACTGCTTATCGTATAGACAGTCAAAGAGGCTATGATAATGCCAAAGAATACTGAGAATACAACAAGGCTTAATACTTTATTTCTTGTATTAAGAGTTTTCTTAGACGCGGTTGCATATCGTTGATTGGTAAGTTGCTCCTCCGTCTTGATAAAATCAGCAAATTTCGCTCTAATCTCATCGACAATCGCCTTTCCAGTACCCGCTTCAAGTAAGGCCGCCATTTCTATCATAGCATTATATTGTTCATTTTTATCTTCAGCAGCGACGGCTTCTCTGGCCTTGGCAATCTCTGGTGCTGCAGCCTCTATATGCCATTGTTCAATAAGATCACCAATTCTATTTAAAACCTTAACCTGGATAGGATTATCACTGACCAATTTTTTTTCGATTTTAAGTAATTCATAAAATTCTATATTAGCGTAATTGTAGGGCTGAAGAAATTCTTCATTTTGTGTCAGGCAAAAACCTCTCTGGCCTGTCTCCATATCCACAACAAGTTTTAATAGTTTATTGGCATTGGCAATAACAGGTGCATCGTGTTCAATTACAAAGCGGAACTGTTCCTGTATTTCTGTCATATTGGCAGTAACAACAATGCCAAAAAAAACTGATAGAAATATCAAAACACCAAAACCAGTTGTCAGCTTCCATTTAATTGTCATTGTAATGCCTTACACTAATGTCTTTCCGTTTTATTCAATACAGTTCCAATATGTTTCAGCAATTCACGGTGAACGAGGTTTCAGGTCGTTAAAGTGGCCGCAGGCTACTTATTGTGTTGTTTCAGCAGTAAAAAATCATGAGTATTCACTTTGACAGGTCAAGAAACTGTCAGCAAGTTCTTTCTCATATCGCTTCCCGACAGGAAGGAAAACTTATTCAACTATAGATGGCAAATCAGAAGAAAAATGGGAATCCGTTGATATTGTTTGCGCTAAGGTGGTAGTGCAGGTTCCATCGGCGGTGAGGTTATGAACAAAAGCAGTTCCTCCCAGCTTGGAAGGACCAATATACGTATCGTACAACGTAACTGGTTCCAAAACTTCTTTCGCGAGCTAAAAGCGCTACGGCATTTTTGGTAATAGCTGTCGGTCAGTTCAGAGATTTGATGGATAAAAAAATGCGAGCAGGTTGAAAAGAAGGACATTCTTTCATTCTTTGCCGCTATTGCAAAAGGGCCATTTGCGTAGAGATCATCGCCAAGAATTATAATTTTAAGTTTTGGATGGGTTTCCCTGATTCTTTTAACCAATCTTTTACCGGCATTACGCTCACAGTCCTGTTTTTTTGAACCATCCTCATTTTTAATTGGCTCGGGTGCCAGGGATAGAACTTGGCGCATATTTGGATGGGCAATTGTGGCTGCCACTACTTGATGGTAAAAAAGAGTTTTTCCATTTTTCAAATCTTTTGCCAGACAGCTTGGACAGGAAATGCATTCGGATGAAAAGTACTGTGTGCCATCCAATGGAATTAAGTATCCCTCATCCAGAAACTTAAACTGTTCCAGTACTTTTGCTCTTTGGAGTCGAGATGTAAACTCATGAAAGATTGGATAGAAAGAAGCAGAGGGAATTTGATCCAAAATTTCCTTCATTTGAGGATCAGTTCATGGTGCAGTTAATTAAGAATAACCCACTTGCTGGCGATATTGAGGAGTGGCAAATGTATTATAAGACCAGCCAGCCAATTCCTTCACCTGATTTAATAAGAAGGGTTGAAATATTCCACTCCGACAACCAAATCGTCTGATTGCTCATCTTCAGAAAGCGCTTCACACCAACAAACCTTGGCCAGAGATTCAGATCGAACCAGAGTTTGCAGTTCACTATCTTGCGATTCCTCACCCGGCGATATCTTTTTCTGGATAGAAACGTACTTGCTGATGGGAAAGTTTGTACTGGTTTTAAGATAAAGCCCAGATTCAGAGGCATTCATGACAGTTGCATCCTGCCTCAGACCTGACTGATTAAACGGAAAAAGTTCAATCGGTGTGATAATATCATTTCGCGGCTCGGCGCGCCTGTCTTTGGAAGTCGCCATTATAAATCCCTTTCAATACCAGCAAAACGATCTGCTGTTGATTGGATCGGTAATTAAACCTGGAACCTAAATCAGTAACTTACGTTATACCTGACCTTATCAGGTATTCAAATATAACCTTAATCGGGATAGTGGCGAAATCGATTGTGATTCCGCCTTTCTTTTTGGAACTCCGACAAATACGATCATAGGCACAAAGTAAAATCCATAGGAAGCAAGATTGGAACTGCTTTCTGTATTTTAGGTTATGTTAACAGTTATCCAGCCCCCATCGTTTTTAAATTTTTAGCTGCTTCATCTAACGAAAAAACTGGTTGTACATCAAAATGAACATAGGGTGAGTATTTAGTTACAAGTCGGTGCATGTCCGCTGCTGTTCCTTCACATATGGCGTATCCTTTCCCGCCTCCAGCAACGACACCCCAATCTTTGGTTACACCGCTTTCCATATCCTGCTGAACTAACGCCACTAATAGCATATAACCGTCGGACGCTTCTTTCTAATCGGCAGGTACTCTTGCTGGATCCATTTCCCAAAGTACTAAGAATTTTTGCATAATCCCCCTCCTTTTTTCATTATGCATTTATATGAATCACCCAAAATAATTGGTCTTCCCCCGCGGTTATCGTAACCGATAGCAGATATTTGAGAAAAAGCTATCGGGTAAAACCGGTTTTTTGGAAAGACCTTTGCCTAAAATTTTCAAATGAATATACTGATGAACAAATTAAATAACAGCCGGTAATCAATGTAAAAAAAATCCAATTTAACTTTTTGCCAGGCAAATCAGATAAGGATAAACGAAGTAGGATATCAGTAATAACAGCTATACACTGTGGATAGATAGCAGGAGGGAGTCGAATAGGCATTCCTTACCAAAACCAGCATTCTGACGTGAAGCATTATAAGTGTAACAACGCTATGTAAATAGCTTCTGCATAGGACTTGACCTATGAACTGCAAAAGATGTATCAGGCATCATTCTAAAGGCGGTCATTATGTTCCTGTATTGTGGTTACAAGGCATAGTGAAATGGTTTTGCTGAGTCCTTAATCCTGCCACAACAATGCCCCCCGGTCAAAATTCATTTTGCGGTAACCTACACCGGTTTGATTGAAGGCTTAGGCCATTTGATTAGATGGGCATGGATGAGTTGCAGCGATTTTGATGATTGCATG
>JAUCGD010000001.1 GCA_030377945.1 Desulfobacterales bacterium HSG17 | reverse complement strand
ATATATTGTTATATTTAAAATTTTTGGATTATTTCCTTGAGGGGAAAGGATATGAAATCTCAAAAGCTTCCTACATGGCGAATAAGATGGTAAGACTATTTTTATTGATATGTATTACTCTATTAGTAATGTGTTTATCTGGAACTGTAAATGAAAAGATTTTAAAACAAACTGATTCCCTCAGATATAAAAATTCTGAGAATGGTATCATCACTGATACTAAAACTGGTTTGGTCTGGTCTTCAAAAGATAATGGTTATAAAATAAGCTGGTATGACGCCCGAAGTTACTGTGAAAATTATAAAGGTGGTGGGTTTAGTGACTGGCGGATGCCTACTCAAAAAGAATTGGCTACATTATATAATCAAAAGATACCAGGAAAATATCATATCACGCCATTGATCAAATTGTCAGATCAATATGTCTGGTCGGAAGAAACTTTTGGTTCCTCAGCAGCACCCTTCACCTTTGCTCATGGTCGCCGAGGCTGGCTTGATCAATCTTACTCAGAAGGAGGTCGGGCATTGCCGGTGCGTGTTGGGAAATAAAAGTAATTGTTCGAACTTAAACATTATTATCCAATGCCCAGAATTCTCAAAGATACCAAAAATATACTATATCAAGATTTTGTTGGAAGATAGAAATGAACTTCGAGAGAATATATGGCCTAAATGCTGTTATTTTTTTCAGATGTTTATTCACCTGGAATCATTTGTAATTTTGTGACAGTATAGTACTAATGTTGAATATTCATACTTGGGAGATTGAGAAATGAAAGATATATTTTATGCCATCAAAAAGGTGTTGAAACCGTCCAAAATCTAATAGAGTTATACTATCCCTATCATTTTTAAACCAATTTTTTGTTTTTTTTTGCTCAAACCGTTTTCTATATCACCTGATTTTGTTTTTAGCCTTTTAAAATCTCATATTAGAGCGGCTCTTTTTGTAATTCAGGCAATACCAGAACAATCTGAACAGTTATCTCAGAAAAATTGTGCCAATATCTATGTTTTCAGATTCAATTTTTATCCCGTTGCAGCGAATAACTCCCTTTGTTCATTTTCTTGTTTCTTTGGTTTATGCCGTGTTCCTGCCATTTCAATCAACAATGTTACTATGGTCGTCAATGCTGAACGGACAACAACGCCATGTTGGCTTCTTACTCTTGTTATTTCAAGACCTTCTCGCTTTTTCATCAGGTTAAAAGGTCGTTCACAGTTCTTTCTGATATCAATGGCTTGTTGAGATGCATTATGAAAAAAGGGCATGGGTTGAAAGTGTCCTTTATCAAAATCAATAACCCTTGATTTCGTGCAAATTGATTCAAAGATACAATCACCTGGCCTTGAACCACATCCGAATTCATGGCCATCCCTTGAAGCGCCCAGGCTCCTCATTGGAATTTCACAAAAATCATTGGAGGTAATTCTCAAAGGAGATTTTAAAACATTCTCAGGAAGTTTTGTTTTTTTAGATGGTGGAGCCACAACATAGACACCGGTTGTATCAAGTATCGAGCCATCCTTATCATGGTAAGCCTGGTCGGCAGTTATCAGCTTCATATCAATACCTATTGCCTGCGCAAGCTTGATTAATGGTTTTAAGAACAGGCTGTCATGATGATTTGCTGCCCCAACAATAGATACCAATGGGTAACTATGCCCAGTTGAAGGGTTAATAGCGGTTAGCGTATGAAGTCGATATCCAATAACATAGTACGATTTGTCCCTTTTGTTCCGGCGTTTTCCACAATCACAATCTGTATCTGAATATATGCGTATTTTTTTGCCTTTTACCTCGACTGTACAAATGGGATAATTGATTTCAGAAGGAAGTTCGGTCGAATCAACACCATGAATGACCGTATTTTCAAGGCAACCTGATTGATAGAAATGATGAAGAAAGTACACAAAGACATTCATCAGCTGTCTGAAAAGTAAGTCCGTACGAAAATGGCACAATTCTGTATGGTGGACTTGATTTGTTGTATTTAAAGGCAACCTTACAAATCGTCTGTTCTGTTTTCTTTCTCTGCCAAAATATTCATCACTGCAAAACTTCCTGTAACTGATTTCAGGGTATTTGATGACTTTTAAAAGTTCCATTCGGAACAATTGATACGGCTGAATTTCTCTATGTGCCGCTGAATAGCCATCTGGTGCAATGAAACTATTGACAATCTGGTCATCTAAAAGCTGGTCAATGAATTGCAACTCCTGATCAACGATTTCGCTATATGGTTTTTTTCGCTTATCGAAATCAAAGAGATTATCACTATGAAAATTTTTAATATAGTCGGCCATCTCCGGGATACTGCGGATTCCTTCAGACGGCATTTGATCTTCAACTCCTGTCAGCTGCTCAATGGGGATGTCCAGTGTCTGAGAGTAATCATAATTATTAACTGCATCATCCACAATTTGTTGAAGCAGCCTTTTTTTGGATTTCCTATTCATTTTTTTCCAGTGAGGATGAAAAGTTTGCAATTGCTTTGTTATCATCAATCTGATATTTTTTCTGTGCATAATGCCTCTTGTTTTTGTGTTGTTTTTTTTGATTGGTCTCTTAAAAAACTATACACTAAAATAGAGGCATTATCAATACAAACATTTGAATTTATTAACTATATGTTGAATATTGAAGTGTTGATTTCAACACCCTTATCAAATTTAAAAAAATTTTCATTGGGATTTGTTTTGTTACAATTGGCTGTGCAATTTTTACCATCGAAAATTCAATCTGGGCTAATGAACCTATTATTAAGGAAGTTAAAGCCAGTAAGGAATCTTTTTTTGGCAGTCGCAGTTTTTTTGTTTCTGTGAAACATAATGATACCGGTTGGGAGCATTATGCGGATGGGTTTGAAATCTTAACAGTTTCAGGTGATATTATAAATAAACGCGTTCTTTCTCATCCTCATGTGGACGAGCAACCAGTGACCAGAGATCTTCGAGGTGTGTCTATACCGGATGGGATAGCCGAAATTGAAGTACGCGCACATGACACCGTTCATGGCTACGGTCCAAAGGTGCGTATCACCGTTCCGGCAAAAAATGTAGAAATAAAATTTAAAATCCAATAATTAAAAAAAACAGGAAGATGTTTTTCTCAAAAGCTGAGAAACAACAAATATGAGATTTGAAGTTTTTTTAAAAGAGATATTGGGCATGAGAAACAACAGGTCTGGAATCAATCGGCGGATATTTACTGCCTTTGAGCATCAAACCTGTAATAAACAATCCTTTAGAATTCATTCCTCCATGGAAGTATTTTCTGCCCAGTGTATTAAAAGTAATACTGCCATATTTCGAGATCCAGGAGGCGATTTTCTGATCACCAGCGCCAAAAACCTGTGGTGCTTTTTTTACCCCTCGTTTGTTAATTACAACCAATTCTTCTTTCACATACCAATCAAAATTTTCTCCATAAAAAATGGTAGTCCCATTTTTAAAAGAAAAAGCCGTACATGCATGGCAGGAATATACAATAAAATAAACAAACAACATCGGTAAAAAGAAAAACATTGATTTTTTTAAGTTCATCTAACCAACCACCTTTTGTTTAATTAATTTTTCTATGGTAATTTTGGAAACTAAGCCTGCATCAGTTGGATCTAGGCAGGCAAAGAGTTGGAGAACCTTTACCATGAATCTCAAAATCAATGGAAAAAGCGAGAGATTCACTCTGTCGTCGCACAGACAAAATTAAAGATAGATGATACTTTTCTTTTTTTATAATCACCATGGAAATAAGTATCTCGCACTTTTTTGGAGGAATATTTACGAATATCAGTAAACCGGTGATACTTTAAAAAATCATTGATATCATCCACATGAATTCCAAATTTATAAGGTTCACCAAGCTTCTTTGTAAGTTTATACATCGTTTTTCCTAACCGCTCGATTGATGTTCCCTCAATGACTTCTGGTGGAAAATAATCAAAAGCAAGTTTACTCCCGGAAGCTGAGTTATCTATAATAAATTCTAACATTTGTTCCACCGAGTTCTTTTCAAGATAATAGGTTACGCCCTCCCATATGAAAAGTGTATTCTCTGACGGAGTATACCCATTCTCGCTCAGTGATTCTCTTAAATTATCTGTTTCAAAGTTAACAGGAATATAGGCAATATTACCAGGATTATCTTTAATATATTCTTTGATTTTTATTAATTTGTTTTCTTGGGTATTGGGGTGATCAACTTCATATACTCGAGCATTGGCTAAGATATCACGGAAACAATATGCACTCATATCATATCCTGCACCTAGGATAACGAGTTGTGTGTATTTGCCGGGAAAACACTCTTTTATGCATTCATTCATAAAACGAACACGGGCGATAACTGCAATGTAAAAGCCAGGATATTTAAATTTTTGGAGCAGTTTCATAATTATTTTATAAATTGGATTATGAATAATTTTTTGCCATTTATTTCCCAGGAATAATTTGGCATAGGGATCATAAATAACACGGTCCTTTTCTGATCGCATTGACTCCACAGCTCTATACGCTGCAACACCTTCTGCTGTATCGCTGGATTTATTTTTTTGCATGATACAAACCCTCCCATAATTGTAAGATTTTTTGATTTTTAGTATCAAACATAAAGCTACACGTTAAAACCTTCATACCCGCAACCTTTTTCCCTTTAAAGCAAAGAATCGGCAGGAGGCTTAACAGCAATATCACCCACCGAATTTTTCCAAGCATCAAATCCATTCTGCACAAGGATATTCACGGCACTGTCTGTGAAGCCTTCTTCTTGCATTTTCTGCCAGATTATTGCTACCGTAGATATATATTTGTTGATTGGCATCATGTCCTGAGGAAAATGTAAATATCCATCTTTTTCACGCCAACAGATATCATGGTCCATCAGCAAACTATCTAACCGCTTGCTGAATGTAGTCCAAAAAGACCGATTTGAACGTATTATTCCACTACACTTTGCCAACAGCATTGCTTCAGGATCATTCTTCTGGATTGTAAACCATGGCATTATGGCAAGATGCCCTAAATTATCTAGACTGAAAGCAAACTGAGTTGGAAAAAGACCATCACTTTTTTTTTGATAAAAGACATGTCTTGATTGCGTTGTAAATCCATTAGTTCCGGTGATGATAATACCATCATCACAGAGTAGTTTGCGGGCCTGGTACAAAATATTTTTTCGAATTTCGGGTTTAAAATACATTAACATATTCATGATACGACAGACCTTGGCCGGTGGGATTTTTAAATTCAATGTTTCTGATTTAAAGAACCTGAGATTGCCAGTCTCAAAATTACAGATATGATTATGTATTAGCCTGTTCCCATGCTTTTCCACAGTTCCACTTTCCGACATGCGATTTTGACTGTTTGAGTCTTTCAGTAAAGGAAAAAGATCAGAAAACAGCTGTTCAAAAAGATTTCTAATCTTCACCGGATCTGGAAGTGCGGCCGACCCGGTTGCGCCTGGCAACATCTGAAAATATTGGAATTCACCCTTCTGGTCAAAGCAGGCATAATGTCCGTCCTTGTTGTATAAGACGTAATCGGCAAAGGATTGGTCAACGCCGATAATTTGCCAGTCAGGAAATCTCTGGGCAGTCTCTGCTGTTGTAACAGGTGGGAACCCGCATCCTATATCAACAAAAACAAACTGTTCTTCTCCAGTTGTCCAATTTAGTTGTTCAACATAATCATCTAATTTTTTATGGCGCAATGGGAATGTAATGGGGGGGATATGCCCCCCCCATGCCCTTGGTAACATATTTGGGATTCTAAAAGACAACCATTGGAGAAGAATAGGATTAAACTGGGCCGCTGAATATTTGGAGCGTTTCATAAGCACCAGCAATCGAAGGATATAGTTCTGTGCATCATCTGGAAGGCTTGGCCAGGATATGGCTCCTGCCAGATGTTGTGGTAAACTCATCCCCAAATACTGCTCAACCAGATTATCAAAGGTTGCTTTTTTCTCAGTTTCCATTTCCTGTCTCTACATATTCAAATCAATTTACTTTATTTGTCCAGCCATATATTAAATTGAGTTCCAGAAAAACCTTCCTCTCCTGGCACTGGCGGTTTAATATTTTTTACATAATTCCTGGCAAATATATAATGTCTGAATCCAGATAGGCTTATAAAAGGAGAATCTGAATTGACATTTTGGACAACCATATTTAAAATTTTTTTTCTGGCATCAGGATCAGTACTCAGGCGCTGCTGAACTAATAATTTATCCACTTCTTCAGAAGAATATTTACTTAGATTCAAAGGACTCTTTGAATGAAAAGATGCTAGAGAAATTGGCCCCATATCATAGCCGCCAGGGAATCGCCATGAGGTCATATCATATTGCCCTGTGAACAATTGCATTATAATGGCTGAATAATCCATTGGTATTGGGTTCACTTTAATACCAATTTCTTTCATCATCTGTTGAACAATCATACCTGCAGCCCTACCTCGTGAAGTCGCTGTATGAAGATATTCTAATTCCACAGGTTTGCCATATTCAGCCATAAGAGCCCGGGCTTTTTTTAAATCATGATGCAGATAACCGGTATTGTTTGATTTTGTATTATCCTCATGCCAATTTTCTGTGTAAGGTGCTGTATTTTTATAATTGGCTTTTATATACTTTTTCTGATCCCAGGCAAGTGCCATGGCATTTCTCACCCGGACATCATTTAAAGGTGGTTTTGTGTTATTAAAAAGCAGGGCTAAAAAACTTCTATAGTCAACAATATGGGTAGAAAAATCAGGATTAGAAGTCAAGTTTTCCACATGGGTCGGCCAGTCGGTCATGATCATATCGACCTGTCCGGAAACCAAAGCAGCATAACGGGCATCATGGTCTGGTATCATGAGATATACAATTCCATCCAAATAGGGTTTTCCTTTTTGCCAATAATCAGGATTTTTTGTCAGTGCAATACGGTCACCACTTTTCCATTCTTTAAAAATAAAGGGGCCTGTGCCAACCGGCGAACGGTGCTGGACACCTTCTTTAATAGCTTTGGGTGATGGTATGGGAGAAATAAACCCAGCCGGATTTGTCAAAATCGATGTAAAAGGAAGCCATGCATGCTGCAGGTTAAATTGTACCTCAAACTCGCCTGTCTTTGCTACCGATAAAATGGGTTTAATCGTAATCTTAAAAATCAATCGGGTTTCAGGATCTAAAATACGCTTCCAGTGAAAGACAACAGCATCGGCATTAAATGGTGTTCCGTCGTGGAATTTAACCCCTTGTCTGAGTTTAATCGTCCATGTTTTTCCATCTGCAGACTCTGTGGCAGACACCCCTAACACAGGGATAAGTTCACCATTTGGTCCCCTATCAAAAAGCATTTCCATCACCCTGTGAGCAGCTTCACTCCCGACACCAAAAGGGGATCGGGTTTTAAGGACATCAAATCCGGAAACACTTCCCCAGGAGACAAGACGTAGTGTGCCGCCATATTCTGGTTCACCTTCCATAGCCAAAGAAAGCCCAGGTGTCATGATTAACATTCCAAAAACAAGTACGGCAAACAGGGTCTTTTGTATACCATTTGTTTTGCTTCTAATCCCTTCCATGTGATGTTCCTCCTTTTTTAGTTTATGGTGATTAACTTATAGCCGTTTCCAAATTCAATATGGGATCGATTTATTCATTATATCGGAAAATGGCATGCAACATTATGGTCTTTTTCAATTTCTTTCATTTCAGGTTCTTTTTGTATACAAAGGCTTTTTGCCTGGGGGCACCGAGCATGAAACCTGCATCCTGCCGGTGGATTAATAGGTGACGGCATCTCTCCTGGTTTCATTGTTATTCTTTGCGGTTGGATTCCCGGATTAAGTTGGGGGATAGCACTTAAAAGTGCTTGAGTATAAGGATGACGATGAGCACTGTAAAGCGTTTCTGAAGGTGCTTGTTCACACAACTTGCCTAGATACATAACTGCTACAGTATCACAGACATTTTTCACAACTGCCAAATCATGAGAGATAAACAGCATGGTTAGTCCGTGCTTTTTCCTCAAGGTTTCCAGTAAATTGATAATCTGGGCCTGAACAGAGACATCAAGAGAGGAGACCGGTTCATCACAGATCAAAAGCATAGGATCTGCCATCAAAGCCCTTGCAATCTGTACACGTTGGCATTGCCCTCCAGAGAGCTGGAATGGCTGTCTGTAACAAGTCTTGGAATCAATGCCTACGGAGTCAGCCATTTCTAAAGCAAGGCGAATTCGCTCTTCTTTGTTTTTCTTTCCAATGATCTTAAGAGGGGCTGCAATAGTATCAATAATTTTTCGTCTTGGATTCAGTGAAGAAACGGAATCCTGATAAATCATCTGAAACTGTGGTCTTAATTGTCTCAACAGCTTTTTATCGACACAGGTCAAATCCTCTTTCTGGAAAAAAATATTTCCTGACGTTGGTTTTTGAAATTGCATGATGGCCCGTGCGATGGTAGTTTTTCCGCACCCGGATTCACCCACCAATCCTAATGTTTCTCCTTTACGTATCTGAAAACTTACATTAGACACTGCATAAACTTTTTGCCTGCGGCCTGCATTAAAATGAATGGTCAGGTTCTTTACACTGAGAAGCATTTTTTTCATCTTACTTCTCCTGTCGGATACCAGCAGGCAAACAGATGGTCTTTATTTAATTCAGATTTTAAATCAGGTATTAACAAAGGTTCTGCTTTAAAGCATTGATCCTGAACACTGGAACACCGGGGTGCAAAACAGCATCCTTTGGCAGGATTTGCAAGGTCTGGAGGCTGGCCATCAATACAGGCAAGTATTGTATGAGGCGGATTATCAAGACGGGGTATCGATTTCATCAAAGCACGTGTGTAAGGCATACGTATATTTGTAAATAGTTTTTCTACCGGGGCTTGTTCAACAATTTTACCTGCATACATAACAGCAATTTCATCAGCTCTACCCATTGCCACTCCCAGATCATGAGTGATCAGAATCATTGACATCCTTTTTTGGGCTTGCCTGAAAGCCAACAGGTCTAAAATTTCTGCCTGGACCGTGACATCAAGGGCGGTTGTGGGTTCATCAGCAATCAACAATTTTGGATTGCAGGAAAGTGCAATAGCGATTGCCACCCGCTGGCAAATACCACCTGATAGCTGGTGGGGATACTGATCAAATAGTTGCTCAGGCATTGGAATACCCACTGATTTCATAAGCTCAATCACTTTTTTTCTAGCCTTGTTGCGTTTCATGCCCATATGGTACAAAAGGGATTCTGCAATCTGCTTTCCCACTTTCATAACAGGATTAAGACTTGACATAGGGTCCTGGAAGATCATGGCAATTTCCCGTCCTCGTATTTTGTTGAACTCTTTTTGGGAAAGAAAGGATAGGTCATCATATCCATTAAAAAGGATACGAGACTCTTGTGGCACAACAGCGGATTTTGGCAGCAATCTTAAGATTGATTTGCAGAGGATGCTTTTGCCTGATCCTGATTCACCAACAATGGCAAGGGTTTTACCTTCATGGAGCTTGAAAGAGACCTTGTTAACTGCTTGGATAACACTATGGGTTGTATGAATTTTTACGCTAAGGTTTTCAACCTCTAAAGTTCTTACCTGAAGAGAATTGTTCAAAGCTGTCTCTCCTTTGTATCAACCAAGTTACGCAAATAATCACCCACAAGATTAAAAGAAAGAACCGTAAGAAACATGATAAAAGAAGGCAATAGCGTTATAAATGGTGCCTCTCCCAGCACTTCCCTGCCGTCAGCGATCATCCCTCCCCAGCTTGGAACAGGCGCTTGAACGCCAAGACCCAGAAAGCTAAGCACACCTTCAGCCATTATCATATACCCAACAAGCATCAGCGCATATGCAACCATGGGAATAAGGATATTCGGCAGTATTTCAAAAATCATAATATATACATCTTTTTGGCCCATCATTCTTGCTGCCTGCACAAACTCGCTTTGTGAGAATTTTAGGGTATTTGCTCTTGCTACCCTGGAAAAAGCCGGGATAACAAGTATGCCAAGAGCAATGACAAGATTTTGTATCCCGGGGCCTAGGTAAAAAGTAATGGCCAGCATGAGTACAATCCCGGGAAATGCCAGAATAATATCCATTGATGCCATTATTGTAGTTTCAAGCCTTCCCCGGTAAAATCCTGCCAACACACCAAATATTCCGCCAAGGATAAAGCCGATTACAGGCACGGCTAACCCGATAGTGAACGATATGCGTGTACCGAAAATTAACCGTGTAAAGATATCACGGCCCATTGTATCTGTACCAAGAAGATACATGATTTTTTTTTGAAATTGTTCTCCATTATTATCAGTAAACATTTTTTCAACACAAGTTCCAGGAGGAGCCGCCGGATTATCCCAATCCATGTAGTCATACTCTGGCAAAGGCAGAAAATCAGCACAAAGGGCAATGGTCATGGTCAATATTATCCAGGTGATGGAAAACCAGAATGTAATACCCGGGCTGCTTTTATTAAATGATTCACCCATTACTTACCCCGCTGATATTTTGAGATCGTATTCTGGGATCAAGAAAGGTGTACAGGATATCAACAAAAAAATTAATCATGACATAGGCTATGGTTATATACAGAATACATCCCTGGACCATTGGGTAATCGCGTCCATAAATGGATGCAATAAGAAGGCTGCCAATTCCGGGAAGTGCAAATATGCTTTCAACGATCACTGCCCCTCCAATTAAATGCCCGACCTGAATGCCAAGAATGGTTATTAGCGTAAAACAAGATGGTATTAGTGCATGTTTAAAAAGAATATAAACCGTTGGCAGGCCTTTAGACTTTGCCATTAAAATATAATCTTCTTGTAATGTTGCGATCATATCACTTCTAAGGATACGCATTAAATACCCCCATTCCACCAGTGCAATGCTGAATCCTGGAAGTAAAAAAGATTTAACATTCAGCCAGAATCCATCAGAAAAATCAATATATCCTGTTGCAGGAAACCAGCTTAATTTTAAGGAAAAAGCAAAGATAAGAAGAAGTGCCATGACAAAAGTGGGAACAGACATCACGCTAAAGGCCAGGGTGTTGATTATTTTGTCTATACTGGTCCCTGATTTAAAACCGCTGACAATACCAAAGGGAACTGCCAGCAACAAAGCTAACATCTGTGAAATGATCATCAGTTCTATCGTAATTGGCAGGCGATGGGAAATGGCTTCCAGCACCGGTTCGTCAGTTAGAATAGAATGGCCTAATCTTCCCTGTACTGCATCAATAAGCCAAAGAGTATATCGTATAAAAATATTTTTATTGAGTCCAAGGTCTTCCCGGATTTGTTCCACGTCCTCTAATGTTGCACCAATGCCTGCGTGATTGATGGCCGCATCACCTGGTAGAAGGTTTATCATCAGAAAAGTTAGCGCTGTCACAGCCAGAATAACGACTATGAGACGTAATATTTTTTTTCCGAAAAAAATAAGCACTATTTTTATAGCAATATGCTATCCTTTCTATCAGTTATTAACCATTAATCTTCTTTCTTCTTCCCATCGAAAAAATCTATTTCTGTTGGTTCGGGTCCGCTGGTTACCCCTCTATAAATGGCCATACTTACCCGTTTCATTTTATGGGCTATTGACTCTTTATTCATTTCCGGCTGTTCAATTTCAGGCGTGTTTGTTATAAGGGATCCAAGGCCATGGTTAAAAATCCATCTCGATGACCTTATTTCGAATTTCATTCCTTCAGACAGACCTTTAAAAAGAGGATAATCAGATAATTCATCGGCAAGATTGTCCCAGACGGCTTGGCCAATTTCATTTGGTACTTTGTGATGTTTTCCATCAAACATTGCTTTATAAAGGAATCCTTCAGCCTTGGCAAAATAAAGGTGTCCAATTCCCTGATCTATCCATTTATCTCCGGTTATGGATGTTGTTGTATATTCTTCAAATAAAGACCAGGCTTTTCTTAAAACTTCTTCTTCAATGGTTTGCATGGATTTGAGTTGAGAATAAATAGGCCCTGTAGATGATTTTAATTCTTTGGCAATGGATCTAGCCGACAAACCTTCCCAGCCATCCTTTCGAACAACTTCAAAAGCGGCATTGATAATGGATTCTTTTCCAAATTTAATTTTTGGCGGCATAAAATTTCCTTTTACAAATAAATTAAATAACATCTGTTAGCTAACAAGTGTTATTTAAAGTGTCAAGGTTTTTTTTATTTTTATTCGCCAGCCACCTCACCCATTTAAAATCTTTCTGATTTTTTTACTATTTTGCATTAAGTCGTTGCACAAACAAAATTAAAAAGAGCAGATACCTTTCTATTTTTATTTTTCCCATTAAAATAAATATCTTTCATTTTTGTTGAAGAGATTTGATGAACATTGAAAAAACCATGGCGCACTAAAAAATTTTCTATTTGATTTTTTTCTATACCAAATTTAAAGGGTTCTCCAAACTTTTTTACAAATTGCGGCAATACTTTTCCTAATCGATCAGTTGAGGTTTCATCAATCACTTCAGGCGGAAAATAATCAAAAGCAAGTTTACTCCCTTTTGCTGAGTTATTGACAATAAAGTCTAAGGTTCTCTCTATTGATTCCTTCTCAAGGTAATATGTTACACCCTCCCATAAAAAAAGAGTTTTTTTCAAAGGTGAATATCCATGGGTTAAAAGTGCGTCTTTTAAATCATCTGTATCAAAGTTAACTGGAACATAAGTAACATTGTCAGGAACATCTTTGATTTGTTCCCTTATTTTGGACACTTTTTCTTTTTGAGTATTGGGATGATCAACTTCAAAAACTCTGGCTTCAACTAAAACATCGCGAAAACAATAGGCACTCATATCATAGCCGGCACCTAAAATTACCAGTTGTTGAAAATTATCGGGAAAATAATCTTTTATACATTCATTCATAAATCTGGAACGAGCTGCAAGAGCCCCCCTGAATCCCGGAAATTTTAAATTCCCTATAAATTTTAAAAACAGGAGTCGAATAGGACTTTGGATCCATTTTTTCGGCTTATCCTCCACGAACAACTGAGCATAGGGATCATAAATAATACGATCTTTTTCTGGACGGATTGACTCTATCATTCTATAAGCGGCAACACCTTTTGCCGATTCACTGGATATTTTTTTTTTCATAATATTATTTCTCCTCTATTTAATGTTAAGGTATAAATAATATAAATTATTGATCTAGCCAGATATCAAATTCGCCACCCCACATCCCCTCATCCCCTGGAATTTGTTTTTTTATATTTTTCACATTATTCCTGGCAAACAGATAATATTTTATACCGGAAAAGTATATGAAAGGTGCGTCGAAATTTATCTTCTGGTTGATTTCGCACAATAGTTGCTCTCTTTCTAACTGATCAGGGCTTTTGCGTTGTTTTATCAATAGCTCGTCCACCTCTTTTGAAGAATAGCGGGTTACATTAAAAAAGCTCCTTGAATGAAAATAAGCAAACGTCATGGGACCAAGATCATATCCTCCCCCTGTTACCCAGGATGTCATATCAAATGATCCGCCGAATAATTCCATTAAAATACCTGTATAATCCATTGGCACTGGTATCACCTTCACACCGATCTTTTTCATCACCTGCTGGACAATTTCTCCCCCTTTTTTCCCCCGAGAAGTCGCAGTATGGATAAATTTGAGCTCTACTGGTTTTCCATAATCTGCAATTAAAGCCCGGGCTTTTTTTAAATCCTGATGCAGGTAACCTGTTGTGTCACAATTTATTGCTGTTCGATACAGAGTCTCAGTATAAGGCGCAACATTTTGATAGCTGATATTTATGTATTTTTTCTGGTCCCAGGCCAGCGCCATTGCTTTTCTGACCCTCACATCATTTAAAGGGGGTTTCGAGTTATTTAAAACGAGAATTGTTGCTCCAACATAATCTCGAATGTATGTTGAAAATTTGGAGTCTTTCATCAATTTTTTCACACTGGTATGGTCACTCATCATTATGTCGGCCTGTCCAGAAACCAGAGCATTATATTTGGCTTTATGATCCTTTATGATGAGAAATACAATTTCATCCAGATAGGGTTTCCCTTTTTGCCAGTAATCAGGATTTTTGGTTAATACAATTCGATTGCCACTTTTCCATTCCTTAAAAGTGAATGGGCCGGTACCCACAGGTGCCCGGTGGTGGAGATCGCCTTCAACAGCTTTGGGTGAAGGTATCAGGGGAACAAATCCTTTTGAGCTTGTAATTGTTGCTTTAAAAGCCAGCCAGGGATGATGCAAGTTAAATTGCACCTCATACTCTCCAGTTTTTTGCACCGAAGCAACTGGCTTGATGAAAATATAAAATGAGTAAAGATTGTCCGGATTCAGGATACGCTGCCAGTGATGGACAACTGCATCTGCGTTAAAAGGGGTTCCATCATGAAATTTAACCCCTTTTCTGAGCTTTATTGTCCATGTTTTACCATCCTCAGAAGATGCTGCAGAGAGACCAAGTACAGGGATCAGTTCTCCATTGGGGCCCATATTAAAAAGTTTTTCCATGACCAAATGACCGGCATCCGTACTAAGACCAATTGAAGATCTGGCTTTCAGTATATCAAAACCATTTGCATCTATTTCACTAATTACACGCATAGTACCGCCATACTTGGGTTTCTCCTCCTGTGTGAAAGCGCTTCCAGCTGTTATCAACAGGGCTCCAAAAAAAAGTACAGCAAAAAGGATTATTTTTCTTACATTTGTTTTGTTTACGGTTTGCTCCATGTGTAATTTCTCCTTTTACTTATTATGGTTGACTGTTCTACTTAAAACATATGAAAAACGACAATTTCATCTCAAATTTCACTCTCCTCCATTTCACTTTATGCCAAGTCCCGTCTCAGATGTATTCATAGATTGTTAAGTAACTATTGTTGCGTAACAATAGTTATGTAACAAGCGTAACATAACATGTCAACATTTTTTTATCTGATCACGGCTGGGACAATTTTTTTGAAAATACCTGTTTAGCACAGGCAAAAAGTTATTGACACATACTCGCTTTAATTGATAAGTAACAAGCGTTACACAACAGACTTAAAAGGAAGTAATGCATGCCACCAAAGGTTAAGTTTAAAAAAGAGGCCATAGTAGAAGCTGCGTTTAATGTTGTACGAAAGAGTGGATGGAAAGGACTGTCTGCCCGCTCTATTGCTGAAGAGTTAAATTCTTCAACACGGCCGATTTATACCCACCTCAAATCTATGAAAGACCTTGAAAAAGAGGTGTTTAAAAAAGCTATGGATTTACTTGAAAAATTTATGTTAACACCAAGAACAGGAGACAAATGGGTAGATCAGGGGTATGGTTTCGTTCTTTTTGCTAAAAGAGAAAAAGTTCTTTTCAGAGCGCTCCTGGATGAAAAATATGGCCACCTGTATAATATAAAAGCTACAGAACTATTTTGGAAACATGGAAAACATCTAACGGATTATCCTCTTTTCAAAGGCCTTCCTGAAGTTCGTACGGATAATTTACGGAAAATAAGATCAACGTTTACCCATGGTATGGCAGCAATGTTGGCAAGTCATTCTGACTATTATGAAGTGGAAAAAGAAGAAGACCTTGCCACGCTTATTGATTTGACAAATGAAGTGTTGGTCTTAGGATTAAGAGCCAAAATTGAGCGAGAGAAATCAGAAAAAAATTATATAACCTCCACAAAAAAATGAGTGTTTTTTGAAATACTGTTAGGAATAAATAAAAATAACCGATTTGAATGCTTCTTATATTATCAATATTGATATTTTTAGTAATATTGATTTCAAGACTGCCCCAGGTGCATAGTGTGTCTGGGGTATGGGATTAAAACTATCGATAAAGGTGGTTAATATATATATAAGAGCCATGATTGCTTGATCTGCTGCCCATATAAGGTTTCTCATTTCACCGCCAAAACAACCTGTTGACTATCCCTGTTATTGAATGCTGCTTTGAAATAGGCAAAGGTTAGATCATATTATTTTTTTTAGGTTCTATTTGACTTTTTGTATTCGAACGATTACACTTTCTATATGTACACGGTTAAAACATTACCCGAATTTGACAAATGGCTTAACAGCTTGAAAGACCGCATTACGCGGCTTCGCTTAAGCCGCCGTCTCGATAAGGCACAGCATGGCAACCTCGGTGATGTAAAGCCAGTGGGCGAAGGCGTCTTTGAAATGAGGGAATATTTCGGTCCAGGTTGGAGAATGTACTATGTCAAGCGAGGTAAAACACTGATCGTTATGCTTGGTGGTGGAGACAAGGGCAGCCAGGAGAACGATATTGCAAAAGCTAAACAGCGGGAAACCACTTTGGAGGATTGAACCATGAAAAAACGAATTGCAGATTTGCCGGATTTTGATATGGCCCAGCAACTCAAAAGCGAAGAAGACATTGCTGCTTATATCACTATGGTGATTGAAGACGGTGATGCCGCCGAGTTGGCCCACGCTCTAGGGGTTGCTGCCAAGGCACGTGGTATGAGTGAAGTTGCCAAATTAACAGGAATAACCCGTGAAGCCTTGTATAAAGCACTTAAACCAAATGCCAAACCTCGATTTGAAACAATTAATAAAGTCTGTGCAGCCCTTGGCGTTCGCCTGGTAGCTCAGCCTGCCCACTCTCAGTGAACTATGATCCATTTTTCAATAATATCAGCGGTATTTTGTTATTGGAACCTGATATATAAAATTTGGCAGATCAAACCCAGGTGGTTAAGGTGAGGACTATTTGAATGGCAATTTCCATTGTTCAGGAGAATGACAGCCCCAGGCTATCCCTGTTAAACTTGCTGTAAAATTTTTAGGATTTACACATTTTTTTATTCAACGACTTTAAAAATAATGTCTAAATTCTTTAATATCGGATCACACCAAAGAATAGGTAAACGGAAAATAATACCAGGAAACCGGCACAGCATCCGATAATCCATCTATAAACCTTATCACTGAAAAACGAACGACCTTTTCCCACGGCTGTTGAAATTATGGTATACCAGGCCAGGTCAGCCAGAATATGACCGCTATAAAAACTTAGGATCCCAGCAAGGCCGTATTCACTTGACTGAAGAATATAACCAAGCCCCACCCTTTACTGCCTTCTAATATCCTTGAAAAGGACCAGAGTATATGTCTGCTGGTGTATTTAGCTGCTAAACCTTATTATTGTCAATGCATGGCGGTTAATCGGTAAAACAGCCATCGGGCATATCAACTGTTATTTTGGTTTTGTTAGTTAATGTTTTAGATAACCCTTGAATTTTTGGCAATTCATAGGCAAAAAAGTATTGTGCTACATGAATTTTGCCTTTATAAAACCGATTGCTTTTTTTATTTTCCAGGGCCTGTGATGCTGCCTGTGCCATAATAAGCCATTGCCAGGCAATGACAAGGATTCCAAACATCTCAAGATACAGGGTTGCATCGGCAAGATATGCTTCATGCCCTTTCTCCATTGCTATTGTTCCGAGATCCATGGTGGTTTTTTCCACTGTTTCCATGGAATCTGTCAATTCCTGAGCCATTGCACCAAGTTCACTGTGGTGTTGTGCAGCTTTAATACTGCTCTCTATCTCCTGTTTAAGTAGAATTAAAGCCCTGCCATTTTCCATGACCACTTTTCTTCCAAGAAGATCTAAACCCTGTATTCCAGTGGTGCCTTCATGGATGGTATGGATGCGCATATCTCTGAAATGCTGCTCCACCGGGAAGTCATCACAATATCCATATCCGCCGAAACATTGAATGGCAGAGCTTGTGGATAAAATTCCCATCTCTGATGGATATGTTTTAGCCACAGGCGTAAGAATTTCCAAAAGCAGGTGACAGTCTTTTTTTGAAGGGTCTGTTTGTGAAGAATTTCGGGCAAGAATATCTTCATACATTCCGCATTGAAGAATAAGGGAAAGAGAGCCTTCAACTACCGCACGTTGAAACAGAAGCATTCGTTTGACATCGGGGTGATGAATAATAGGTGTGGGATTAGAATCTTTACTGGCTGTAATTGTTCTTCCCTGTCGCCGGGAACGACAATAATCCAAAGATGCTTGGTAAGCTGATGTTGCTATGGCAGTGGCTCCCATACCAACTTCAAGCCTTGCATTATTCATCATCTGGAACATATAGAAAAGACCTTTATGCTCTTTTCCCACAAGCCAGCCTATACAATTATCATTTTCTCCCATGCGCAGACCGGTAATGGGTGCTCCACGGTATCCAAGCTTGTGAAATATCTGGGTAACAGTGACATCATTGTCAATTAAGCTGCCACTGTCATCAAATTTTAACTTGGGTTTTAATTTAGGTCTGAATTTAGGCACAACAAAAAGAGATATTCCTTTTACTCCGGCAGGAGCCCCTTTTATCCTTGCCAGCATGAGATGAACCACATTATCCACGCCATCATGATCTCCGGCAGAGATAAAGATTTTTTCTCCGTTTATTTTATATTGGCCGTTTTTAAAGGGTATGGCTTCAGTGGAAAGGTCACCAAGGGAAGTTCCTGCTTCCGGCTCTGTAAGCGCCATGGTTCCCTGCCATTTACCTGACAACATGGGAGGCAGATAGGTATTTTGAAGTGATTGTGAACCAAAACTTAAAATCAACTTTGCAGCACCCATGGTAAGACCCGCATATACTGAAGCTGAATAGTTGGCAGTGGCAAAAATAAAATTAATGCACAAAAGAAGGGATGAAGGCATATCCTCTCCGTCCCATTTTTCTGGAAAACCTGCTGCAATCCAGCCATCTTTGCCCAATGTTTCAAGCATGGGCCTGACCCCTTCGTGGACTGCAACGCTGCCTTTTTGCAATGAAGGCGGCTGGCGGTCCATATCTTCAAACATGGGATGCATGGTTTTTTTTGCAAGCTCGTCAGCGGCTTTGAAAATCATATCAATGGTTTTTAGTGTATGCTCATTTAAATAAGTGTGTGTATCTGAGCAATATTTCCCTCCCCTGGAAAAAAGAGTGAATTTAAGATTTTTCATGCTCATAAATTTATCTGCCATGGTAGTTTCCTTTAATTAGTCAAAAGAGGCTTCATCCATATTTAAGGCTGCATCTGATAAAGCCTGAACAGAAGCCATTCTTCCCTGGGCTACCGGCAATACTGTTTCTATATAGAAACGGGCAGAGGTTACAATGCCCGCATAAAAAATCTGGTTCTTTTTTCCAGATTTTTTCTTCTGCTTTGTTTCAAGGGCTTTTGCAGCAGTAAGCGCACGCCATAAATGCATCCACCCCATGACCACGTCTCCTGTTGCCTCAAGAAAAGGATGAGCATTGGCAAAGGCTGTGGTATATTTTTCAGACATGGCAGCACTTCCAAGTCCAAAAGCTGTAATGCCAAGAGTTTCTGCTGCCTTGCCAAGGGATTCAGCCATGGATGTTAATGATTCGAATTTTTTCGCATCAGCAATGGTTTTACCCATTTCATCAAGAAGACCTTTGAAGATCATGCCTTTTTTCATGCCCAGTTTGCGTCCCAGAAAATCCATGGCCTGGATACCATCGGTACCTTCATAAATTGAGGCAATTTTAACATCCCTGACCAGTTGTTCTACAGGAAATTCTTTTATGTAGCCATAACCGCCAAATACCTGCACTGCCTGGACACAGACTTCAAAACCGCGTTGGGCACAATAGGCTTTTACTATCGGGGTTAAAAGCTCAATGATATCGCCTGCCTGTTCTCTTTGAGTTTTATCTTCTGCACTCTCTTTTTGATCAACGCATGTGGCTATATAATAAATCATACTCCTCATCCCATCAACGTGGGTCTTCATCCAAGTCAACATTCTCCTTACATCAGGATGGCGGATAATGGGGATTGATTCAGACTCAGGGTCTTTCATACTGGCAAGATCTTTACCCTGGATTCGCTGTCTGGCATAATCAAGGGCATAGAGATAGGCAAGGGATGCTGTTGTACTGCCCTGGAATCCAACACTGAGCCTTGCCTCATTCATCATATGGAACATAATTTGAAGGCCTTTGTTCTCTTCTCCCAGCAGAAATCCACGGCATTCTCCTTTGGAACCCAGCGCCATGGAGCAGGTTGCAGAGCCATGAAATCCCATTTTATCTTCAATCCCCACACACTGGACATCATTGGGTTCTGCCAGGCTTTTATCTTCATTGACCCAGATTTTTGGAACAATAAAGATAGAAATACCGCGGCTTCCTTTGGGAGCACCTTCAATTCGTGCCAGAACCGGGTGAATGATATTTTGAGTCATATCATGTTCACCATTTGTAATAAAAATTTTATTACCTGTAATAGAGTAGGTACCGTCACTGTTTTTTTTGGCAGTTGTGGTGATGGCACCCACGTCTGACCCAGCTTCAGGCTCGGTGAGGAGCATGGTGCCGCTCCATTTTGCATTATAGAGGTTTTCAAGAAACAGATTTTTTAATTGTTTTGTCCCAAATATTTCAATCATCTTTCCAGTGCCATGACCCATATTGATATACCCGCTCAAGGCATAATTTGCCCCTACTGTATACTCCATGATGGCAATACTGATCAAAAATGGTAATCCCTGACCTCCCCAATCAGGATCTTCCATGATTGAGGTCAGATCTGCCTCTCTTACTACTTTTCTGGCTCTGTGAAAGGAATCAGGTACAGCTACTTTTCCATTCTCAAACTGTACTCCTTGTTTATCGCCGTCAGCCAGTGTGGGTAAGATTTCATTTATCGCTATTTTCCTGGCTTCGGAAAGAATCATATCAAAGATTTTTTTTGAAAAGCCTTTATATTTTTCATGGGTCAATAATTTTTCAGCATTGAATTGTTCATAAAGGATGAACTCTATCTCTTTTTGATCTGCTATAACTTGAGTCATTTTTTTCTCCTTCTCAGTTTCTACCCTTCAGGGTAGAACCATTTATTTTGAATTATACCAGCATACCACCATCACAAATCAGGCTGGCACCTGTTGTAAATGAGGCAGCATCAGATACAAGGTATAGTACAGCTCCTGCCATCTCTTCAGGTTGTGCATATCGTCCCATGGGAATCTGGGATACAGCATAATTACAGATCTCTTCAGAAGAAATTATAGCTGATGCAAACTTGGTGTCAGTAAGTCCGGGCAGCAGGTTATTAATCCTGATTCCTTTTGGTGCAAGCTCTTTTGCCAGGGTCTGGGTCATATTTGCCAGGGCTGCTTTGGTGGCAGAATAAACTCCCTGAAACATCATTGGTTTTACTGCATTTACCGATGAAACATTAACAATGGCACCTTTATCCTTCATTAATGGGACAGCATGTTTAATCATAAAAAAAGGTCCCTTGATATTTACATCCAGGGTCTTGTCCCAGACTCCTTCATCTGCTGTAATCATTTCACCAAAATGTGGGTTGGTGGCAGCATTGTTCACAAGAATATCAAGAGCTCCATACTTTTTCATAACTTTTTCATACATGGTTTTAATTTGATCCGGATATCCTGTGTGGCAGGCAATTGCCTCTGCTTTGCCACCATCTTCCCTGATTTCAGCAGCTGCAGCTTCTAAGGGTTCAATCTTTCTGCTCACCATGATGCACTGTGCTCCATATTGAGCAAGTTTTTGCGTGATTGCAAGCCCTATTCCACGACTTGCTCCTGTGATAACAGCGGTTCTTCCTTTTAACTCAAAATCCTTCATATCTGTTTTCTCCTGTTTCAGTTGCAAAATAAATGCCTATTGTAATAAAATTATAACTCAGATGATTCTATAAGTTTCAGGGCAGTTTTTTCAAGTGCAATTACACCAAATATCAGCATTGCAAATCGTTTGTTGTCTGTAATTTTGTGATAATATCTGTAGTAAATCTGCTGAGCTATGACTGCAAGGCGGAACAGACCAAAACAGTAATAAAAATCAAACTGCAGCGTGCTCCTGCCTGTCTTTTTTTCATAATAGTCCAGTATTCCCTGTCGCGTTAAAGCTCCTGGCATATTTGTTGGCATTGTCCTCATCATCTGGATTTCATCAGAATCATTTTTTTCTACCCAATAGGCAAGAGAGTTTCCAAGATCCATCAAAGGGTCACCATAGGTTGTCATTTCCCAGTCAAGTATGCCAATGATTTTTTCAGGCCTGTCCGTATCTAATACCACATTATCAAACTTGTAGTCATTATGTACAATTGTAGGATGATCAGTATCTTGCGGCATTTTATCTTTGAGCCATTCCATGATAATTTTACAATCCGGCGCATCATTGGTTTTTGCTTTTTGATATCGTTTACTCCATCCTTCCACCTGGCGCTTAACATAGCCGGTTGGCTTTCCAATAAAATCCAGGCCTGTTTTTTTTACATCAATACCATGGATATCTGCAAGCAGATCGATAAGGTTCATGCATAGCTGTTTTGCCTGTTTTTTTGAGAAAGCAAGTTCTTTGGGTATATCCTTGCGCAGGATAATACCGGATAACTTATCCATGATGAAAAAAGGAGAGCCAATAATTGATGTGTCTTCTGTATATGCAAGGGGCGCAGGGCAGAGAGAAAAAACAGGATGCAAAGCTTTAAGCACCTTGTATTCCCGTCCCATGTCATGACCAGCCTTAACTTTTGCACCAATTGGAGGGCGTCGCAGCACCATCTGTCTGCCGCACATATCAATCATATATGTTAAATTGGAAAAACCACTGGGAAACTGTGTAATGGCAATTTCTCCAGTAAGTCCTGTAATATTTTTCTGTAAAAAACTTTTTACTGCTGCCGGGTCAATTTCTTCACCGGGTCTGATTGTTCCTGCTTTGTCAGTTATTCCCATAATGTTTCTCCTCTAAGGCAAAATGATTCCACCATATTGATCACATGGTCTGCATATTGGTCCACTGATATTTTTAAATTTTTATATTTCCACCTTTTAAGGTACCACTCCTGCTGCATTGCCTTTATCATACTTGCAGTCAAAGCATGATCCATGGATTTAAAAATTCCCTGTTCATCTCCGCTTACCAGAATATCCGTAATAATTTTCTGGGTATACTCTTCCATGGATTTAACTGCCTCAAGATGACGGGCCTCCATAAAAGTGAAATAAAACCAATGGGTAAATAATTCAGAAAGAAAAATGTGGGCTTTAAGCACTGCCCTCAGTTTTTTGTGTGGATGCTCATGGGATTTGGAAACCTGGTCAAGATCTTTTTTTACGATGGACCATCCTTGAGTCTGTATTATGTCCAAAAGTACTTTTTTGCCCGGGAAATAAGCATACACTGATCCAAGGCTCATACCTGTTTTTTGACTTAAATCTCGCATACTCATGGAGTGAAAGCCTTTTTTGCTGCTAATGTAGAATACAGCGTTAAATATCTTCTCTAAATTATTTACAGCTGTTTTCTCTTTTTTAATTTGTATACTGTCCCTGTTTTTATAGAACACCTCTCTTGAAATATCCTGATTTGAGACAGCATACAATTTTTTAAATTCTTTATAATTCATCTAAATACTCATTATTGATATGTTCTTAATATCCTTTTTGCCAGAGAAGTCTTATGCACCTCATCAGCGCCATCATAAATTCTTGAAGCCCTTTCGTGGCGGTAGAAAAATGCAAGAATAGTATCATCGGTCATGCCAAGACCTCCGTGAACCTGCAAGGCTCTGTCCACTATCTTGTTCATTGTATTTGCCACAACAAATTTAATCATTGATATGCTGTCCCTGGCCTTTTTTGCTCCCATGGTATCAATCTGCCAGGCAGAGTTGAGGGTTAAAAGCCTTGCTGCCTGAAGCTCAGTAGCTGATTCAGCAACCCAGTTTTGAATAGTCTGCCGGGTTGCCAGAGTTTTGCCGGTAGGTGAAATTACCCGCTCATTGGCCCGTCTGCACATAAGGTCAAGTGCCCTCTGACAGATTCCAAGCCAGCGCATGCAGTGATGGATACGTCCCGGGCCCAGACGATCCTGAGCAATCACAAAGCCATGACCTTCAGTGCCCAGTAGATTTTTTTGCGGTACTCGGCAGGATTCAAATAAAATCTCGGCATGGCTGAAATAATCACTGCCTTCATGGCCCATGACTGGAATATTTCTTACAAGATTAAAGCCTTTGGTAGCAGTGGGTACAATGATCATGCTGGCCTGGAGATAGGTGGAAGCTTTTGGGTTTGTAACAACCATGGCAATGGCAAAATCAGCTCCATCTGCTGCTGTTGTGTACCATTTATGACCATTAATGATATAATAATCACCATCCTTTACTGCAGTGGACTCCAGCATTACTGGATTGGAACCTGGCATATCAACCTCGGTCATGGCAAAACATGATCGGATTTTTCCCTCCACAAGGGGATTAAGATAGAGTTCTTTTTGTTCATCTGTGCCATGTTCATGGAGAATTTCAACATTACCGGCATCGGGAGCCTGGCACCAGAACACATAATGGCCCAGAGGTGATCGCCCCAATGCTTCGGAAACAAGACCATGTTCAAGAAGAGAAAGTCCCATGCCTCCACATTCAACGGGGAAATTAGGAGCCCACAACTCCATTTTTTTTACCATGGCCTGTTTTTCTCTCAGCACAGGTAACAGCTCTTTAAAATCTTTGACCAGAAATTCAGGCTCAATCGGGATAAGTTCTTTTTCCACAAACTCATTAATCATATCCACAATAGTTTTGATTTTATCTGAAATTGTAAACTCCATTATATCTCCTTATCTTTTTTAGCTTCCTTTAAAAAAGCCTGTATAAATTCATGTATATCTTCAACAATACACAGGTCTGAATGGCGAAATATCGGGGCATCAGGATTATTATTAATGCTCACCACAAATTGTGCATCTTTCATTCCTGTTAGATGTTGGGAAGAGCCGGAAATTCCGCATGAAATATAAAGTTTGGGCATAACTGTTGTTCCGGTGATGCCAACCTGGTGTTCATATCTCATCCATCCCATGTCAATAAGTGGTCGGGATGCGCCAACCGAAGAAGAAGAAAAACATTGTGCAAACTGGAAAATGGTTTCAAGGTTTTCTTTTTTTCCAATTCCGCGACCGGCAGAGACAATAATTTTTGCCCCTTTCAAAGCCTGGTTTTCACAGCTCTTTTTTAAGATTTTTTGATACCTGATACGCCTTGTGGTGTCATTCCCCGATTTAACCCCCGATTCAGATTCAAGGTCGAACAAACCTTCAAGGATCTTCACTTGCCCTTTTTCCGGGCTATCAAAATTACCAGGTTGGAATATTCCTGGCATTATAGTTAAAACCACAGGCAGGCCCGGCACTGGTCTGACAACCATATTCCTGGTATTGCCCAATACAGATCGTGAATAGAGCAAAATTTTATTGTCTGACCTGATTTCATTAACTCCTGGTATTGAGGCTGCCTTTAATCCTATGGCAAGACCCGGAGCAAAATCCTGGCCCTGTGAGGTATGGGCAATGAGAATATGAGAGGGCTCCATTGTTTTTATCAACTGGCTGAGACACTGTTTATAAACATCACTGTTATAGCCTTTTAAATCAGCAATTTTCAGACCAATAATATCCAGGCCAATTTGTGTTGCAAGCTTGTCAGCAAGGGGTAAAGGATCATCTAAAGGGACAATAACTTTAATGAGGCCAGACTGTTGTAAATCTACGATTCTAAGAGCAGCAGCTATTAGTTCCAAAGTAACAGGTTGGATCAAATCTTCAAACACTTCGGCAATTACCAGTATATGTTTCATACCAGTGCCTTTTTCTGCAAGATAGTGAATAATTGGTGTGCCTTGTCTGTTATTGATCCTTTCAATACATGACCAGTTCTTGTTTTTTGTGGATCTTCCATTGACACATAAGTTTCTCGTGCCTGAAACGGCTCAAGATTTTCTGGAAAAAGCTCTGCTTCTCTAAAGGTAATGATCTCTTTATTGCCTGCTGCCAGCATCCTGGAGAGAGTAGGATATCCTGGGGTATTTATACCAGCCTGAATGGTTAGAAGTGCGGGTAGGGTAACCTCAAGACAATTGCGGAAGCCATTTTCCATCTCCTGTTCCACCTCAATTGAATAACTATCATTTGTCAGATTCGT
Source organism: Desulfobacterales bacterium HSG17 (assembly GCA_030377945.1). Next base: position 43,169 of record JAUCGD010000001.1, on the reverse strand, counting down.
TTTAATCACACCTGTAACACAGGGCAGATCCAAAATTTCAGCAAGCATTGGGCCTGTCTGTCCTGACATGAAATCCTGGGACATAATCCCGGTTAAAATCAAATCATAGGATGTTTTTGTTGCTATAACAGCGAGTTTTGATGCGATCTCAAACGAAAAACCGTATGCAATATCTTTGGTGACAATATGATATCCTTTGTCAGCCCCCATGCCAAAAGCCCGTCTGATAATTTTTGAACTTTCAGGCGGGCCAACTGTTACAACATCAACAGAACAAAAATCCTTGTTTCCACACGTTTCAAACTCTTGTTTTAATCTTACAGCCTCTTCAAGGGCATGGGCATCAAACAGGTTAATTTCCCCGCTGGCATTGATCTGTTTAATGCAGATTAGAATTTTCATACTGACAACATGCCTGGGCGTTGAATTAATGTCAAGAAAAAATGAACAAATGTTCATTTTTTATAAAAATTTGCTTACTGATCCAAAATAAGTTATGTTTTGCAAATCACTGACATAAGCCTCAATATGACTTTAAGATATAGGCTGTTATGAACAGAGGGTAAAAATGAATTTTCAACAATCAGAGAATTATCTGCTAAATATTTTTCAAAAAAACAATTTTACTGCCAATGTTCAAAAGGAGAAGACCCATGCCTCACAAGTGATCCTTGAAACATGCAGCAATGGAACACAAATTATAATTTCCTTTCCAGGATATAAAGCTTCTGTTTCAAGAAATAAAATTGTTTACGATTACCGTGTAGATATAACCCGAAATGGCAGCACCACAGCATTATCACATGCCAACATTATTACTGATATCTTCAATAAGATCCAAAATGGCGGGATGTCAGCAAAAAACCTGAGACATGTTTTGATTAAGGTAGCACAACAAGGAGCTATGGACCTGGCAAAAGCCATAGCAATTCTACCATACAAACCAGTTACAGCCCCACAATCTTTAATCTCAAAAGTCCAGAAAGCACATGGTAACAAAGCCTATAATACGTATGGGAATTTTTTTGATTTGAAAATTGAAGAATTGCTCCGCTGTATTAAATGGATAGTGTTACAGGAAGATATAAATTACCCCATTGCAAGAAATTTTGAAGGGCGGAAAATGCCGTTTGCAAGATATATGGAGACTATTTTTGTTACTCAAAACAGCAGTCACAGTTTAGAAGCGGTAATACAAAGAGCACTGGCACATTCCCGACCCAAACCGTGGCAGGAGATGGATTACTCATTTAGAAATTTGATCAGTTAAGAGCATTTTGTGCACCTGAACAAAGATATAAATATTTTTAAAAATTATACAAGGCAATAATAGATTCTCGTCTTTTCTCATATCGGTGAATTACATTTGTGAAAATTTATTTGTTTTAACAGCAATATGTAGTACCATGAATTTTATAATTTCGAATTTCAACATTGTGTTAGAGATAAAAAGGAGTAAGTATATGGCAATAGTATTTGAATGGGATGATTCGTTTTCGGTTGCTAACTCAGAAATTGATGTACAACACAAAACATTGTTTGATTTGGCTAATTCTCTTGGAGATGATCTTGATCATCAACGAATTAAAAAAATCATAATGCTCTTATACAAGTATACACGGGAGCATTTTACTGCTGAAGAAAAAATGATGCAAAGAATCAATTACCCTAAACTTAAAGAGCACAAAAAGCTGCACGCAGAACTTATCACAAAGCTAAACACCATAAGCGCTCAGCCATTTAAAGATGACGAGTCAGTGTATGATTTCATTACTTTTGTGTATGATTGGCTTACACACCATATACTTAACAAAGATAAAGATTATATGCGGTTTGCACAAAACCAGAGGATCAAAGATTATGATTCCAAGGATGCAGCCACACACTGATTTCTTTTGTCTTTGTCAAAGAAAGTACGCTAAACAAGAAACAAAACTCCTCTGATTCGGGGGTTTCCCTGATTTTCACAGGCGTTCCCTTTTAAGTATTTCGTGCACCTGAACAAGGATATACTTTTTGGGACAAGGCTTATCTAACTGCAGTTATCTTAATGCTCAGCTATGTCAAACACAACCCGTCTATTTGATATGGCTTCTGCTGAATTAATATTTTTGGGATTTGATTCAATAATCAATGGTTTTGTCTCTCCGAACCCAATAGTAGAAAATCTTTCTGAAGAAATATTGCCAATGTTTATCAGATAATTTTTAACCGCCAACGCCCTTTTTTCACTTAATATTTGATTGTATGCTTCAGCCCCTTTGGCAGATGTATGCCCTTGAATTATGATTTTTATCTCAGGTGTATTGACTAATTTTTTTATATGTTGATTCAGTATATATTTTTCAGAGTCAGTAAGTATTGATTCATCAAAATCAAAATGAATTTTGCCAAGACTTTTGATCAAAAGCTCTGCTTTATGATATCCAAGCCCTTGGTCTTCTTTGTTGAAAAATACATCTGTGACATAATCAACCATGGATTCTACCGAGTTAATCTCATGCGCTAATACCATATGGCCACATTGAGAAACAGCAGCAATTTTTTTCAGCAATGCCTTTCCTTTACTATCCTCTCCAACCAACACAGTATAGATACATAGTTTTTGTCCCATCTTGGCCTGTAATTTTTGTGCTGCAATGATTGGCTTGTCATCTAAATCCTTGCCGTCACTGACAATAATGAGCACCTTATTTCCTGCGATATTTGCAAAATCCTCATTCACTGCTGTGATTGCATCTGATATCGGTGTTGGGCCGCCCCAAGGTGTGACAGCAGATAACCCTTTAGCCATTTCTGCCCTGTTATAAGGTGCCATCCCATAAAATAAATTTGTGTTCTGTCTTGAAAGCACCTGCGCATGCCCAAAAGTTCTTAAGCCGGAAACAGTTGAAATCGGTGGCATTGTTTTATTCATTCTTGCAATAAAAGCCTTTGCAACGTCGAATTTACTATACTCCAGGTGGGTTTCTCCCATTGACGAAGATGCATCCATTAATATTATCAGGCCATCTACTGTTGAATTTAAATCTCCGGCATTAAAAGCAGGAGTTAAATCTTTAATCATACCTTCAGGAACAATTTTTGCTGTTTTGAGTGATGTACATGACGTTAAAAACAACAAACAAACACTCAGAATAAGCAATGGGATAGATGACGTTTTCATCGTTCTTTTTCTCCTTATATTAAATGTATTATTTCAACATATTTAGTTCGCTATAAATATATTACTGTTGTTTTGCTGCAAAAATGGTACCAATATCTATTCGTCAGAATGCCTTGGTATACATAGATAAAGATATTTGAAAAATAAATCACTATGTAAAAAAAGTGCTAAAATGGATAAATAATGTAATAATTTATACCATCATATTACATAGGATAATCACGGTGCAGCCGCGAAAATGACCTAAATTACCAGTTCGTCTGGTATAATTTTTTATTGAAACCGGTAGTCCACATTAAGTCTCATACCTGTATCCTACCCCATGAACAGTAGTGATAAGGCAGGGTTTGGAAGAGTCTTTTTCTATTTTTTTTCTAAGTTGTGCAATATGCTGGTCAAGGGTTCTGGTTGTGCCAAAATAATCAATTCCCCAGATGGCGTTTAAGATATCATCCCGGCTTAAAACTTCATTGGGGTATTCATGAAAATATTCAATAAGTTTGACCTCTCTTTCTGAAAGATCAATGCTGCTGCCTTTGCCTGATAATTTATAGGTTCTGGTATTGACTTCAAATTCTCCAAATTTGAATTTATTCTGCAAAGATTTTTCTTCAGGATTGATACCTCTTTTTGCTCTGCGCAGGACTGCACTTATTCTTGCAAGCAGTTCATGGATACCAAAGGGTTTTGTAATATAATCATCTGCTCCAAGTTTGAGCCCGAGAACTTTGTCAAACTCTTCTCCCTTGGCTGTCAGCATTATAATCGGGATATCTTTATCAACCATTCTGATATCCTGACAAACATCATATCCGCTTTTTGCCGGCATCATGACATCAAGAAGAATCAGGTCAAATTTATTATTGTTAAACAATTCAAGAGCTCTGGCCCCGTCGCTGGCTTCCACTACATGATAATTTTCACTCTCAAGGGTGTCCACAAGTCCCATTCTGATATTGGCATCATCTTCAGCTACAAGAATTTTAAGTTTGATCATATTTGGGGTCTTAACTTGGGTCATAATTATTTATCCTTATTATAAAACAACTTCCATTGGGAGACACTGGTTTAAAATAGAGCTTTCCTCCAAGATCTTTTATAATCTGCTGTGCAATACTTAACCCAAGGCCAGAACCTGGCTGCTGTGAAGTTAAAGAGTTATCAATTCTGTGAAATTTTTCAAAAATTTTAGATTGCTGCTCTTTAGGAATACCGGGCCCGTCATCACATATTTTGAAAACAATGCTGGAATTCTCTTTTTTTAGCACGAACTTGATAAATTTTCCCTGCCCTGCATATTTTAAAGCATTGTCCAGCAGGTTTAAAATCACCTGTTCCAGGGCATCTTTATCTGTTTTTATTTTATAATTTTCTTTTTTAATCAAGGTTTTAATTTCAAGACCCTGGCTCTCTATTCTGATATTGTGAGTATTGATTGTATGTTCCAGAAATCTATCAAGTTCAAAAATTTCCAAATGATATTTCTTATTGCCATGTTCAAGTTTTCCAAAATCAAGGATATTATTAATCAACCTTGTTAAGCGGGAGCTTTCATTGACTATGGTTGAAAGGTATGTCTGAATTTTATCTTCATTTTTTACTCTTTTTGACAATAAAAGTTCAGCATACATCCTTATACTGGTCAGGGGCGTTTTAAGCTCATGGGATACGGAAGAGACAAAAGAAGTTTTTTGCCTTGCATCTTTCATGTTGGCCAGGGTCAGGCGGGTTAAAAGGATACCGCCTGATATGATGGCAACAATGAAAATAGCAAGTAAAAGTATTGAAATATATAAAAAACCTTTTGTTGTACCAAAGCCTTTAGCATCTATGAAAATACCAATATACCAGTGGGGAAGAAGATTTGAAACATGAATAAGTTTTACAGGTTTTTTGTCGGGATTAACCTCCATTGTACCGGTCTGATGCATGAGATTTCCATTTCCATCCATGAGTACCAGGGCAGCTCCCGGGTTTAAAATTTCAGGGAAATCAAGAACCAGTCTTGATAATAAAGTCATTAATTCCAGTTCAATGCCATATATGGAACCTTTTTCACTATTTTTAACCCAGCCGAGAATATGCAGTCGGTTTTCGCTGAACCATGGAATCCATCCTGATTTGCTGGTTGAATTTTGCTTTAATTCATTTAAACTTGAAATTTTTTGGCCAATCCCAGGAGCTTTAGAGAGAGCAACAAGCTTTTGTCGGGATGATATAGTTTGTTTCTCTGAGATAGAATCATATTTTGCTGTTTTTGGATAAGCGGCTCCTATACCTTTAAGTTTTTGTAATTCTTTTGCAGAAGCAGTACCAAAATCCTTTGCAGGAGCAGTATTAAAATCAAATTTCACTCTCCCTGAAAACAGGGGTTCGTATCTTGCTATAAACCGCCGTTCTTCCAGGGTAGATTCCATACCTTTGGCAGGATATTCAAGTGTTTGATTGTTGTATATAAAAATATTGCGTACAAGAGGATTTGTCCCTTCCCATATCAAGAGAGTTGTTTCAAGTTTCTCCTGCTCAATTGCAAGCAATGACTGTTTTAAATTCTCCAGGACATCTTCTATGGTAATATGAATGGTTTGCGATACTGCCTCCGCTCTCTGGGACAAAGCACTTATGGCAGATTGATTAATGCGTTCCTGCTCATGGGACAGAAGTTTTAAGGCAATGCCTGCAATTATAAGGGTGGGCATTAGAAATAATGCCCAGAAAATAATAATTGAACGTCTGCTTTTCATACCCTATACCATATCAGTTTTTTTCAATGAAAGAAGTAATTTTAATCTTTCTTATTTTTTTATCATTTGTTGATTTTTCATCTGGTAGGATTCAGTCCTTAAAAGTTTACGGCTTTTTTTGCTCATACCCTGGCTTTCAATCCTGTCAGCCTGTATTTCTATTGCACCAGCCTGCTCTAACATTTTATCATCTTCATAAAGAGTTCCTATTTTTTTTAATCTTGCAGCAGACTGTTTAAGCTCTTCTACAGCTTCTTTTTTATTCCCCTTATCAGACAATTTAATGGCTTTTTCCTGGGCAAGCGCATTCAGGTTGAGTTGATATTCTCTTACAACATCAATATTGGCTGATTTGGCAATTTTTTTGGAATCTTTGCTGAAAGAGGCGTAGGAAACTCCTGTTGATTGTTCTCTGGTATTTGTAAAAGGATTATCATAGATAACATCAGCATGGGCAATCTTGATTTTTGTTCCCGGGTTTGACCAGGATCTTGATTCTGGTATATTAACTTCAATAAGAGCATATTTCTCCTGGTTCCCATAAAGCTGATTCATATAAAGTTCAACCTGATTATTCCGTATTCTGCCTTCCCTGCCAATTATTTTAACAGCCTGAATATTATCCGGCAATGTAATGGTCACTTTAACTTTTTTTGCCACAACATTTAATACATCACCAAGTTCTGCTGCAAAAATTCGCGGCAAATCAACTCCTGACTCAACAAAATATATATTGCCATCACTTTTCTGGGCAAGCTGTGCCATAAGATCTTCATTATAATCTGTACCAACACCTATGGTTGTCACTGAAATATTTTCTTTAATTAAAGCTGCTCCAAGTCTTCCAAGATCACCCGGCATTCTTGGGCCTACATTGGCAAGACCATCAGACAATAGAATAATACGATGAACAAAATCACTTTCAAGGTTTTTACGTATCTCTGCTGCACCCTGGCTTACGCCACCAAAAAGAGCTGTACTGCCTCCTGCACGAATCTGTTGAATGGTATTAATAATTCCCTGTATATTCTCGGTTTTCTGGGCTGGAACAATTGTGTGAACATTGGTGTCATAAACTATGACAGAAAAAATATCCTGTAATCCAAGACGGGTCAAAGCCTCAATTGCTGCTGCTTTGGCTTTTTTTATCTTGGTTCCGTTCATGGAGCCTGACTGATCCAATACCAGAGAAAGATTTACAGCAGGTCTTTTGATATTAACTGGGGCAGCAGGAGCGTCAAGTGTTATTTTGAGTATAACTGTTTGAGAATCTCCTGCCGGAAGGATTGCTCTGTCTGTTTCAACTCTGCATATTACTTTATTATGTTCGGCTTTTGCCCAAGCTGTGCCTGTGATTAAAGAAAAAACAGCTGTGATTGCAAAAAATGAAAGAATTGCTGAAAAATAGTATTGTTTTAATTGTGTCATTGTTTGTCTCCCTGTACTTAAAATTGTTTTTTAATTACCTTTGTTGACATTTTTTAAATGTCTTTAGTAATTATATACAAGGATAAATTGTTCAATGTGTCATAATGAGGTAAAGAAGTTGTAAAAAACTTGTAAAAAGAAAAAATCAAACAATCATGCGGGCAAGATCCTTGGCTTTTTCAAAACTTGACTTAACAATGGATTCCATTTTATCTTCTGAAATATGGAAAAATTTGTTCGCCTGCTCCATGATTTCATCTAATCCATTTTCCTGTTCAGAATCACCGTCCCTTAATATTGAAACAAGTCTTACAGGTCCTAAAACTTCATAATCATCGTCATTATCTGTATTATGATGATATTTTATACCCATGGCAATATTTTCGGGAAGCCCCCATTCACTGCATATCCATGTGGCAACCTGGGCATGATCCCATTGTAAAACTTCTCTTTCAAGTTTTGAAAAATCACCTCCTTCAAGGTGCCATTTTTTAAAAATCTGGTCATAATCTTCACTTCTGTGGCAGGCAAGAAACGGCAGAGCCATATCCTGGAGAAAAGCTGTGGTAAAACATTCTGATTCTTTTGCCGGACAAATGACCAAAGAGAGTTCAGTTGCAAGCATTGCCCTTCTTGCAGATGTAAGCCAGAACTGGGATGGATCATGGTATTGGCAGGTTTTACTGGGAATACCCTTGGCAACGCCTACACCAAGTACTAGAGATTCTAATTGAGACAACCCCACAAGAGCAATGGCCTGGGTCAGGTTCTCAATCCTGTGTTTTGGTGAAAATGCAGCAGAATTGGCAATACTTAATAGTTTCACAGATAATCCTGGATCAAGAGATAAAGACTGGGCAATATCAGAAGCTGATGCATAAGGGCTTCTTAATTTTTGTAAAATCTGCATTATCACTGCAGGAAAAGATGGTAATTCATAGCCTTTTAATATTTTTTTTAACTGTTTCTTTGGATCTTCTTTTTTTTTTAAAAATGAAAACATATATCTCCTGCTTAATTAAATCTGAATTTGTTTTATTCTGCCCGCCTTGCCATTTTATTGCCAAGGATGCTTAAAAGTCCGCCCAGACCCATATAGCCTGTGATAGCCTGTAATGTAACAAAAATCTGTGCAATTAAAGATGCAGGGGCAGCATCGCCATAGCCCACTGTAGTCAATGTGATAAAGCTAAAATATACAGGAGAAAAAATAGTAGCATGATCGCCGTAATCTATGTCAACCAGGGTATAAATGGCTGCAAAAATCAATGTCAGGCCGGTCAGCCAGGCAAACCATCGCAACAGACTTCTACCGCAATCAGAAGTGGCTTTCCAGATTAAATATATAATTCTGTGAATACGGGAACTTGCCTGGAATTCAAAAAGATAATTTTCATCTGAAATATACCGCCTTACAAGATATGCACCTCTCAGATCCAGATCCCTGATATCAGCACCAATCCACATAGCTTTTTTGAAATTTTTTATTCCCAGCAACCGGCATTCCTGCATATCTGCCAGTTCAAAATTTGTACCTGCGACATTGCTGTGTTTTAAATCTGCTTTTACAAGTCTTGCCCTTGTAAAAATTGCATCAGTCATATCAACATCTGAAAGCTTTGCATTTTCTAAGTTGGAAGCCCTCAAATCTGCGCTAACCATTTTTGAATGCATGAAACTCGCATTGCTCAAATCTGCATTTATAATACTTGCATTGGAAAGATCTGCTCCACCAAAACCGCATCGTTTAGCACTGCATTCATTTAAGTCTGCCTCTGTCAGATCAGAGCCCATAAACTCGCACTCATCAAGGATTGCCTGCCTACAACTTGTTTGGTAAAATTGAGTATACGTTAAATTTGTTCTTTTTAAATTTGCGTTGTTAAGGTTAGCCCATGACAGGTCATAGCCTGATAAATTAAGATCTGAAAGGTCTTCATTGGATAAAGTAATACCTCTCAAATCAATGTTCAAAGGACGATCCAGGCTATCTTTTTGACAATCAGATCTAAGTTCTTTAATGGTCTGAACTAAAGCTGTTTCATTGCTTGCAGGATCTTTTTCTCTCCATCTGGATTTTAAAGCATCTACCTGATTTTTTGTCAATTTGCTATTTTCTTTTTCCATGTTATCAAAGTCTTATCATTAATTGATCTATATATCTAATGAAATTTTTATAAAAGCCATACTAAATCAAATTGGCTGCAATCCTGAGTTTCAATATTGATGGTTTTAGTATAAATAATCAAATATGAAAAAATAGAACAATATATTTGGAGGGAAAATGGAATCTGTCACATTTGTCAACAGAGTTGCCATTGTTACAGGAGCAGGAGCAGGCATAGGAAGACAATATGCAATTGACCTTGCAAGAAGAGGAGTCAGAGTTGTTGTTAACGATATTGGCAGGCATCCTGACTATGGACAGACAGCTGATATGGTTGTGGAAGAGATAGAAAAGTCTGGCGGCACAGCAGTTGCAAATTATGATTCTGTTTCCACAATGAAAGGCGGTCAAGCAATTGTAAATACGGCAATAAAGCATTTTGAAAAAGTGGATATTCTGATTAATAATGCCGGGATACTGCGTGACCGGACATTTATTAAGATGACAGAACAGGAGTGGGACGAGGTCATTAACGTCCACTTGAAAGGTGCTTTTTGTGTCACTCAGCCTGCATTAAAGACTATGAAAGAAAACAGATATGGCCGTATCGTGTTTACTGCTTCTTCATCAGGTATGTATGGGAATTTTGGCCAGTCAAATTATGGTGCAGCGAAAATGGGTGTTATTGGGATTATGAATACCTTAAAGCTTGAAACTTCAAAATATAATATTAAAATCAATACTGTTGCACCAAATGCTTCAACCGGTATGACCAAAGGAGTTTTTTCAAAAGAAGTTACCAAAAGAATCAGGGCAGAATTCAACACACCCATTGTAACTTATCTGTGTTCAGACGAAAATTTGGAATCTGGAATGGTTTTTACAATGAGTGCTGGCTGGTTTGCCCGGTCAGCCATGGTCTCTGGTAAGGGAGTCTGTATCGGTGATACAAAAAGAGCAATATCTGCAGAAGAGATAAGGGATAATTTTGAAAAAATAAAAAGTCTTGATAATGCACTTACATATGAGAATTGCAGTGAAATATATAGTCTTGGAAGCTCTCTTACAGGCAGATAGGTGTTTGAAATAGTTAATCTTGTGTTGTCACTTTTCGCCTCAATTGTTTAAGCCTGCTGTGTTTTGTTTTATTATCAAGACGTTTTTTTTTAGCGTTTCTGGAAGGTTTTGTCGATTTCCTTTTTTTTTGTTTAACCATTGATTTTAAAATCAAGGATTTTAACCTGCTTAAGGCATCTTCCCTGTTTTTTACCTGGCTTCGAAATCTTCGGGCCTTGATAACAATGATGCCGTCTTTGGAAATTCTATTGTCACTCAAAGCCAGTATCTTTTCTTTGTAATTATCAGGCAGGCTGGAATTTTGAATATCAAATCTTAGATGAATGGCTGTTGAAACCTTGTTTACATTTTGACCACCCGCCCCCCGGGCTCTTATGGCCTCAAACTGAATTTCATTGTCAGGAATAGTGATGTGATTTGATATTTGTAAATTCTGTTTTCCCATTTTAAATACATTTTTTCAGCATATCAATATGTGGGATCCCATCTTCAAGATATTCTTTGGATACTGGCTTAAAACCATGGGATACATAAAATTGTTTTAGATATACCTGGGCGCCGATCTTGATATCGTTTCCAGGCCAGGTATGTTCAATTATTTTAAGGGTTTTTTTTACCATGGTATTGCTGATTCCCTCCCCCCGGTTTTCTTTTGCCACAACCACTCTGCCAAAGCTTGTTTGAATAAAATTTAACCCCGGGGGCAGAATTCTTAAATATGCTGCAAGTTTTCCATCCTCTTTTTTTCTGCCCAAAAGATGAAGCGCGTCGAGATGCCTGTCGATTTCATCAATTTCATGGTAAGGGCAGGTTTGTTCCACCACAAATACATCCACTCTTAATTTTAACAACTCATATAATTCATCCACATCAAGCTGCTTAAACCGTTTTAACTCCCACTCCATTATTATTAAGGCATTTTCCTGAATTCATCCATGGAGCGCCCTCTTATGGCTTCAGCAATTTCAAATACATAATCGTAAATATGAAGTCCTTTGGAGGATGCAATTATTTCACCGTTTTCAACTCCTATTTGCTCAGCACAATATTGTTTCATCATCTCAATGGCAGCAAGATTTGCAGGAAATCCGCCAAACAGATCCCATGATCGAAAGTATGGGAAAAAATGAAGTTTTCCATCCTGGATTCTTGTATCAATGTGCCTGAGGCAGGGAGGATCAAGCAAGACCATATCAGAAGGCTGCCCAACCTGTAAAATCATCTGGTTGTTTCTTTCACCCCTGTTTTTATATGTCCAGATCATCATTTCCATCTGGTTAATATAATATTTCCCATCTTCTTGAATCAGGATATTTCTATCCTCCCAGATCTCTTTTTCCTGCACCAGGATTTCAGTTAATTTTTTATAATCATCCGGCAGATAATCAAAATTGCATTTACAGATTCTCTGGCCATAGGTATAGGACTCACCCTCTTTTTCTTCTCCTGTCATAAGATATGGCAGATAATCATCAAGATATTCTTCGTCCACAGGATCTGGAAAGCCAAGGGCAGGATTTACCTTTGGCAGCAGTGGGACACTTGCTGGATGGGTTATATGAATAGTGATAAAATCAAACTCAAGCCTTTTTTGGCCTTCAAATGACCCGCGGTCGATGGTAAAAGATCCGCCCTGTTCCACACATCTGTAAAGAGTTTGAAACCAGGCATCTGAAAGACTTGTTGCTTTAATAAATAAGGGTTGTAACATATGAAAATACTCCTTCTGAATTTCAATTAATTCCATTAAAATTATTCAGAACTATAACAAAGTAATTGCACCGCAACAACATTTTATTTTCTATGGGAGACCAATTTCCTGCATGCAGCTTGACAACAAGAATAAACACAAGTACATTTCTCGCTGTCACTCTTTATTAGCCAGAAAGAGGCAAGATTATCAGGCTTATATCAGGTTTTGATTTTAAAATTTATTTTGATTTATAAAAGGAATTTTTACATGTTGTCAAATCTTTTCAGTCCGGTTCAGATAGGTAATTTAACTTCTAAAAACAGACTTTTAATGTCTGGAATGAGCATCAATTTTGGTGTGGATGAAAACTGCTGTGTCACTGACCAGTTAACCCAGTATTTTGTAGAAAGAGCAAAAGGCGGGGCAGGCATGATGCTTGTGGGAGGCGGCGGTATTCATCCAGGTGGTCAGGAGTTGCCTGATTTACCCCAGATGTGGGATGACACATGTCTTCCAGGCCTTAAAAAAATGGTTGAAGAGGTCAAACAATATGATACTTTGTTCGGAGTTCAGCTCATGCATGGTGGCCGCCAGGCATATCTTGATGAAATTGTGGCGCCTTCAGCTATTCCTGCACCTGCGGTTGTAAAAGGGAAAGTCAGAGCCCTTGAGATTGATGAAATAAAAAATCTTGTATGCTGTTTTGGAGATGCTGCACAAAGATGTAAAAATGCTGGCTTTGATTTTATTGAAATTCATGGTGCCCACGGTTATCTGGTAAGCCAGTTCATGTCTCACAACTCAAATGTCAGAACAGATGAATATGGGGGCTCCATTGAAAACAGGACAAGGTTTTTATTTGAAGTCATTGAAGATATACGGAAAAAAACAGGACAAGATTTTCCCGTAGGTCTTAGGAACAATGGAAATGATTATATGGAAAATGGCTGGGAGCTTAAAGATACTGTAAAAATTGCTCCCTTGCTTGAAAAGGCCGGGCTTGCATACCTTCATATTTCAGGAGGAGTATATGGCTCTACAGAATTGACCATTCCTTCCATGTACACCAAACATGGATGTTTTGTACATCTTGCAAGGGAAGTTAAAAAACATGTAAGTATTCCTGTTATCACTGTGGGGCGTATTAAATACCCGGAGCATGCCGAACAGATTCTTCAAGATGGTGATGCTGATATTATTGCTTTGGGCAGATCATTCCTTGCTGACCCTGAATATCCCAACAAAGCAAAAGCTGGTGATTTTACTCAGATCCGCCCATGCCTTGGCTGCTGCCTTGGATGTATCCATGCAGTACTAATGAATAAAGAACCAGGCTCTTGTGTGGTGAATCCTGATGTTGGAAGAGAATATAAGCTAAAAGATGAAATAAAACCTGAAAAATCTTTAACAATACTTATTGCAGGAGCAGGACCAGCGGGGATGGCAGCTGCAAGGCAATCTGCACACCAGGGCCATACAACCATTGTATGTGAAAAAACCCGGGATAGTGGTGGATTATTATCCCTTGCATCCAAAGCACCGGGACGTGGAGAGCTTAATGATATTTTAGATTTTTTTAAAAATGAGCTGGAAAGATTGGATGTTGATATTCGATACAACACTGAACTATCCCTGGACCTGATCAATGAAATCAATCCTGATAAGGTGATCCTTGCGACAGGTTCAATGCCTGATATGCCAATGATTAAAGGGCTTTTTCAAAGCAAGATGGATATTGCAACCAATGTTGATGTTATCAGCGAACAGGAAAAAGTGGGCAATAAGGTGATTGTCCTTGGAGGGGGTATGACAGGTCTTATTACAGCCGATTTCCTGTCTGATCAAGGTAAACAGGTTGTTGTTTTAAACCGCAAGAAAAGTTTTGCTGAAGAGATGGCCAGCAATGACAGATTTTATCTGCGCGAAAGATTAAACAAAGCAAATGTAATGTTATACAAAAATGTATCTATTAAAAAATTTACAGATAATGGCGTTGTTTTCAAGTCCAGTGGAGAGGAAATCACACTAACTGATTTTAATTCTGTGGTTATTTCAGAAAAGCACAGTTCCATAAGAGATGCAAAAAAACTTGAAAAAAAGGTTAAGCCTGATTTTTATCTTATAGGCGATGCAAAGTCTCCAAGGCACCTGATGTATTGCATAAGTGAAGCTGATGAAATTATTAAGTCATAATACCTCCGACAGAATGTTAAATACATAAATATGATGGCCTGGGAAATTTTCAACAGCAAGCTTTTCCAAGCCATTTGAAAACTTGACTTAAACCACTATTTTAAAGTATAAACCTGTTCATTATTATAATTATTTTACAAGGATTTATTAATGAAAAAATTTACTTTAATGTTACTGATAATCTGTTTCTCAACCGGATTTTTTTTTGCAGGAAACTCTTTTGCAAAGACTTCTCTTAAAATAGCATTTCTCCCTATTATTGATGTTCTTCCCTATTATATAGCTGACTCTTCAGGCTATTTTTCTGATGATAATCTGTCTGTAAAAGCTTTAATAGTTGCCAATCCTGTTGCAAGAAACAGACTGATGCAGTCCGGCGAAATTGATGGCATGCTCAATGAACTTTCTTCACTTGCTCTTTTTAACAGGGATAAGATTAATTTGAAAGCTGTGATGACTGTGAGAAAACCAATATCTGTCAGTCCTTATTTCAGGATAATTGCCGCTCCAAAAAGTAATATTACAACAGTTCAGGATCTTAAAGGTATTCCCATTGCAGTTTCAAAGAACACGATTATTGAGTATTTAACAGACCGGATACTTTTATCAGAAGGACTCTCTTCTGAATTCATAATAACAAAAAACGTTCCTGTGATTCCTGAAAGGTTTCAGCTTCTTATGAGAGGAAAAATCAAAGCTGCAACACTGCCGGATCCTCTGGCCCAGGCAGCAATAAAGGCAGGAGCAATACCTGTAATTGATGACCTTTCCTTTCCTCAGTTTTCATTAAGTGTTATAAGTTTTACAAGCTCTATTGTGGATAATAATCCAAAAGCAATAACAGGTTTTGTCAGTGGCTGGAACAGGGCTGTGGCAGACTTGAATTCCAATCCAGAATCATTCAGGAAGCTTTTTCTCGAAAAGATACGAGTTCCAGAGAATATACAGAACACTTTTAAAATTCCTCAATTTCCCACGGCACAGATTCCTGGAAAAGAGCAGTGGCAAGATGTTATAGAGTGGTTGAATGACAAAAAACTGCTTGATCACGATCCTGGATATAACAAAAGTGTCACTGGTCTGTTTGTTCAACCCCGAAATTAAATCAGGACTAACCGCCATGGGGTGGTGAACCTGGTTAAATCATAATCACAACATTTTAACTTTGTATAATTTTTTATGATTAATATCCATAATTTAGGTTTTTCATATCCTGATAAAACAAGAATTTTTTCCAATTTCAATTGGAATACAAAGCAGAATGAATCATGGTCTGTTCTAGGATTGTCAGGCTCTGGCAAAACAACCTTGCTTTATCTTCTTGCAGGTCTGATGAAGGCTGACACAGGACAGATAGATATAGCCGGTGCTAAAATTAACAGAGTTCGGCCTGAAACCGGATTTATAATGCAGGATCATGGTCTTCTGCCCTGGGCGAAAGTCAGAGAAAATATTCAACTTGGTTTTAAAATTAGAAAATTTTATGGTCCTGATAAAAAACATGCCCCGGACTATAGTAAATCTGATAAAGTCCTGGAGAAACAAACTGTGGATTACTGGCTTGACCGCCTGTCAATCACCTCTATTAAAGATAAATATCCTTCCCAGATTTCCGGAGGACAAAAACAGAGAGTGGCAATTGCAAGAACCATGGTGTTAAAACCAGATTTGCTTTTAATGGACGAACCCTTTGCATCCCTTGATGTGAAAACCAGGGATTCTTTACAGAACCTGATCCTTAAATTAGACAAGGATAATAAACAGTCCAGAATACTGGTAACCCATAATCTTGAAGAAGCTGTATATCTTGGGAGCAAAATCCTTGTCATTACAGACGAAGGATTAGAACCTCTGGTATTTAGAAACCCTGGGGCGAGATCATTGGATTTTAAAAACAGCAGTACATATTTAAAGATTTGCAATAAACTCAAAGATGTATTGGAATCTCTGGTATGAAGCAGCACTCCTTAAAAGAAATTTTTATCGGGATTGCCATGTTCTTTGTACTATGGGCTATCCTGGCTTTGATAATAAACAGCTCCATAATGCCTTCCCCTTTAAAAGTTGTACCTCTGTTCATGAAATTAATGGCAGGAGAACTTGGGCTTCATTTTTTTGTCAGTGCCTTAAGAGTAATTGCAGCCATAATTCTTGCAATTATTACAGCTGTTCCTGCAGGACTTGTACTGGGGCAGATGCAGGCGGTTAACAGAATTTTTTCACCTCTTATTTCTGTTTTATATCCAATACCAAAGATTGTACTTCTTCCTGTAATATATGTCCTTTTCGGCATAAGTGATTTTTCCAAAATTTTTCTTATCAGTCTGATACTTTTTTTCCAGATCCTTGTGGTTGTCAGGGATGAATCAGCAAGTTTGCCAAAAACCTTAATAGATTCAGTAAAATCTCTTGGTGCGGGAAGACTGGGGCTTTTGCGCTTTGTCTATTTTCCTGCATCATTTCCTGCAATTTTAACTGCTGTCAGGATTTCCATTGGAACTTCCATAGCAGTACTTTTTATTGCAGAACAGTCTTTGACAGAGTATGGTCTGGGATATTTTATAGTTGTAAGAGCATATCAGGCCTTAAGGTACCAGGAGATGTATGCCGGAATCCTTGCCATAAGTCTTCTTGGCTTTATTTTATATTATTTTATCGACTTTCTGGAATATAAAATAAGCAGATACAGATAGGCATTGAACATTATTCAAAGGTTTCACGGGAAGATTTCATAATATGGAAAATAAAAATCAAAATAATATGAAAAAACGAAATAATATTAAGAATATGTTTGATCAGATTTCACCAAGGTATGTTTTAATGAACAAATTGATGACATTTGGTCAAGATCGATACTGGAGAAAACAGTTGATCAAATTCGCAGGTATAAAAGATGGTGACAGGCTTCTTGATGTTGCAACAGGCACAGGAGATGTTATCATAGAAGGCTTTGAACAGAATATACAGTTAAAAGATAGTGTTGGCCTTGATTTTTCAGCAGGTATGCTCTCGGTTGCAAAGTCAAGACTTGATATCCTCCAGATTCAATGGATGCAGGCAGATGCTCTTGAGCTTCCTTTTAAAAACAGTAAATTTAATGCTGTCACCTCTGCCTATCTCATGCGCAATGCAATCAATATAAAAACAGCTTTAACAGAACAGTTCAGAGTTTTAAAGCCCAGCGGTAAAATAGCCTGTCTTGATACAACACCACCAAGAAAAACATTGATTTCACCTTTGATTGATTTTTATTTTCTTAAAATTATTCCTCTGCTTGGAGCATTAATAGCTTCAAGCAAGGCTGCTTATACCTATCTTCCTGAAACTACAAAAAATTTTAAAACTGCTGATGAATTAAAAGAGATGATGATACAGGCAGGTTTTCAAGATGTGTCCTATAAAAAATATATGTTTGGCACCATAGCAATTCACTGGGGTATCAAACCAAAACAATGACAAACAGAGGGATTACAGAATAATCTAAAATTAATATTAATGAATTACTATTTGGTGAACAGGGTAACAATAATGTTAAAACAACAGTTTCATGGATGGATAACAGCAGCAAGACCTAAAACATTGCCGGCCGCAGTTACCCCTATACTTCCAGCTGCAGCTCTTGCCTGGTCAGAAAACAGTTTTAAATTGCTTCCTGTATTTACAGCATTGATTATCTGCCTGCTTCTTCAGATTGCAGTCAATATTGCCAATGATTATTTTGATTTCATACACGGCATAGATACTCCAGACAGAATTGGCCCGCCACGGGCTGCTGCATCAGGGCTTCTCACCCTTAACGCCATGAGAGCCGGAATGGTGATAATCACCATTGCAATACTTGCTGCAGGCAGCTATCTTGTTGCTATTGGAGGGATCCCAATTCTTATAATAGGAGTTGCATCAATTTTATCAGTCTATCTTTACAGTGCAGGCCCTTTACCATTTTCTACCAATGCTCTTGGTGACTTTTTTGTTTTTATATTTTATGGCCCTGTTGCTGTATGCGGAACCTATTTTCTTCAAACCAAAGCTATTAATGCACCGATCATACTTTTTTCAATTTCCATTGGATCTTTAATCACCGCCATAATTGTTGTAAATAATTATCGGGATATTAAGACGGATAAAGCAGCAGGAAAAAAGACTCTTGCAGTAATACTTGGAACAAGATTGACAAGAGTTGAATATCTAATTCTTATTTTTACTCCATATTTTATCTTGATTGCCATGAAGGTGTTTAGCAATGTTTCTTTATGGCTGCTGCTGCCTTTACTCTCTATCTTTTTATGGTTACCTCTGCTACAGGATATGAACAATATGGCGGGCAGCCAAAAGCTTAACAAAACTCTTGCCGGCACAGCCAAAATGGCCCTTATATTTTCTGTGCTTTTAAGCCTTGGGATTTTATTTTCTTGATAAAAAAAATTGACCAATTTATCATATTTCATTTCCAACTTTAAAACCTTGATGAACAGCATCAAATGCCAGACCAATCTGTCCTGCATCTCCGATAACTTTATATTCAATCCCTTGATCTTTAAGAATATTTTCAATTGGGTTATATGAGAGAGAGCCTGCTGCCAGCACAATAGTATCGGCAGGGATAATTTTTTCTTCCTGCTTTGATGACACTTTTACTCCGTTATCTGTAATTTCCAACGCCTTTGTCTCAATACTTGTCTTTATACCAAAACGGGATAAATCCTGCAACATACCCCAACGGGTGCTTTTGCCAATATCTTTTCCAATCTTGTCTATCATTTCCAGGAGCACAATGTCCTTGGTACCCTTTGTGGCAAGTTTAAAGATAGTTTCTGGGTCTTCGGCTCTGTTGATGAGAAGGAATTTAACAGTATCTGCATCAAGAGTGCCTTTTTCAGCAAGAAAAAGGGCTGTCTCAACACCCACAGCGCCACCGCCTATAATTACAACCTTTTGCCCGGTATTAGCTTTGCCGGTAAGAACATCCCAGGATGATACCACATCAAGGCTGTCTGCCCCAGGGATTGGAGGCATCAAAGGTTTTGCCCCGGTCGCAAGAATTACCATTTCAGGACATTCTTGACTAATTATTTTTTCATCAACCCTGCAATTGAGCTTTACATCAATATTTTTAAGGTTTACTTGGCAAATCAAATCTTTTGCAAGCTGGGCAAACTCTTCACGGCCTGGAGGCAGTGCTGCAAGATAGAGCTGCCCTCCAAGTTTATCTGTGGCTTCAAAAAGTGTAACTTTATGACCCTGTCTCTTTGCAGCAAGAGCAGTGCTCATGCCGGCAGCACCACCACCAATAACCATAATATTTTTTGGTTTTTCAGATTTTTTGTTCAAAATCTGATTCTCATGCCCTGCTTCTGGATTGCAAAGGCACTCCACATGTTTAAGTTTGAACAAATTGTCAAAGCATCCCTGGGCACATCCAATGCAGTGAATTATCTCTTTTTGTCTGCCGTCCATGGTCTTTTTGGGAAGATCAGGATCTGTTATAAGACTGCGCCCCATAGCCACCATGTCACACATATGATCTTTGATTAACTGATCTGCAAGTTCTGGATCATTAATCCTGTGACTGGCAATTACTGGAACAGTAATTTTCTCTTTTATCTGTCTTGCCATGTAGGCAAATGCACTGCGGGGGACACTTGAAACGATCTGGGGGACTCTTGCTTCATGCCAGCCTACATTAATGCACAAGGCATCTAAAGAACCCTTGTCTGCAAATTCACAGGCTGTCTTTTGCAGTTCTTCCAGCCCCTGGCCTCCAGGCATGAAATCATTACCATTCATCCTTAAAATCAGAGGGAAATCAGAACTCACTTCCTGGCGAATACTTTTTAACACTTCAAGGCCAAAGCGCATGCGATTTTCAAGCGACCCTCCATATTCATCTTTTCGTTTGTTGGTCAAAGGTGAAAGGAATTCAGAGATCAGATAACCTGTACCAGCCAGTATTTCAATGGCATCAAATCCTGCTTTTTTTACCCGGCGGGCAGCCATGGCAAAGCTGGTAACAATTGTATTGATATCTTCAACTGTAAGTTCACGGGGCATTTCTCTTGTAAACTTTGAAGCAATGGGTGAAGGAGCCACAGGTTGCCTGCCGTCCATAAAAAAAGAAAAATTATACCGCCCTGAATGATTGAGCTGAATTGCAGCCTTGGCACCATTGTCTTTTATGCCTTTTGCAAGTGTTGCAAGGCCTTCAAGATATTCATCTTTGTGTGCCCCGATATTCTGGGAATTGCCAGACATATCATCAATGGTGGCATACCCGACACAAATCACTCCTGCTCCTCCTTTTGCGCGACGGGCGTAAAACTGAACAATCTGGTCAGTAATTTTAAAATCTTCACACATTGCAAGGTGCATTGCCGGCATATATATCCTGTTTTTCACTTCCATTTGATTTATTTTAATCGGTTGCAACAAAAAATTTTTCATTTTATTATTTCCTTTTAAATTCACGGTTTTATATATCACTTGATATTATTTTTTATAGATTTTTTTTTCAAGATTTTTTATTTATCATGATCAGGAATATAAATGTTCCTGCAACCATTATAAAAGTTCCACAGGGGAAAGCGAGTCTTAAACTTAAAAAATCCATGGCAAGCCCTGCTGCCATGGAACCTGTCAACATTCCAAGGCTGTGAGCCACTGTCATAATGGACATGACTGATCCCATGGCTTTTTTTTCATCACCTTTGATGACAGCATATGCCATGATTGCAGGCATGGAAATACCACCGCCGATTCCAAATATTGTAACTGCCACAACAAGATCTGAAAATGATGATGACCAATAGGGCAGTATCATTCCAATGGTTGATAGTATCCCGCCTATTATTATCATAAAATTCTTATTAATTCTGTCAGCTGTCCAGCCCATGGGAATCTGCAAAAGTCCTGATACAAAGACACCAAGCATGACAAGTATTCCTGTTAATGAGCCGGACAAACCAAACT
This sequence comes from Desulfobacterales bacterium HSG17, assembly GCA_030377945.1. Next base: position 21,795 of record JAUCGD010000001.1, on the reverse strand, counting down.
CAGTATCTGCAAATACAGGAAGAAAACACCATATCACACCAATACATGCTACATAGGCATATCTAAATATAGAGATGGAGATTATGGTTTTATCTTTTAGGAGAGTTGACCATGGAACTATCTGCTTATTTGTCTTACCTGCCTGTTCCATGGATACCGGAGGCAACAAAAAAAGAGATAATAAAAGACCGGTTGCTGACAAAATACCCATACAGATAAAGGCTGCATCAAGGGAAAAGATATCTTTTATAAATCCTCCCATCAAAGGCCCCAGGCTCAGGCTTAAAAACATGGAAAGATTAAAAAGCCCCATGGCATATCCCTCCTGACCAGCAGGAGTTATTTCACCAACATAGGCTTGAACCACGGGCATGATCATGGCAGAAGCAGCCCCCTGGATGAATCTTAATATAATCAGGGTTTCCACATTTTCTGAAAAAACAAAGGCTATGGAAATAAGAGTATAAGCAAACAAACCAGCAACAATAAATGGCTTTCGTCCTTTTTTATCGGACAGCCTTCCAAACACTGGTAAAAGAAAAGTGCGGGATATGGAAAATGATCCAAATATCAAGCCTACATATATCCCTGTTGCCCCAAGATTATTGGCATAGACAGGAAGAAGGGGGACTACGATTCCAACACCTGTAACAGTGGTAAAGATAGCAAAGAACAGGGTGACAAAAACACCTTTACGATCTGTGGGAATTATACCTTTCCCGTTATTCAGCAACCTGGTCACAATTTGTGAAAATGATATTTTACGGGTCAAGAGATGCATTCCTGGATTTGATTTATAAATCTGCTCGGCACTGCAAATTCACCTTTCCTGAAATTAGCATGGGTCAGATATAAAAATCTTTCCGCCCTGGTCATTGCCACATACATGAGACGTCTCTCCTCAAAAAGAGCATTATCGCCGGCATCTATGGAGCGCCAGTGGGGAAAGAGACGCTCTTCGCATCCTACAATGAATACAACATCATATTCCAACCCCTTGGCTGAATGAATAGTGAGAAGCGATACTCCAGAGGAATCTGAATCATCATTATCGTCCTTGTCTTCTCTTATCAAGGCTGCCTCTTCAAGGTATTCAAAAAGTTCATCCTTCTGCCTTGCTGTATAAATCAACTGTTCAATATTCTCTTTTTTTGAGATAAATTCATTTTTGGTTTTTGTTTTTTTCTTTAAATATTCAAAATAGTCAGTCTCTTCAATAACAACTTCCATGGCTCTTGCCGGAGTAAGCTCCCTGATCTCGTCAAGGATTTCAAGTACATGGGAAATGTTTTCATGAATTTTTTTAGTCAAAACCCGATCTTTAATCATAATCCTTGCAGCATCCTGAAGGCTTGTGTCTGGAGTTCTCATGGCTGCTATTTTTTTAATCATGGCAGGCCCTATTCCCCTTTTTGGCGTATTGACAATACGTTCAAAGGAGACATCATCATTGGGAAAGAATGAAGCACTTAAATATGAATTGATGTCAAGAATCTCCATTCTTTCAAAAAACCCCTGGGAACCCCGTAAATGGTATGGGATTCTGAATGCTCTGAAAATTTTCTCAAAGGAGAGAGAACAAAATTTTGTCCGGTAAACCACTGCTATTTTATCAAGGCTGATGCCCTGCCCCTGACGGTTTAACCCCATGATTCTTTTTGCCACCCACTCAGCTTCATTGGCCTCTGTCATAAAATCATAAATTTCAATGACTCCGCCTTTTTTATTTGAAAAACATTTTTTATCCATTTTATCAGGGTTATAGTCAATCAAATCATTTGCCGCCTGGACAATTTCATCTGCGGATCTGTAATTTTCTTCAAGCCTGAAAATTTTTGAGTTTTTATATTTTTGAGGAAAATCCAGAAAATGATTTACATTGGAGCCTCTGAATCCATAGACAGCCTGCCAGTCATCTCCAACACAAAAAAGGTTCTGGTGATCACCGAGCAGAAGATTGGTTAAATCTTCCTGAAGGTTATTGGTATCCTGGTATTCATCCACAAGAATGTAGGAAAAATATTTTTGATAATACTCTCGTATATCGGAATTATCCCGTAAAAGATCTCTGGTCTTTAAAAGGATATTATCAAAGTCCACACTGTTCATCTCCTGCAGACGCTCTTCATACTGGGCAAAAAGATCACTGATTTTTACAGCAAAAAAGCTTTTGTGCAGATCAAAGTATTTTTTCGGGTTGCCAAAATTCTTAGCCTTTGAAATCATGGATAGAATTTTATTGCCATGCTTTTTTTCAATGTTATTTTTTACACATAACTCTTTGATCAGTTTTTGCTGCTGATAAACCGAAAATACCAGTATGGGTGATGTATATCCTGCTGTCTTGCAGTGGCGCTTTAAAATCATGAGGCAGGCTGAATGATAGGTTCTCACCCATTGAAATGCCTGGAACCCAAGACCAGTCATTTTTATGAGTCTGGATTGCATCTCTCCTGCAGCTTTGTTGGTAAAGGTGATGGCAAGAATTCTTTTGGGATCATGACCGTTATTAACAAGGTGTGAAAATTTGGCTGTCAGGGTTCTGGTTTTACCAGAACCGGCTCCCGCAACAACAAGTGCCGGGGAGCCGGTATGATTTACAGCATCCTGCTGTGGTACTGATAACTCCATAAAAGGTATTAAATCTCCTCAATAATCTTTTTTAAAACAGATTCTATCTCATTTCGTATTTCATTCAATCTTTTGTCGCTCAGAGCTTCAAAGCGTAGAACCAGGGCGGGTTGGGTGTTAGAAGCCCTTACAAGTCCCCATCCATCATCATATAATGCCCGCAATCCATCAATATCAATGATATCTTGTTTTTCTTTAAAATGGGTAACAATTTTATCTACAACACTGAATTTTATTTCATCGGAACAATCCACACGAAGTTCAGGTGTTGTAAAGGTTTTGGGAAGATCCTGAATAAGTTCATCAACTCCTTTGCCTGTATCAGCCATAATTTCAAGGAGACGGCAGGTAGCATAAAGAGCATCATCAAATCCAAGATACCTGTCCTTGAAAAACATATGTCCGCTCATTTCTCCTGCCAGAGCTGCATTCTCTTCTTTCATCTTTTTCTTGATCAAAGAGTGGCCTGTTTTCCACATAATGGCATTGCCGCCATGTTTTTTTATATCATCATACATGACCATGGAGCATTTAACTTCTGAAATAAAGGTTGCTCCGGGGTCACGCTGCAAAATTTCTCTTGCATAAATAACCATGAGCTGGTCACCATAAATTATTTCGCCATTTTTATCCACAACACCTATTCTGTCAGCATCTCCATCATAACCAACTCCAAGATCAAGTTTGTTCTCTTTTACAAGCTTTATCAAATCAAGCATATTTTTTTTCTGGGTTGGATCTGCTTCGTGGTTGGGAAATCTTCCATCCATATCACAATAGATATGGCGCACATCGCATCCAAGACTTTTTAATACAGGCAGGGCTGTGATTCCGCCAGTTCCATTGCCGGCATCAATACCGATTTTAATTTGGTGTTTTATATTAATATTACTTAAAATATAATCTTGATATGGCGTGATAACATCCTTTTTGCTTACAGTACCTTTGCCTTGAACAAACGCCTGCTTCTCTACTAAATCTCTGATATCCTGTAATCCCTGGCTGTGAATAGAGTCTGTACCACTGAGCAGCTTAAATCCATTATATTCAGGAGGGTTATGGCTTGCAGTCACCATGGCGCCACCTTCAAGATTTAAATGATGTATGGAAAAATAGAGTACTGGCGTGGGGCATGTCCCGATATCAATGACACTGCATCCTGTGGAAATAATACCATCAATAAAAAGTTGTGCAAATTTTTCTGATGTCTCCCTGCAATCTCTGCCAACAGATACTGTCTTTTTGTTTTGCTTTATTAAAAGAGTACCATAAGCTTTCCCAATATCTCTTACATCCTCATCTAAAATATCTTTACCTGCAATACCTCGTATATCATATTCTCTGAAAATTCCGGGGTTCACAAAACCTCCTTCTATATAATTTTTGATAAAAGAACTAAAGATCCTATAATCCAGCAATAGGGAGCAAACAGATGAAATCTGCCAGAATGGACCAACGTCAAAAGTATTTTTAAAGCTATTAAGCCAGTAATAAATGATGCGATTGTGGCATATATTGTCACAGAATCAATATTGATTCCGCTTGTCATCATATCCTTTATACTCAAAATTTGAGCACCGAGTATTGCAGGAATGGACAAAAGAAAAGAGAATTTGGCTGCTTTATGCCTGTCCAGCCCGAGAAACATTCCTGTGGCAATGGTGGAACCTGATCGGGAAATACCTGGAATGACAGCTATTCCCTGACAAATTCCAATCAAAAGAGCTTTTTTAATACCAAGGGCAGCCTTTTTGTTATCAGTATGATAATAGCGCCTTGAAACCCACAAAATTGTTCCTGTCATAATGAGCATAAATCCCACAAGAACCTTGGACGTAAATAAAACATGTTCAAATTGTTTTAAGCCAAGCCCGATTAGTGCAGTTGGAATAGAACCAAGTATAATTAATCCTGCCATTTGAAGGTTCTCGTCTTTTTTAAATAGAGAGATAACAGGTTTGAATAAAACGGTTTTTAGTAAAAAATTAATAGTGGAAATCAGCATAGCCTTTATATCAGAAGCATAAACCACGAAAACTGCTAGAAGTGTTCCCATATGTACACTGATATCAAAGACAAGCTGCGACTGGGTGATTCCAAAAAAGATCTGCCCCAGCACGAGATGACCTGAGCTGCTTACCGGCAAAAATTCTGTAAGTCCCTGTATAATGCCGAGAATGATCCCTTGGTATAATTCCATATTCTATAAATCCATTGTGATAAATAAGTTGCATTCGTATATAATTTGTAGGCTTAAATTGCAAGATATTATAAAAAAAGGTTGATTTTGTGTCCCTGTTTTTGTAATAGAAAGAGATTAAGTATAAAAAGTATCTTGTAAGCAGCGCTTAAATCTTAACAAACCAAAAGGAGAAAATGACATGAAATTTTTCACAAGAAGTTTAGTAGTACTTTTTGCCTTCCTTTTTTTATTTGGATGTGCATCAAAGAGTATAATGCCAACATTTGACACAAAAACATTTGATAAAAACATGTATACTTCAAAAGTGGATAATTTCATTGTCCTGTTTGATGCATCAAGCTCCATGAATCATAACTTTAACGAAAGCAGTAAATTTGATATTGCCAGAGCTCTTGTTTATGGAATGAATGATACTATTCCTGAACTGGGTCAGACAGCAGGCTTACGCTCCTTTGGTCACGCTCCTGATGTGTCAAAAGAGAAAACAGTGTTGTTTTATGGAATGGAAAAATATTCCACCCAGCAATTGGCAAATAATTTTACTCAAGTCACCAAAGCAGGTGGGTTCAGTCCTTTATATCTTGCCCTGGATGAAGCAGGAAATGACCTTGACGGTCTTTCCGGCGATATGAATGCCGTTATCATCATCAGTGACGGACTTGATCTGCCCGGCGATGTTCTGGCATCTGCAAAAAAATTAAAAGAGCGTTATGGCGAGACCATATGCTTTTATCCAATTCTTGTGGGTAATGCAAAAGAGGGAGAAGCTCTGCTGCAGGAAATTGCTGATATTGGCGGATGCGGATTTTTCTCTACAGCTGACGAGATGCTGAGCTATGGAGGTATGGCTGATTTTGTTGAAATGGTATTTCTTGGGGATAGAATTGCAGCTCCTGCCGGGGTAAAAGTCACTCCTAAAGGAAACTGGGTCATTGAAAATGTTTTGTTTGATTTTGACAAATCTATAATTAAAAATTCAGGCTATCCTATATTGAATAATGTGGTAAATGTTCTGAAGAAAAATCCAGGTATCAAGGTTGTTATTAATGGTCACTGTGATAATAAAGGTACTTCTGAATATAATATGGGTCTTTCCAAAAGGCGGTCAAATGCTGTTAAGGCATATCTTGTCAGCAAGGGTATATCAGGAAGCAGGCTGACAACCCAGGGATTTGGATTTACCAAACCTGTTGCTTTGAACGGCACTGCTGGAGGGCGGGCAATTAACAGAAGGGTTGAATTCGATCTTGATTAAATTTTAAAAATCAGCAGCGGGGTATGATGTTGTTTTCATACCCCGCTTGTTTTAAAGCTTCTCAAATCCTTGGCGAAACATTATTTATTCATCACAACGCAAAACGTACTACTCAAATCTCTCTATCAAATCGCCGGTCTTTTCTGTACTGTATCCGCCAAGAGAAATTACTCTGTCCATAAAATATTTTGTCTTAATAGTTTCCAGCAGCACCTGTACTTTCTTTGTGTTATAAAATCTATCTGGAATCACAAGATCATACTCTTCTGTTACAACAGGGATAAAATCAAGATCAAGTGCCTGGGCTGCTGCCTGTATACCAAGCCCTGCATCTGCTCTCTGGGACAAAACAGCAACAGCCACTGACATATGTGTGTATTCGTCATTTTGATATCCTTTAATATCGTCAGGCGATATTCCAAGGCTTTTAAGTTTGTAATCAAATAAAATTCTTGTGCCTGAGCCTGACTGGCGGTTGATGAACTGCAGGTTTTTGGTTTTTAAATCTTCAATGGAGTGTATGTTTTTTGGGTTGCCTTTTGGAACAATTAATCCCTGGTCTCTCATGACAAGATTGACAAGCCAGATTTTTTCATTTTTCAGATATTTTTTAATATAGGATATATTATAACTGCCGTCTTCCGGGTCCAGCAAATGCACTCCTGCGAGATGGCATGCTCCTTTTTTTATAGCCATTAAACCACCCATACTGCCCACATGGCTTGAAGAGATACTTATGGACCCATTATTTTTTTTTATCTGGTCTGCAAGCAGATCAATGGTGTTATCATGGGAGCCTGTTATTACAATGGTATTTTCAATGGAAGACAGTGGTCTCAGCAAGCTTGCCTGTATGCTCTCTTTTTCAGAAATTCCCTCAATATTCCGCGGGATTCTAATAATACCATCTGCTTCAGTCAAGGTTGTAATACTTCCAGATCCTCTTGGCAGTTGAGATGATACAAGCTTTCCATCCACGGAACCGATTTTTACCCTTATAAATTCCTCCTGGCCTAATTTGGAAGCAATTTTTCTTGCTGGTTCAACTAAAGTTTTTATAATTTCTCTTTTTGGAAGTTTTTGCATTTTCAAAAGCAGAGGGCCTGCAAAAAGCTCAAAGGCAACAATAGCTGATACAGGATATCCGGGAATTCCAAATATTGGAGTGTCAAACACTTTTCCAAACATGACAGGTTTTCCAGGCATCATGGTGACACCATGGACAAACACTTCACCAAGAGATGAAATAACAGGTTTCGCAAAATCTTCAGATCCGGCAGAAGATCCGCCTATAATACAGATCATGTCATAATTCTGCTGTGCAGCCGTTTCTACATTTTTTTTAATATTCTCAAGATTATCTTTGAGCATGGGGTGAATTTTGACCACAGCACCATGATCTTCACAAAGCCCGCTGAGAACAGAAGAGTTGGATTCAACCACATCTCCTGGTTTAAGTTTTAAAGGGTTAACTTTATGCCACTGCTTGAGTTCTGAACCTGTTGGAATAATTAAAACTTTCGGCTGGGTATAAACATCCACTTTAAAGACACCACCCGATAAAAGAGCACCAAGGGAGTATGAATTGATTCTATGTTTTCTCGGGAACAGTAATTTTGTTGCAACAATATCTTCGCCCATTTTCCGTACATGCTGCCAGGGGAAAACCGGTGCTTCAATCTCAACATTATCATCGCTAATAATATTAAGATGCTCTATCATGATGACCGCATTGGTACCTTCAGGCATGGCATGACCTGTATTCACCCAGAAAGCATTGTTGTCTGGCACAAGAGTTACAGGAGTATCATCATTTGCACCAAAGGTTGTTTTAGCATCAACAGCAATACCATCCATGGCAGCTGCATGGAAGTTTGGCGCAGAGATGGCGGCAATGGCTGGTTTTTCCAGAACTCTGCCCTTTGCATCAACTACATCAAGGGTTTCAATAGTGGTTTCTTTCTCTTTAAATTGTTCAAAGAGGATTTTTTTTGCCTCTTCAATGCTTTTCATATCAAGGTAAACATTTCGTTTTGTATTCATGGGTTTTGCCCGTTTAATTATAATAGAATAATATCTGTTATTGTGTTTTTTTCCATGCCTTCAACATTATCACCAATCTCAAGAAGGCCATCTGCATAAATCATGGTTTTAATTAATCCAGATTTACCAAGAACCGGTTTTGCCAGCATTTGACCATTTGTTTGTTCAAGTTCAACCCTGACAAAATCCCTTCTTCCCTGGGCCGAGGCAATATTACGGGTGAGTTTTGCCGGGATTCTGGTTACGGGATTTAAATTTTCAAGTCCTTTGAGTCTGTTTAAAAAAGGGATAATCACAATTTTAAGGACTACCATGGCTGAGACAACCTGACCTGGAAGTCCCCACACAGGCTTTTTGCCACATTTTGCAAGAATGGTCGGTTTGCCAGGACTTACAGACATTCCATGTACTAAAATATCAGTATCAGGCAAAGAGGACAAAACGTCCACAGTATAGTCCTTTGTTCCCACAGAACTGCCACCTGAAATCAAGACCATATCAGTCTCTTCAAGTGCCTGTTCAATAGTTTTTTTAAGAGCGTCAGGATCATCTTTGACAATACCATAGAACACAGGTGTGGCAAATGCCTCCCTAATAAAACCTGCCAGGCTGTAAGAGTTGATATCCCGGATTTTACCGGGCAGAGGTTCCTGGTCAATGGGTATTATTTCATCGCCCGTTGATATAATACCAACTTTTGGTATCTGATAGGTTTCAATATGTGTAAAGCCAAGCCCTGCCGCAAGTCCTGCTTCTTGGGGCCGGATAAACGTTCCCTTAGACAACACCCTGTCCTGCTTTGCAAAATCCTCTGAAGCATCAATAACATTTTGCAAAGGTGCTACACTTTTATAGATTTCCACACAGGTTTCAGTTTCATCGATGAGTTGAGTATGCTCCACCATTACAACACTGTCAGCCCCTTTGGGAAGCATGCCTCCGGTGGAAATTTTTACTGCCTTGCCTGGTTCAAGAATAAAATCTGGAACTTCACCCATTAAAATTGTTCCAGCTATATCAAGCCAGGCAGGATTTGATTCTGAAGCGCCAAAGGTGGCATTTGCAGCAACAGCATATCCATCCATGGTGGCTCTTCTAAAGCCAGGCATATCTTTTCCAGCAAAGAGATCTTTGGCAAGAACTCTTGAAAAAGCATCAGAAACAGGTATTATTTCAGCTTTTACAGAAGAAAATTTATCTGTCAATGCCATCACTTCTTCGAGGGTTTTTACCTTGAAAAAATGATTCATTTTATGTGGACCTTGAAGTTAAAGCCTTTTTAATCTTCTCCATTGCCAGAGTAACATTTTCAAGGCTGTTAAATGCACTTATTCGGATATATTTTTCACCGCACCTGCCAAAGCCTGCACCTGGTGTACATACAACAGAAGCTTTGTTCAGCAGCAAATCGAAAAAATCCCAGGAGTTCTTGTCTTTCCCATTAATCCAGATGTAGGGTGAATGTTTCCCTCCAACATAATCAAAACCAAGGGATTCAACAGCTTCTCTTATTATATCAGCATTCTTAAGATAATAATCAATCTGTTCTTTTACCTGGATTTTACCCTCATCAGAATAAACAGCTTCAGCAGCTTTTTGAACAGGATAGGACACCCCATTGAATTTTGTGGCATGCCGTCTGTCCCACATATCATGCAGAGATATTTTTTCATTTTTTGAATTATAGATCATGCATTCTTTTGGAACAACAATAAACCCGCATCTTGTCCCGGTAAATCCAGCAGTCTTTGAAAAACTCCTGAATTCCACAGCTACCTGTTTTGCACCCTCAATTTCATAAATTGTCCTGGGAAGGTTATCGTCTCTTACAAAGGCTTCATAGGCAGCATCAAACAAGATCAATGCTTTATTATCTTTTGCGTAATTAACCCAGTTTTCCAGCTCTTTTTTTGTGGCAGTTGATCCTGTGGGATTATTGGGAAAACAGAGATAAATAAGATCCACATTTTCTTTGGGGAGTGCAGGCATAAAATTATTTTCTTTTGAACAATCCATGTAAACTATTCCGTTATACCTGCCGTTTTCAAACTCTCCGGTTCTGCCTGCCATAACATTGGTATCAAGATATGCAGGATAAACAGGATCAGGAATAGCAACCTTGATATCTGTTGAAAACAGTTCCTGGAAATTACCTGTATCACATTTTGCCCCATCACTTACAAATATCTCATCAGCCTGGATGTCAGCACCTCTGTCCTGAAAATCATTTTTTGCAATTTTTTTGCGTAAAAACTCATACCCGGGGCTTGGGCCGTATCCGTGAAATGTTGCATCATCTGCCATTTCATCTACACCAGCATGAAATCCTTTGATAACAGCAGGACAAAGAGCATTTGTCACATCGCCAATACCAAGTTTGATAATCTGTTTTTCAGGGTTTTCAAGTTGGTATTGTTCCACTTTTTTTGCAATATCTGCAAAAAGATAAGATGCTTTTAGTTTATTATAATGTTCATTTGCTTGAATCATAAAATATCCTTAATTAGTTCATATCAATAATCTTACGCAATTGTATTTTAACAATCATCTAAGAGATGTCAATTCTATACCAACACAGAAGTTGATGACATTCCTGTTCTGTAACAGCCTGTCAGGTTATTATCTTTTTTATAAAGGATGGCAGAAGATCATAAACATCCTTGGGCATTTTCACGCTTTTCCTGGAATCAATCATTTTATCCTTTGCAACTCCCGAATCACCAATATTTATTGGATCTGGTTTATTTTTCAGGGTATTTCTCTGTTTGTCTGTAAAGGGAAGCACAATGGGACCTGCACTTTCAAGCACATAGGCCATCTGACCGTTTCTTAAAAATACAATGCTTCCCGGAGGATAAATACCTATGCTTTTAACAAAAGAGTGGAGAATATATTGGAGGATATGGTCTTTTTTTGCATATTCCCTGAACAGTTTGGTCACAACACTGATGGGATTGATAGCTTCTTTATAACACCGCTTGGATGTCATGGCATCATAGATATCAGCAAGTTTGCATATTCTTGTATAAAGTGGAATTTGTGTGTGGGGTTTATCATCGGGGTAACATCTTTGTTCTCCTGTATAAAGCGGAGCATGGTGATATTTAATAATGTTTTTTATAGCAGAATTTTTAATTTTATTTTTTTCAATGATCTTAATTCCGTATTCATATGAGTGTTTTCTTACCTCATCAAATTCTTTATCTGTTAATTTTCCTTTTTTGTTTAAAACTTCATCTGGAACAAGAATTTTTCCAATATCATGGAGGAAAAATCCCAGAGAGATATCATTTAAATCATCATCGTAATAGCAGGTATAAGAGCTGCTGCTTTTATCACTCTCTTTTTCAAAGGGATTAAAAATATCAGATGAATTACCCTTGAGCAGATCATCAACAACTCCTGAAAAATGTATGTTAAACCTGTTAACAATTGCTGTTCCTATGGTACAGACCTGAACACAGTGATTATAGAGATAATCATCATAGGACAATATCTCCTTGGTAAGAAAGGAAAATGGGTTATCTTTTACAATGAGAAAATCAACGAGATCAGCAACATTATCCTGAACTTCGTTGTAATCAAATTCACCACCTGTGTTTTTAATATCGGTTAAGACTTTTTTTACAGTATCTTTGGCCTCTGTAAATTTTTGAGATGCCTCTTTTTTTATCTCTTCAATTTCCTGAAGTCTTGTTTCAATTTCATTTGTTGCAAGATCAGGAACAGCACCTCCTGTCTCTGGTGCTTCAATCACAGGTTCTGCTACAGTTTTTTCATCAGAAGATTCAAGATCAACTAATCCATCAGTACCAACATTGATTAAATTTCCGCTGTCATCCCATAGCCCGCCATTTGATACTGTGCTGACAGGCACAGAATTGATGCCGCTTTTTTTGATAATCTCAAGAATTTTAACTTTTTCTACAAGGACATCCTTGTCAAGAAGCAGGATGCCGTTGTCATTATAAACATCAACACCAGTTTGAATTTTTCCACCGGTTCTAACAATTTCAATGAGATTGTCTATGGAAATTCTTGTATTCACCATTTAAAACCCCTTATAAAGTTTAATATTGCTTCAGCATGTTTTCCAGGCTGGTTACTAAATAATAGATAATTTTACAACAATTTGTCTACAGCTTTTGCCAACAGCTTAAACTCTTCAACATTTAACGTTTCCGCACGCCTGACAGGATCTATCCCGGCTTGTTCCAAAGCCTTGACCACAAAACTCTTTTCAAAATTAAATTCACCCCCAGCCATTGAATTTTTCAATGACTTTCTGCGCTTTGAAAAGGCAGCTTTGATTACATTAAATAATATTTTTTCCTGGGCTTGATCAAGCTCTTTTTTGTGGAAAAATTTAAATTGTAAAATAGTTGAAGTTATTTCAGGTTTTGGGAAAAAAGAAGATGGTCCTATGTCTGCAACAAAATCTATATCAGCAGCATATTGAACAACAGCAGCCAGTCTTGAATAATTTTTTTTACCTGGAGGAGCTATAATCCTTGTTGCAAGTTCTTTTTGAAACATTAAAAATGCCTTTTCAATGCAGAATCTCTGTTCAACAAGCCTGAACAAAATTTGTGATGAAATATTATAGGGAAGATTTCCAATGACCACATTTTTATTTATTGCACTTTTTTTCTTTGTTTTATCTGGGGGGGGGCTATTTCATGAAAATTGACTTTTAAAATATCTTTATTAATAATAGTAACATTTTTTAAATTCTCCTTATCAAGCTCCTGCTGTAAAACAGGGATCAGGCGGGAATCTTTTTCAACAGCTGTAACATGCAAAGCAGTCTGAGCCAGTGGGATTGTCAAAGCTCCAAGGCCAGGACCTATTTCCAGGACACTGATTTTATCTGATATCCCGGTTTTTTGTACAATCATTTGTGCTGTTGCAGGGTTGGATAGAAAATTTTGTCCCAGCTCTTTACCGGCATATAATTGTTCTTGTTTAAGCAATTGCCCGGGATATGTCATTTGGCAGCCTTATGGTTATTGTAATTTTTCCCTTCATCACCTATACTATTTGGAAAGATGTATATATCACATGTAAAGTATATTTATGTCAAGAATACAGAAATTTTAAAAATAATTTTAAAAACTGTCTGAAAAACAGGAAACAACAGGTATTGCCAATAATCAAGGAAAAATAAATATATGGAAACAACACAATTCAAAAAAGGTCAGAAACTTTGCGGATATTTAATCAAAAATGTCACCAGGCTTGAATCCATTGACTCTGTCATGGTGGAGCTTAAACATATAAAAACAAAAGCTAAACATATTCATATTGTAAACAGGGACAAGGAAAATACATTTGGCGTGTTTTTCAGAACTGTCCCTTCGGACTCTTCAGGAGTTGCCCACATTCTGGAACATACAGTCTTATGCGGATCAAAAAAATTTAATGTCCGGGATCCTTTTTTTTCCATGCTCAAAAGAAGTCTTTCTACTTTTATGAATGCTTTTACCGCATCTGACTGGACAATGTATCCTTTTTCCACCCAGAATAAAAAAGATTATTATAACTTGATGGAGGTTTATCTTGATGCAGCTTTTTTCCCGAAAATTGACCAGTTGAGTTTTAAGCAGGAGGGTCACCGCCTTGAACTTCTTGAAGGCAGTGGGAGTGATGATCCTGAACTGGAATATAAAGGTGTTGTATATAATGAGATGAAAGGTGCCATGTCTTCTCCGTCCCAGGTCATGGGAAGATCTCTACTTGCTGCTTTATATCCTGATACCACCTATAAAAATAATTCAGGAGGTGAGCCCTCTGAAATACCAAACTTAAGCTGGAAAGAGTTAAAAGAGTTCCATGGCAAATATTATCACCCTTCCAACTCATTTTTTTATACTTACGGAAATCTGCCTCTGGAAGAGAGCCTTTTATTTATATCCCAGAAAGTGCTTGATAACTTTGAGCTGCTTGAGATGGATTCAAAGGTTCCAGCACAACCTCGCTGGGAAAATCCCAGAATAAAAAACCAGAGTTATGCTTATTCTGATCCTGAAGATGCATCAAAAAAATATCAGGCATGTGTGGCATGGCTGACATGTGATATTAAAGATTCCTTTGAAATTCTTGTATTAACTATTCTGGAGCAGGTACTTCTTGCCAATGCAGCTTCCCCGTTACGAAAAGCCCTGATAGATTCAAATCTTGGCTCTTCTTTATCCGATGCAACGGGATTTGACTCTGACAACAGGGACACCATGTTTGCCTGTGGCTTAAAAGATATCTCAAAAGATTCAGTTTCAAAAATGGAAGAAATTATTTTTTCCACCATTAAAAATGCTGCAGATAGTGGAATTGAAAAAAATCTTATTGATTCTGCAATTCACCAGATTGAATTTCATAGAAAAGAGATCACAAATACTCCTTATCCATTCGGGATAAAACTACTTCTTTCCTTTGCCGGGACACTTATCCATGATGGTGATCCTGTCTCCTGTATCAATATTGACGATGACTTGAATAAGCTGAAGCAGGAGTTGGAAAAAGAGGGATTTCTTGAAAATAAATTAAGGCAGTATTTCCTTGAAAATTCCCACAGAGTTGTTTTCACCCTTGAGCCTGATGCCAAACTTGAACAAAAAACAATCAATGAGACAAAAAAAGAGCTTAAAAATATTTTTAAACAGTTAAAAAAACAGGATATTGAGCAGATAAAAAAAGATACCAGAACTCTTGAAGCGCTCCAGGAGAGCCAGGAAGATATTTCAATTCTGCCAACCCTGGATCTTGCTGATATTCCTCCCCAGATAGAGATTATAAAGCCTGATACAATTAAGGATGTGAATTTTTCAACCTGCTATGATAAGGCAACATCAGGTATCTTGTATTTTACCTGTCCTGTGGGAGCAGGATCTATTCCATCTGAACTTTTTGGTCTTGTACCATTTTTTTGCAGAGCATTCACAAATTCTGGAACAAAGAAAAATTCCTATGATAAAATAGCAGCGTTCATGGATCTTTATACTGGCGGAGTATCCATATCTCCTTTTTCAGGAACCTATTTTTCTAAAGAAGCGCAGTCACATTCATTCCTTGCTGTTCAGGGAAAGGCTCTTGACCGGAATATTGACAAGCTATTTGACCTGATAAAAGAGTGTCTTGAAGAGTATAATTTCCAGGATTTTGAAAGGTTAAAAAACCTTTTGCTTCAATACAAGGCAGGAATGGAAGCTTCCATTGTCTCAACAGGTCATCGATATGCCATTTCTCTCTCTTCAAGACATCTTTCCAAGGCTTCCTATATTAATGAACTCTGGCATGGCATTGCCCAGTATCAATTTATAAAAAAAATGACCGAACTGATCGAGACAGGTGACAATACAGATAAAATCCTGAAAACCCTGTCAGACAACCTTATCGTAATTGGTAAATCAGTATTAAAAAAGAGTAATTTCAAGCCTGCTTTAATTGGTGGGGCTGATGCTATTATAAGTGCAGAAAGCAAGATTCAATCAATTCATGACCTTCTGCCTGATAATGACGGTACATCTTTTTTTACTCCGGATTTATCCTATAGCAGGAACGTACCCTGTGACGGCTGGTATACCAATACCTCTGTCTCCTTTGTTGGGCAGTCCTTTAAAACTGTTGGTATAACCCATGAAGACTCTCCCGGGCTTGCAGTAATCAGTAAAATACTTCGTTCTCTCTATCTTCACAGGGAAATCAGGGAAAAGGGCGGAGCCTATGGAGGCTTTGCCATTTACAACAGCGAAGAGGGTATTTTTTCATTTGGATCATACAGAGATCCCCATATTAAAAGAACTCTGGATGTCTATAAAAAAGCTTGCGATTATATAGTCAATGGTGATTACACCCAAACTGATGTTAAAGAAGCTATTTTGCAGGTCTGTTCTGAAATAGATAAGCCTGAAACTCCGGGACCTGCTGCCATGAAAGCCTTTTACAGGGATATTACAAAACTTGATGATGATATCCGCCAGCAGTTCAAGAACGTGTTGCTGCAGCTTGATAAAAAAAGGATTAAAGATATTGCCCGGAAATATTTCTCAATAGATGAAACCCAAAAGGGAATTTCTGTCATCTCAAACAAGACAAATCTTGACAAGGCAAATGTTCAACTTGAAAAACAAGGCAGGCAGTTAAAGCTGTTTAAGATTTAACAAAATTATAAGAAAAAATTACTTGAAAACCAGTTCAGGTGGTTGAACACCTGAAAAGATTAAAATAAATCACTAAGTTTTTGTCTGTCGGTTTCTGAGAGCTCGCCCCTTTGACTTGCAATATCAAGGGTGTATTGCCCTAGCATACGGTAAAACTTTGAAAATTGCGGCATTTTTTTATCAATATCCTTAAGGTGTCTTGAGACAATTTCATCATCTCCACGAGCCACAGGGCCTGTAAGGGCATTAATACAGCCCCGTGCCTTGATATTGTTCAAGGTTCCCATGATAAGAGGCTCCAATATATCATAGGCTTTCTCTTCTGGCTGGTCTGCCTTTTTCAGCAATTCCAGGGCAAAATGCTCCAGAGTTACAAGATAGTTTGATGCCACAACAGCAGATGCATGATACAAGGTTTTTGCATTCGTGGGAATGATAAATGAATTAGCCCTTAATGCATTGACAATCTCTTTTCCAAGCTCAACTGCTTTATCATCTCCTTCAATGGAGATATTAATTCCCTTAAATGGCGATTCCTGCCCATGTTCATAGGGAGCAAACGCCTGGAGAGGATGAATGGAGCCTGCATTTGCGCCATTTTGTTTTGCTGATTTTAAGACACATGAAGATAATGCACCTGAGAGATGAAACACCACACTGTTTTTATTAAATCCGTTTTGTTGTGCTATGTTTTTACAAACAGGTTCAATAATGGTATCCGGTGTAGTGATAAACACAAGGCTACATGATTTTGCTGCATTCACAGGGTTTTCATAAACTCTGCCCTGGCCGGTAATTTCAAGAGCTTTTTTAGCTGATTCAAGATTTTTACTTGAAAATGCTTTTGGGATGAAGCCTTGTTGGGAGAGGAATACAGCAAGGTTGATCCCAAGCCTTCCACATCCGATAAGACAGAATTCTTTTTTATTTATATTCATACTTTTTTGAAGGAAATTCCTGTTCTTTAACTTCTTTAATATATTGTTCAAGACCTTTTTTTGCAACTCCTGCAATATCGGCATATTTTTTTACAAATTTTGGCAGAAATCTGTCATTGATGCCGAGCATGTCATGGAGAACCAGGATTTGACCGTCGCATTCAACCCCTGCACCTATACCAATGGTTGTAATTTCAAGCTCTTTTGTGATTTTTGCTGCAATGGGAGAGGGAATTCCTTCAAGTACAACAGAAAATGCGCCTGCCTCCTGGACATTTTTTGCATCTTCCATGAGTCTGTTTTCATCTCTTTGTACTTTGAATCCACCCATTTGATGGACCGATTGGGGAGTAAGGCCAATATGAGCCTGCACCGGGATACCAGCTTTTGCTAGGGCATTGATCACAGGACATACATCTGCGCCACCTTCAAGTTTAACTGCACCAGCACCTGCCTCTTTTAAAAATCGCCCAGCATTGTCAATGGCTTTATCAATGGAGCCCTGGTAGGACATAAAAGGCATATCTCCAATAACCATTGAAAAAGAGCATGCTCTTGACACCATGGATGTGTGATAGATTGATTCATCCATGGTAACAGGAAGTGTATTTTCCTTTCCCTGAACAACCATTCCAAGGGAATCACCCACCAGAATAATTTCAATTCCTGCCTGATCCAGCATGCTGGCAAAGGGATAATCATAGGCTGTTAAAGCAGTGATTTTTTTACCTTCCTGCTTCATTTTCATCAATGTTGATGTTGTTACTTTCACTTGCATTGTTTCTTCTCCAAAATAAGTTATTGCATTAGTGATTTAGTTTTTGACCTTTAGATTAATATTTTTTCTTCATTATTAATTATATGCATTCTTTTCCAACCAGTCATTATAGGTGCACATCCCGCGAAGTGCTTTTACAGCCCTTTCAAGGGAAGGGAAAAAGACTGTTTTATACTCATACTCTTCATGCCTGTAAAGAATCCTGCTTTTTTCATCGGTTAAAAGACTTACACCAAGAACTGGCTTGTTGTATTTTTGAGTAAGTTTTGCAGTATATTTTGTATATTCATCTTCAAAGTCTAAGATAAAATCTTTTAAAAATTGTGCCTGGTTTTCATCAATATCAGGATCAGCTTTGCGCACCGATTCCACCATGCCGTTAATAAGCACTCTTTTCCCGTGAATACCAAGATGAATTACAGCATCACATCCATCCCATTTAAGCAGCTCTTCAAGACAGGTCATGGGGATATTCGGGTCATTTTCTCCTACAATATCAATGGGATTTCCATGGCTCCAGTATGTCGGTAGAATTTTATCCAGTTTTTTTATTATATCTCTGGAAAGTTTCGGTACTTCAAGACCGTGTTCTGCACAAAGATCGGATGTGATAACTCCCCAGCCTCCTCCAAGAGTCATAATGGCAACTCTTTTTCCTTTTGGCAGGGGCAGAGAGGAAAATACAGCAGAGAGATCCAGAAGCTCCATGGGCTGTTCCACCTGGATAATGCCTGCCTGGCGGCAGGTTGCATTAAACACCTTTGCATCCGAGGCCATGGCACCGGTGTGGCTTGATGCAGCCCTTTTTCCGATATTGGTTCGTCCACCCTTTAAGACAACTACAGGTTTTTGTTTTGACACCCTTGCAGCACTCTTAAAAAATCTTTTGCCGTTTTTTATGCTTTCAATATAAAGCACTACAATTTTGGTAAGCTCATCTTCTTCAAAAGCTTCCATATAGTCTTCGATCGTGACCATGGCTTCATTGCCTGAACCTGAGAAAGCCCTGATCCCTATATCCTGCTGTACTGCAAAGGCAAGAAGCTGGGTTCCCATATTGCCTGACTGGCATACAAGGGCGGTTGATCCGGGAAGAGGATAGGCATGAACAGCACTGCAGTGAAAATCAATGTGCGGATTACATATGCCCATGGTGTTTGGCCCAAGAACCAGAATCCCTGCATCATAGGCAGTTTTCATTAACTTCTGTTCTAATTTTTCTCCTTGAACTCCTATTTCCCTGAAGCCTGATGTAATCAATAAAATGCCTTTAACATTTTTCTTTTTTAAATCAGGAATCAGATCAATTACACGATGGGCAGGAATAGTAACCACAGCAAGGTCAACATCCTTCTCAATATCAATGACAGACTTATAAACATGACGACCTGCTATTTTCCCGCCCTTTGGATTTACAAGATAAACATCTCCCTTATAATTTCGGGACAGGGTATTGGTCAAAAGCATATGTCCCCATTTGCCAGGAGTTGCAGATGCACCAATAAAGGCAAGAGATTTTGGATAATAACACGAACCAACTACGCTTAAATCAATGTCATAGGCTGTATCATCTTTAATTTTTTTGGCCTTTTCAAGAACTATCAGCCCGTCCACAGCAATGGGAGAGCCATCAGGCTGAATAATAAGCGGGTTGATATCAATCTCTTTGATATCAGGATAGTTTATGGCAATATCTGACAACGCTTTTAGAACTTGTTTGACAGCGTTTCTATCAACCTTTTTTTCACCCCTGAAATCATCAAGAAGTTTTTGTGCAGATATCTGGTCAAACATATCTTGTATATCTGCATCATTTAAAGGTGCAATCTTAAAAACAACATCGTTTAAAGCTTCAGTTAATATTCCACCAAGGCCAAATACAATTACTGGCCCGAACTGGGGATCTTTGAACATGCCTGCAACAAATTCTCTTTTACCAGCGATTACAGGTTGGACAAGAAAACTTTCAATATCCTCTCCTGCATTCTTTTTCATCTCTTTTACCGCATCAATGACCTGATTGTCACTGTTTAAACCGACTTGTACAAGGCCAGATTCTGTTTTATGTAAAATATCTGTTCCGGCGGCTTTTAACACAATGGGAAATCCTGTTTTATTACAGGCATCCAGAATTTTGTCAGTATCAGTGCTTGTCTGTTTCTCTTCTACAACAGGGATATGAAATAGTTTAAATATCCTTTTGGCTTCATCTTCAGCCATGGATTTAGCAGAAGGTTTTAATTTTGTATTAATCAGCTCTTGAATATTGACAGATTCCATATAAGATTTTGCTCCATTGTCACAGGATTTATGCTAAAAAAGTCTTAAAAAGATACTGATTTACACTAAAAAAGTCAATAATCAGTCCATTGATTTCATGGCTCCCATGTAAGAGCGCAGTTTTTTTCCGATTTTTTCAACACCTGTGCAGGCAATGGCATCATTAACTTTAATAAGCTGAGCATTATCAACTCCACTGTTGGCAAGGTCAAGACCATTTCCTATAAGAGCAGTATCAATTTTATCCATAAAATTTTTTAACAGGGGCAAAGCTTTATGGTTAAAAAGATAGCAGCCATATTCTGCTGTATCAGAAATAACCACATTCATTTCATAGAGTTTTTTTCTTGCTACAAGATTGGCAATAAGAGGAAGTTCATGTAAAGATTCATAATAGGCTGATTCATCACCTATCCCCGTTGCAACCATGGTATCAAAGGCAAGTTCTACACCTGCTTTGACAAAGGCAACCATGAGAATACCATTATCAAAAAACTCCTGTTCAAGTATGTTCTGGTCTGTTGAAGCTGATTTTTCAAAATCAGTATTGCCGGTCTCTTCCCGCCATTTAAGAAGGTCTGCATCATCATTTTCCCAGTCTTCCATCATGGTAGTTGAAAATTTGCCTGACATTATATTATCCATATGTTGGTTAAACATGGGTTTAAGAATTGTTTTCAGGTCTTCAGAGAGTTCATGGGCAAGAATTTTTGCAGGATTGCTCAACCGATTCATCATATTGGTGACGCCGCCATGCTTTAGGGCTTCGGTAATGGTTTCCCACCCATATTGAACAAGTTTTGAAGCATATCCAGGGTCAATACTGTTCTCAACCATTTTGTCATAGCACAGCAGCGACCCTGTCTGGAGAATTCCACACAAAATGGTCTGCTCCCCCATGAGATCTGATTTTACCTCAGCTACAAAAGAGGAATGAAGAACTCCTGCTTTATCGCCACCCGTACCGCAGGCATAGGCTTTTGCAATTTTCATCCCATCGTTGCTTGGATCATTCTCTTTATGAACGGCAATAAGTGTTGGAACTCCAAATTCGCGCAGATACTCTTGCCTTACTTCTGTTCCAGGAGATTTGGGTGCCACCATGATGACAGTTAAATCTTCTCTTATCTGCATACCCTCTTCCACAATATTAAATCCATGGGAGTAGGAGAGACAGGCATTTTTTTTCATCAAAGGCATGACAGATTCAATAACATTGGTGTGCTGTTTGTCCGGGGTCAGATTTATCAAAAGATCTGCTTTTGGGACAAGATTTTCATAGCCCGATACATAAAATCCATTTTCAGAAGCATTTTTCCAGGACTGACGTTTCTCTTCTATGGCAGATTCTCTCAGGGCATATGAGACATCAAGACCACTGTCACGCAAATTCAATCCCTGGTGAAGTCCCTGGGCACCACATCCAACAATAACAATTTTTTTGCCTTTTAAAGCTTCAACTCCCTCAAATTCAGATGAACTCATAAAACGGCACTGGGATAGCTCCTGTA
>JAUCGD010000196.1 GCA_030377945.1 Desulfobacterales bacterium HSG17 | reverse complement strand
AGGAAATGGATACCATTACAAAAGGAGGAATAAAAATGAAAAATTTATTATTGGAAGAATATTCTCAAGCAGATTTTAGCAAGCGCCTGGATATCTTTTTATATAAACCTCAATTGAGACAGGAGTTTATTAAAATAGATCAGACCATCAGCGGGAATAACCCAAAATTGAGGCAGTTTTATGGTCTGGATTCAATTCAATCTATCTATCAATGGCTTAAAAATATGATAAATCAATATATTTCTGTATAGTATTGCTAATGTTGAAAGATATTACAATTTAAAATATATTTAATATATTTATTTTTTATTATTGTAAAATTATAAAAGGGAATAATAGCTGTGAAAACAATAAATCCAGGCTGGTTAAAGCAGATACAAAATGTGGTGAATCCAAGTCCTTATTTTCAACTTCAACAAATGTATGTGAAAGAAGTTGGTTGGGGCATCTCGGTACTTGAAATTGACCTCGAAGAACGCCATTTACAACCTTTTGGAGTGGTACATGGCGGTGTTTTTGCTTCTTTGATTGATGCTGCCGGATTCTGGGCAGTCTACTCACAGGTTCCACAAGAACTGGGAATGACGACGGTTGAGTTAAGTATAAATTATCTTGCCCCAGCTGTTTCAGGCAAGCTTATTGGTACAGGTCAATGCATCAAGCTAGGAAAAACCCTGGGTGTTGGTCAGGCTCTGATTGAAAATGAAAATGGTCAACTGCTTGCCAGTGGAAAGACTACAGTAATGGTTATGAAACATAATAATCCCCTAGAAAAGGATTCAAATTACGTTCCAAAATTTCTTTCTGAATGAGTTTTACCCTGAATATAATACTATGCGGATTTAAAGTTTAGGAGGATAATATGTTAACTATTAAAAAAATAACAACGGGTGTTCATCTCGTTTGCTCAGATTCAAATATGCCCTGGAAATGTAATGGATTATTAATAAGATCGGACAACGGTAGAGTTGTATTAATAGACTGTAATTTTGATGATGAAGAACTAAAAGAATTGTTTGTATATGCCAATAGAAAACCAGAAAGATATTATATAACTCATGTTCATGTGGATCATGTGATAAATGTCCACAGAATTGAAACTCAAAATATTCCAATTTACTGTCCAAAGCCAGAAGATCGATATATTGTAAATGGAGAACTCTTTATGGAGGAGAGCGGTGCACCACAATACAGAGTATTGGAAGAAATGAAATCGTTTCTATTTGATTTTGCGGGGTTTA
The DNA here is from genome assembly GCA_030377945.1 of Desulfobacterales bacterium HSG17. The sequence goes on along the minus strand of JAUCGD010000196.1, from coordinate 4,995 downwards.
AAAATATCAATAAAGTTAATCCATATGAACAAACAGATATATATGTTTTTGATAATATAGAAATTAAACCAATCCATTTGCCTGGGCATTCACCAGGCCATTCTGGTTTTATTGTTCGGGATTTGAAGGGAAATGAACGACCAGTGCTTTTTTCTTCTGATATGGGAATCGAAAAGATTGGAATGTGGTACGGATTTAAATATTCCAATATATCGGACATAAGAAGTTCTTTAAAGATGATAGAGGCAATATATGAAAGTGAAGATTTTATTCTTACAGGGAGTCATACAGAGGTATTTTTTAGAAAACAGAGTCAGATTTTTAAAATTGTTGAAGATAAAATAAAGAATAGCAAGATGAAGATATTGGCTCTTATGGAGGGCAAATCTTCAATTACACCGGATGAGCTTGTTTTTAAAGGAGTCTATTACAAAATTTCATCGATTAATAAAATGGATGATATTAATAAAAAACTTTATTTTTTCTGGGAGGGGTACACTATAAGAAATCTTATGGAGGATCTTGAATATGGTGGATTTATAACCAAATCAGGTAATGATAAATGGAAAATAAATTATAAAAATATAAGTAAAAATGTCACTTAAAGAGAGAGAAATAGTTATGATTTTATAATGGAAAGTACCATAAAATTTTCAATATATAGACGCTGTAAACTTTTAATTAAAAACCATATGTAGAGAAGTTAATTATAATTATTGATATGAAAAAAGATTTAGATAAATTTACCTTAGTCATCAATGGAAAAAATAGAAAAGAATTCTTATCTACTGGCCCACATGAAGTGAAATTTGAAGAATGGAAATGGGCAACCGAACATTTTTTTTCCAACAAAGGCAGATAGCAAAATGAGCAAAATGAACCAATCCTGGAAAATGGGAACACTTGAAATAAAAAATCGTTTATTACGCAGTGCCACAGATGAAGGATTTGCAACCCCGGAAGGTGCTCCTACCCAGAGACTGATAGATATCGACACAGAACTGGCCAGGGGAGGAGTTGGCCTGATTATAGCCGGTACAGCCCATATCAGTCTTGAAGGCAAATGGGGTAATAATGGCATTGGAATGGACCATGATAATCTTATCAATCCTTTAAAGCGATTATGCAAAGCTACCCAGGAAGCCGGCGGCATCCTTGCAGCCCAACTATTGCATTGTGGTGCCACTGTAAATCCGGTCACCCTGTCAGAAAGAAAAGTGCTTTTCGGCCCTTCTGCCATGATTGATCCTCTATTCGGTCACCCTGTAGAGGAGTTGACACAAGAACACATCCTGAAGATAGTGGATGATTATGCCAAGGCTGCATCAAGGGCTAAAAAAGCCGGGTTTGATGCGGTTCAAATCCACAGTGGCCATGGATACCTGATCAACCAATTTTTAAGCCCGTCCAGGAATTTTCGGAAAGACCAATACGGCGGTTCTCTTGAAAACCGCACCCGATTGCTCTGCCAGGTATATGAAGCAATCAGAGGAGCAGTGGGCAAGGATTTTCCCTTGTTTATCAAATTGAGCGCCTATGACGGATTTACCGGTGGTGTGGAGCCATATGAGGCAGTCCAAACAGCGGCCATACTGGATGCCATGGGCATCGATGCCATTGAAGTTAGCGCAGGAACTCCGGAGGGTGGTAAAAAAGGAGGCTGGGATCATATCCTTCCGGCACCTTTCGAAGAAGGTTCTTTGTTAAAATATGCCTTGTTGATAAAAGAAAGAGTTAATTGTCCTGTGATTTCAGTCGAGGGGTGGCGAAATCCTAAAAAAATAGAAAAAACCCTCGAAAAAATAGATGCAGTATCCATGAGCCGTCCCTTTATTAGAGAACCAAACTTAGCCAATCGATGGCTCGCTGGTGACCTTTCGCCTGCCCACTGCATCTCCTGTAACAAATGCCTCGAATTACAAATGGACACAGGGATGGCCTGTATCTTTCATGATAAGTAGGGGGTTGTATTAAGCTTATTTTATATTGTGCTCAGTCCTGCAAAAATGAAAGTGACCCTACCTCAATATATTGGATACATTTTTCAACTTCAGTGTAATAAAAGATTCATAATTTCTAATTGAAAATCACCGATTATATAGCGTATTAGCCGTGACGACTGGCAAGATTATAAATGGAACTACAACTTCCAAAAGATATATGTAGGGTTCAAAAACTTGGTGCTAACGACTATCTTTCTAACTAACTATCACGTATCAGAGTAAAAATGTTGACCTTTTAGAGCTTACTCAATAGCCAGTTTCGTGCCCAAACCAATTAGTGTGAGTCCTAGTATTCTTGCTATCCAGCAGGAATGTTTATTTTTTCTTTTAATAAAGCTTGTTATTTTCTCAACTGATAATACAAAAGTCACTTCAACAACTATCCCAACTAAAATCACTACCGAACCTAATAAGACAACCTGAATTGGAATATACCCATATTCATGCCGAACAAACTGAGGTAAAAAAGCCATAAAAAAAATTGCAATTTTGGGATTAAGAATATCCACTAAAATACCTTGTTTGAATGCCTTCAATGGACCTATCGTTGCAATATTGTACCCTGGATTTATAAATTTCATTTCATTATTATTGAATGACATAATGCCTAAATAGATCAAATACAGCGCTCCCAAATATTTAACAATTGCATAAAGCATTGTAGAAGCAACAAGTATTGCCGAGAGACCTACTGCAACGGCAATTATATGGAAAATTGATCCTGTACAAACGCCTAAAGAAGAAGCAATTCCAATTTTCCGTCCATGAATAACTGTGTTAGAGAAAATAAAAAATAAACTTGGACCAGGAGAAATATTTATTATAAAAGTAGCTAACAAAAATATCCAATAAGATGACAATGTCATGTTATTAAAGACCTTATATACAATTCCATTTGTGTTTTCCCATGTTTCAATAGAGACATTTCCTTGGTCTGTAGGAGATGTTTCTGTGTATTCCCTGATACTTTAGACACAATAATTGGCTTTATATGGTATTTTTTAATATTTCCGCAAGCCTGAATTTTACTAACAAACCTAGCTTTACCAGCTTCCACCATAGTGTGTTAAAAAAAATATTTACATATGTGCTTCTAATCAGCGATTTACTTAATCATATATTTTTCATGTAAACATCACCCAAATGGGTGATCAACAGCATTTTTTTTGATTTAGTTGTAAAAGTGGATGGTGAATTGTATTTATACAATTTTATCTTTAATTTAAGAATCAATATTTTTTTTGGCTACGTAAGATTGATTGAGCCAATCTCTGCGACAGGATAACGTTTCAGGGTATTAAATGTTGACATTTGAGAGCTGGTCACTTGGCTTTAGTTTGTTTGATTCCTTGGATAAGGTATCTAGCAATGGCTGTCAACCCTTCCTGCACAGTATTGCTGGCATCCTCGCCTGTAATAGTGATGTAATAAGGGCCTTTCCAAAACACGCAGTAATAACCGGTCATCAGACCTTCTGCATCCAGTGCCAGCTTTTCACCCCCATCTCCCTTTTTCTCCATATAAATCCCCTTGGAATTCTCACGAGTGTCCATATTGTAGATTTCAAGGTTGATGGTTTTGCCATTGTCCATCAGAAAGTCCTGGAAAACAGCGTTTTGAAAGTTGTACTTTAGAAAAGTGACAGCCCCTCCGTTGATGAGCCCGAACAGTTCCTGCCCTTTAGCGGTTCGAGGTTCCCCATCCGGTCGGATGTATTCCAAATCCTGCTGCACAGGGATTAACGATGCAATAATACTGTTGGCGAAGATGTTTGTGGATAGCAACAACACAAGTGTACTGGTAAGAATTACTGCAAAATTTTTCATTTTTAACATGTTTTAGGCCTCATGTACGGTTAATTTGCTCATGTCCATTTCCCCCAATCCGCTGTCATAAGCTTTTTTGATCATGATTTCATCCTGGGGATTGCGGTCCAGGTACCGGCAGCAATAAGTATCAATGGCCACCCGGTCCGTACCTGCTACCACATAATTGGCTTTTTTGATATCTCCCGGTCCGGAGGGACCATTGGTGGTAATGAACTCGGTTACGTCCACCACATACAGATCAAATTTTCGCACCCGATTCAGATCGGCAATGCATTGGGCCAAATATTCTTTGTTATGGTAGGTATCAATAATTGTCTTAATAGCACCTGTTACAATATTAGGCCCAGTGTGAAATTTCAGATTGGTGGTGAGTGAGGAAATACCCATGCAGTTTTTTAGAGTGCAGGTGAGTCCGATTTCTCCATGATCTTTGAGGATGGGGATATTGATCACTTTGTCGTATTTGAGGAAGCCTTCTTTTACTTCTGCGGTTTCGAGTACTTTACCCCCTGAAATTTTCACCTCCATATGGTCGGTGTCATCATTTTGGATCTTTGAGATCAATTCCCCGTGAGTTTTGGAAATTGGACTCCGTTTCCAGTACTTGGCAGATTCTTTTTTGAAAGAATATACTTCCTTTGCTCCAGCCTTCAGACAGAGGTGAGCCACGGCAAGTAGAATGTCCGGTCGGGTATAGGTTCCAGGCTTTTTATATCCGGAGTTGGCCAACAAGCCCACCACATCCCCTTTTGATATAAACCGTTCAATTCCACCAAGGTTCCCAATTGCCTTGATAGTAGCCTTGAAATAATTGCTATTGTTTACAACGGAAATATCCGGCAGATTGCTTTCCGAGGGACCCTCCTTTGCCAATAGATTCGACGTAACGGTTAGACCACCCAAGGCCATACCTGCCTGAAGTCCGGTTTTGATAAACTGCCTCCGGTCAATTTTTGTCATGACTCCCCCTTTGTTAATAATTTCGATTAGGGTATATATCCAGCAGGTTTGAAATTATTAATTTGCTTGTGTACCATTTGATCTCGAATTATTGAATGTTAAGCCTCAGGAAATTGAAATTTTTTCATAATCACATCATTCATATCTTGAGGTACTTTAACGGTTGGGCAAAGCATTTCTTCAACAGTTTTTTTAAATAAATC
>JAUCGD010000195.1 GCA_030377945.1 Desulfobacterales bacterium HSG17 | reverse complement strand
AAACAAAAACTCACGCGAACTGTACATGCTTATTATAATCAAGATTATGATTCACTTGGCAACATGGGATTTCCTTCTGATCTTGAACTTATATCCTACACATTTCCAGGATACAGCCTTAAACTGAAACTTGTGGAAACGGAGAAATTAAAGGTAAAAAAATAATATGAAATTCAAACTTATATATCCAAAATGGGCCAAGCTTGAAGGCCAGACCGAATTCCACCTCCCTCCTCACGGCCCTGTTGTTTTTGCAGCAACTCTCCCTGACTATGTTGAAGTGGAATTTATTGACGAAAACCTGGAAAATATTAATTTTGACGATCCTGTTGATTTTGTAGGCATATCCATGATGCTGACCATTCAGGTTATGCGCGGGTGGGAAATTGCTGATATATATAGAAAAAAAGGAATCAAGGTTATATTCGGCGGTATTTCCACAATGCTCCATGCACAGGAAACCCAGGGACATGCAGATTCTGTATTTCTTGGAGAAGCAGAAGGACGAATGGACCAGGTATTTAAAGATTTTCAAAACAATAATCTGCAAAAAGTTTACAATTTTATAGATAACAGACCTTCTATTGAATCTGTGGGAACTGCCCGCCGGGATATTTTAAACCGGAAACTGTACAATTACAAAGGTGTGCAGATGGTTGACCTGGTTCATGCTTCAAGAGGATGCCGGTTTCATTGTTATCCATGTGCAGTAGCCTATCTTGGAGGAAAACAATTCAGACCTCGCCCTATTGAGAAGTCCATTAAGGAAATGGCGAGCATTGACAATAACCGCCTGTTCATTGTTGATAATTCTCTTGCCCAGGATGCTCAATGGGAAAAAGACCTTTTCAGGGAAATGATTCCCCTGAAAAAAAAATGGTGCAGCCATCCTATTGAAGATGATCCAGAAATCCTGGACCTGGCTGCACAGGCAGGTGCATGGTATGTGTATCAGGCAGTATTTGATACTTCCGATTATATAAAGGAAAGGATTAAACGCTATCACGATCACGGCATAGGGGTTGAAGGAACCATACTTCTTGGTCTGGATAATCATACGGAAGATTATATAAAAAAGCTTATAGACTTTCTCCTTGAAATTAATCTTGACCTTGCTGAATTTACCGTATTAACACCTTTTCCCCATACCAGGGCATTTGACGACCTTGAAAAAGAAAAACGAATATTTTCACATAACTGGAATAATTATTCTGCTGACAAAGTAGTTTATCAGCCAAAGCACATGTCTCCTGAAAAACTCCAGGAATTGTTTCAATACGCATGGGATACCTTTTATAAGGATGAATCCCAGGAATTTAAAATGTTTAAACTGCTAAGACAGGTAATGGAAAAAGAAAAACAAGACGGAATATATCAGCCAAGAACCAGGGGACTTGCTTCCCGCGCTTTTGGTAAAAAATTACAAGGACAATAAAAATGGCTCGCATTAAACTGGAATTACCTGAAAAATTTAATTATTCAACTGAAATAACTATCCGAATCAGTGATATAAACTATGGAAATCATCTTGGCAATGATTCTGTGCTCACACTGATACATGAAGCCAGGTTGATGATTTTTAAAAACCTTGGTTTAAGTGAAATAGATGAAAATGGAAAAGGGCTGCTTATTGCAGATGCCGCACTAATGTATAAATCCCAAGGCTATTACGGGGATGTTCTGGAGATATTTATGACTCCTGATGATCCCAATAAATATGGATTTGATCTGTTATATAAACTTGTAAACAAAAAAAACGGTGCTGAGATTGCGCGTGCAAAAACAGGCATAGTTTTTTATCATCATCTAAAAAATAAAGTAATTGAAATACCTGAGAATTTTAAAGAAATATTTTTTCCTTCCAAATAAAAAAAATAATATTAAAAACAAGGATATAAGCAGCATGTCAGAAAAAAAAGTTGGTATTTACGTTGATGTTGAAAATATAAATAGAAACGGTGGATTTGGAATGCAGTATGATGTGCTTAGAAAATTCGTATGCCGTGACGGCTCAGAACCAATGAGACTTAACGCATATATGGGATTTGACAGGCAAAGATCACAGCATGATGAAAAATACAGGGAAAAAATACGAAATTTTTTTTCAAGGATAAGAAGTCTGGGATATAAACTGGTTGAAAAAGAGGTTAAATGGTATCAGGATGAAGCAGGTAACCGCTTTGGAAAAGCCAATGCAGACCTTGATATGGCTGTTGATGCCCTGTTGCAATCAGAAAATCTTGACAGGGTAATTCTCATAACAGGAGACGGAGATTTTACCCAGGTTATCCGTGCCCTGCAAAATAAAGGATGCAGGGTGGAAGTTATTGCATTTGATAATGTCTCTCTGGAACTTCGCAAGGAAACGGATATTTTTATCTCAGGTTACCTGATCCCGAATCTTTTAAACATAAAAGATTCAATGCCCTGGGGGACAATAGGGTCAAGGGTCAGAGGGATTTGTTATTATTATAAACATGAAGAAGGATTCGGATATTTGAGATACCTGGATTATTTCGGGCCTTTATGGATTACAGATCCACGGGATCCTGACTCTCCATATAAAACCGCTTATTTTAATTCTGAATACCTTATGTCCTCCCCTTCAATTCTCCATGATCTGCCAAGCAGGGGGCATATATTTGAATTTACCCTGATAAAATCCGAAAGACATGAAGGCCAGTTACAGGCTGAAGACCTTACCCTGGTGAGTAAATTGTCTTAACAATTAAAAGGGGGCAAAATGAAAAAACGCATATTATACGCCAATGCCAACTATGAGGAAATTGTCAGCAAAAACGGTTATTTTGTTGATAAAACAAAATACATAGAAAAACTGGAACTGGTTGATAATGCAGTTTTTATGCGCCCCCGCAGATTTGGAAAATCCCTGTGGTGCAGGATTTTGGAATGTTATTATAATATAAATCAGAAAAAGGATTTTGACAGACTTTTCGGTCATACATATATTGGTCAAAACCCGACTCCGCTCAGAAATTCCTTTTTTGTGCTTCACATGGATTTTTCAGTAGTAAGACCAACAGGCACAATTGAAGAAATTGAAAGCAGTTTTGATCATACCTGCAATCTGCGAATGAGAACCATGACAGGATTGTCAAAAAAATGGTTCAAGAATAAAGTAAAAATCAACATGGAGCAAAGTTCTACTGAGAACTTGAAATCAATTCTGGATTTTATTTCAAAAAACAGCCTGCCTCCCCTGTATATTATTATTGATGAATACGATAATTTTGCAAACCAGTTAATTGTATCCCATAAAGACCATTTATACCGTGAACTCACAGCAGATAACAGCTTCTTAAAAACCTTTTTCAAAACCATGAAAGAGGGACGTAAAACCGGGGATATTGCCAATGTTTTTATTACCGGAGTTTTACCCATTACTATGGATGATCTGGCTTCAGGATTTAATATAGCTTCTTTTATCACACTTGACCCTGAATTTGAAAACATGCTTGGATTTACCCAGGCTGAAACAGATTGTCTGTTAGATGAAATATACAGAGACTATGAAATATCCCCTGCAACCAGACCCCAGGTAAATTCCCTTATAAAAAATCATTATAATGGTTATCGTTTTGTAAATCCTAATGGAGAAGCAGTTTACAACTCTACTATTTTAATGTATTTTTTAAATGATTTTACCCGTTACAAGGAGATCCCCAAACACCTGACAGACATGAACCTGAGAACGGATATTTCATGGGTTCGCCGCCTTACAGGTTCCGAACCTCAATATACTGAAGAATTTGTTGACCAGTTAGCTATTAACAACAAAATCTCCTATGATGACAGATTCCTGGTACAAAAGTTTGACATGCACCGATTTTTTGAAAAAAGTTTTTTCCCGATTTCATTTTTTTACCTTGGAATGCTGACCCGTCATGATGACTTTCATCTCAAACTTCCCAACCTGAACATGCGCCAGATTTTTATTGAATATTTTAATGAAATTCACAGGATTGACGTTTCCACAAAATACGCTGACATGATGCAGGGTTTTGTTAATAATCCTGATCTGCACAAATTGTTTTCAGATTACTGGGATCTCTATATTTCCCAGCTGCCTGAAGCCATATTCCAAAAGGTTAATGAAAATTTTTACCGCACCACCTTTTTTGAACTGTGCAGCCGGTTTCTTTCCCGCTGGTTCACCTGGAATGTAGAACGATCCTATCCCCAGGGCAGGACTGACCTGGAGTTTGCAGGTAAATTCCATGAAAAATTCGCTGATCTGCGCATGGTCATTGAATTTAAATATTATTCCAATGCAGAATTTAAAAAATTCAAAACTTCAATTAAAGATTTTAAGTTACAGGAACAAGATACTGCCCAGATTGAAGGATATGCCAAAGGGTTGAAACTGGAATACCCTGAAGCCCGTGTTTCCCTGCATGTGATTTATTGTTTTGGGAATCAGGGTTTCAGGGTGTTTGATGTGTCTTCAAAACTCGTCTGCCATAATTAGACATTATCGAAAATAAATATGCAGGGTGCGTTAGCGCAGCGTAACGCACCAATAAATTTAAATTACAGTGCGTTACGATATTTAAGGAAAACCATGAAATTCCCATACGGCATATGTGATTTTAGAGAAATCACCATGAAAAATTATTTTTACTGCGACCGGACAGACAAAATTCCCCTGCTGGAAAAAGGGAAATATCTTTTGTTTCTCAGACCCAGGCGCTTTGGAAAAAGCCTTTTACTTTCCATGCTGGCAAATTATTATGATGCTGCTAAGAAACATGAATTTGAAGGCATGTTCGGAAATCTGAAAATCGGGAAAAATCCCACTGAACTGCGAAACAGCTATTTTATTTTAAGATGGGATTTTTCATGTATTGATTCTTCCGGGAGTGTTAAGGACATAAAAAAAGGATTATACAACCATATAAATTCCCGAATAAAAGGATTTATAAAATACTACGAAGACTATAATCTTAAAGGCATTGATATTAACCCTGACGATGCCTTGGTTTCCATTGATTCCCTGATTTCGTCAATCCGAATGACTGATTATCCTATTTACCTGCTCATAGACGAATACGACAATTTTGCCAACCAGGTTATGATGGGTGTGCGCCGGACCAAACAGGAATTGTATGGAGCACTGGTTTATGAAGAAGGGCCGCTAAGAACTCTTTTCAAAGCTGTTAAATCATCAGCTTCGGAATCAATATTTGACCGAATTTTTATAACAGGTGTTTCCCCTGTGGTCATGAGCGATATTACAAGCGGGTATAATATAGCAAAAAATATCTATACCAGAGCTCAGTTCAATGATATTTGCGGTTTCACAGAAGAAGAAATTAAAAAAGCTCTTAAATCAATTGCTGAAGAATGCGGCTTGGATAAAGAAAAAATATATGAAGCCGCAGGTTTAATGAAAACATACTATAACGGCTATAAATTTGCACATAAAGCCCTTCAATTCATATATAATCCAACATTGTCACTTTATTTTATGGATTATTTATACGAAGACTGCGAATACCCTGATGAAATGCTTGATTCCAACCTTGCCACAGATGATGCAAAACTTGAATATATTGCTAAGATTCCAGCAGGAAGGCAAATGCTTCTTGAACTGCTCAGGGAAAACCGCAGTATTGACATCCCAAAACTTACAAGCCGTTTTGGGATCAGTGAAATGCTAAAAGATAACAGCAAAAATAATGATTTTATGAAAGCTTTTCTTTATTATTTCGGGGTTCTGACTGTTTTGGAACGAACAAAAAAGGGGGAAATAAGGCTAAAGATTCCCAACCTGGCAATCCAGGGATTTTATGCAGATAAAATCTGTCAGATGCTTTTACCAGAACCGGCAATAAGAGATCATGGAAAAAATGCGGCAAAAAAATTATATGAAGACGGAAAAATGCAGCCCTTATGTGATTTTATTGAGCAGTATTATTTCAAGGTTTTCAGTAACAGGGATTATATATGGGCTAATGAACTGACTGTTAAAACCGCATTTTTAACCCTGCTGTACAATGATATTTTATATATCATGGATTCTGAAAGCGAACTTGACCGGAGATATGCAGATTTGACCATGATAATCCGGCCTGATATGCGGCAGTTTGAAATCCTGGATATTCTTATTGAATTTAAGTATGTAAAATTGAAAGATGCAGAGATAAGCGGGGAACAGGCTGGAAAGTTGACAAAAGATGAACTTCAAAACATAGAGGGTAAGGGAGTGGCAACGGCC
>JAUCGD010000194.1 GCA_030377945.1 Desulfobacterales bacterium HSG17 | reverse complement strand
AACAAAAAAACATCTTGATTGCAATGTATAAACATGACAAATACTTTAAAAAATATGGCTTCAAGTTTATGCAGTATTATTTAGTCACAATGTTTTGAACAAGGTTATCAATAATGAAAAATTTTCTTTATATATTTGTTACAATATTGATCTTTACTCTCAATTCATATGGACAATTGAATGCAGCTGAAAAAGTTACACTGCAATTGAGATGGGATCATCAATTTCAATTTGCAGGATATTATGCTGCCAAATGGCAGGGATTTTATGAAGAAGCTGGACTGGATGTAAGGATAAAATCTGCTGTTACCCCGGAAGGCATTCTCAGTGCAGTAAAAGAAGTGGCCTCAGGAAGGGCTGATTTTGGAATAGGTGCAGCAGATATTTTAAAAGCAAGGGATGCCAATGTTCCCCTTGTCCTGGTTGCTTCAATCTTTCAGCACAGTGCTGCCGGTTTTTATACAAGAGAAGACACTGTTATTAAAGATCCGGCAGATTTCCTGAATCTCAAGGTTGCCCGGCGGGTAAATGACTTAATTGATATAGAATTTCAGGCAATGCTCAAAGCAGAGGGAATTGATCCTGATAAAATAAAACCTTATCCACATCAACCTGGGATGGATCACCTTATTTCAAAAAAAGTTGATGTGGCTCCAGGATATTCAATTAATATACCTTATACTGCAAATACCAAAGGAATCTTAATCAATGAATTCCGACCTATAAAATACGGGATTGATTTTTATGGAGACTCTATTTTCACCCATGAGCGCCTTGTTCAAGAAAATTCTCATCTGGTCTGTCGATTCAAAGCTGCAAGTATAAAAGGGTGGGAATATGCCTTAAATAACAGTGAAGAAATTATAAAAGGTATTGTTAATGAACTTGTCAGGGGCAGGCCGATTGATAACTTATTTGAATTTAATAAATATCAGCATGAGGCTATGCTTGCATTGATACCTTTTCCTGAAGTTGAAATCGGACATGTCAATCCTGACCGCTGGAAAAGAATGCATCAATATTTAAAACTGATAGGAGTGGTAAATAACCCGATCAAAATTGATGAATTTGTATTTAATCATGAAAAATTTGACAGGCTTAAATCTGAAAAACGGCAAAAATTCTTTATCTCTATCATAATGATTTTTTTAATTGGGTTTTGTCTTGTTTTTGGCTGGATTTTTATTCTACGCAAAGCAGTAAAATTGAAAACTAAAGAATTGTTAAGGCAAAATGATTTTTTGCAAAAGGCTCAAGAATCATTGAAAAAAAGTGAAAGAGAATTGTCTGTTAAAAATAAAATCGCAGAAATTTTTCTTACCATTTATGATGATAAAATTTATGGTGAGGTCCTTAATGTTGTTTTGGAAGCAATGGAAAGTCCTTATGGAACATTTGCCTATATTAACGAAGATGGAGACAGGATAGTTCCTTCCATGACAAGAGATATATGGGATGAATGCAGAATGCCCGGTAAAGGTAATTATTTTCCTCGTAAAACCTGGGGTAAATTATTATGGGCCAAATGTCTTCTTGGCAAAAAGAGTTATTGTTCCAATGGCCCGTTTACATTGCCAGACGGGCATATTCCCATAGCCAGGGCTTTGGCAACACCCATAATTCACAAAGGTAAATCAATCGGGAACTTCATGGTTGGTGATAAAGCCACTGATTATACTAAACAGAATATAGCATTTCTGGAAAGTATTGCAGGACATGTTGCCCCTATTCTGCACTCCAGGCTTTTGAATGAAAGATATGAACAAGAACTCATACTGGCTAAAGAAGGCGCAGAGTCAGCCAATAAAGCAAAAAGTCAGTTTCTATCTGTTATGAGCCATGAACTGAGGACACCGTTAAACTGCATTCTCGGTTTCACACAAATACTTAAAAAAGATAAAGAGCTTTTAGCCAAGCAGATCAATCAAGTTGATATTATGCATAAAAGCGGGGAACATCTCCTTGGCCTGATTAATGATGTCCTGGATTTTTCCAGGATTGAGGCAGGAAAGATGAAACTTGAAAGTTCAACTTTTGCCTTTCAAACATTTCTTAATGAATTAAATACAACAATTAATTTCCATGGACTGGGCAGGGATATTGACTTGTTATACAGACCGGGGCAATATTTGCCCGAATTTGTAAACGGAGATCAAAAAAGACTCAGGCAGGTATTGTTTAACCTTATAAGCAATGCCATTAAATATACAAAAAAGGGGCAGGTGGTTTTCTCGGTTGAATATAAGGATAATCTCTGCCTGTTTAAAATAACTGACACAGGACCTGGTATTCCCCCGGATAAACTGGAAGAAATATTTCTGCCTTTTAAACAGGTTGAATACACATATGGACCTGATGCAGGAGTCGGCATGGGGCTTGCCATCAGTAAAAACATTGTTCAGGTCATGGGAAGTCAGCTTAATGTGGAGAGCCTTATTGGCCGGGGAAGTTCTTTCTTTTTTGAAGTTGAACTGCCCGAAGTAAAAGCTGCTGCAAAAGAAAAACATGTTAAAACTGAAAAGAATATTGTCAATTACAAGGGTGAAAAGATTAAAATACTTGTTGTTGATGATATTTTACTTAATCGTAAAACTTTAATAGCTGCCCTGTCATTTTTAGATTTTGAAATTCGGGAAGCGAAAAATGGTTGTAATGCCCTTGAAATTATGTCTGAATTTCATCCTGATTTGATTTTCCTGGATTTGATTATGCCTGAAATGGACGGTTATGAAACTGCCCGGCATATTCGTGAAAATCCTGAATGGGAAAAAACAAAAATATTTGCAGTTTCTGCTGATGTATTTGATTCGGCCCGTGAACAAAGCCTGAAATCAGGCGCTGATGAATATTTACCCAAACCCCTTCTAATCAATGAAATTTTTAAAAAAATGGAAACTCATTTAAACATTGAATGGATTTATGAGTGTGATGCAGAATTTGAAAAATCATCTTCACAGGCCAAGGCAGAAAAAATAATCCCACCGCCTAAAAAAGAGCTTGACGAGATATATGAAATGACACAAATCGGGGATATCAGTTCTTTAATAAAATATGTAAAAGAAAAAAACGGTTCAAACCAGGAACTAAGCCCTTTTTATCAGCAAATAAAAATATATATTGAGGGTATAAAAATAACGGAAATTAATGATTTAATTTTAAAATACAGGTAAGATCAGCACATGAATTCTGAAAATAATACTTTAATTACAATTTTAATTGTTGATGATGAACCGTCCAATCTGCAAGTTCTTTTAGAATTTCTTGGTAACAGGAATTATCGCGTATTAATAGCAGCAGGCGGTATAGAGGCCATAAATATAGCAAATTCGGTTCAACCGGATTTAATTCTTTTAGATATTCTAATGCCGGGCATGGATGGATTTGAAGTCTGCAAGAAACTGAAAAATACTGATGAAACCAGGGAGATTCCCATTATTTTCATGTCAGCTCTTTCAGATACTGACAATAAGATAAAAGGATTTGATCTTGGTGCCGCAGATTATATTACCAAACCCTTTAATCAAAAGGAAACCCTTGCAAGGATTGAAACCCATTTAAGCATTACAAGACTCAGGAAGAATCTTAAAGAACAGAACACCCGTCTTGAAATTGAGATCAAAGAGCGAATTAAAGCCCAGGAAGAACTTCAGGAAAGCAAGGCTTTACTCCAGGCAGCTATGGATCACAGCCCGGCAGGGATTGCAATTGCAGATGCGCCTGACGGTAAGCTGAGATATGTAAATGATTCAGGACTTGAAATAAGTGGAAAAAATAAAAAAGAAATTGTCAATGGCATTGGAATTGACGAATATGTTGCAAGCTGGCAGGTTTTCCATTTTGATGGAACAGCGTATAAAACAGATGAAATTCCTCTGGCAAGAGCTATAATGTATGGTGAGATTTGCAGCAGGGAATTCATTATACGCAGACCGAATAATGAAGATAGAATTGTATTGGCTAACGCTGCCCCGGTTTATAATGCCCAAGGAAAAATTACAGCCGGTATTGCTGTATTTCTTGACATAAGCGAACGAAAGAGAGCGGAACAGGAAAAGCTAAACCTGCAAGCCCAGATTCAGAAAACGCAAAAAATGGAATCTATTGGAAACCTGGCAGGTGGAATTGCCCACGATTTTAATAATATTTTGTTCCCCATTATGGGCATGTCGGAATTGTTACTTGAGGATTTCCCCCAGGGCAGTCTTGAATATGAAAATGCCCAGGAAATTTTCAAAGCCGGAAAAAGAGGCAGTGATCTTGTTAAGCAGATTCTTGCTTTCAGCCATCAGGATAAGCATGAAACCATGCCTGTCAGGATACAGCATGTTTTAAAAGAAGTTCTTAACCTGTCTCGATCCGTTATTCCGTCAAACATTGAAATAATTCGGAATATTCAGGCTGACTGCGGTATGGTAATGGCTGAGCCCACACAAATACACCAGGTTGCCATGAATCTTATCACCAATGCATTTCATGCCCTGGAACAGGGAATGGGAAAAATTAATGTTAAACTGGAAGAAACAATACTTGAGGATAAAGACATTTATAGCGATTTAGCAGACAATTCCCTCTTACCAGGGAAGTATGCAGTGTTATCTGTTTCTGACACAGGCTGCGGAATTGATCCCGACAAAATAAACCGGATTTTTGAACCCTACTATACCACCAAAAAACAAGGAAAAGGAACAGGTCTGGGGCTTGCTGTAACATATGGAATTGTTAAAAAATATCATGGTGATATCAAAGTTGTCAGTGAGATTGGAAAAGGAAGTACGTTTAATGTATTTTTTCCTTTGATGGAGAAAAATGCCGAACATGTACTGCCCAAAAAAATCGAAAAAATATTGGGGGGCAGTGAAAACATTCTTTTAGTTGATGATGAAGAACCCATTGCAGATCTTGAAAAGCAGATGCTCAAACGCCTTGGGTATAATGTAACTGTGCGAACGAGCAGTATTGAAGCTTTTGAGGTTTTTAAAATAAAACCTGATATGTTTGATCTGGTTATTTCAGACATGACAATGCCAAACATGACAGGGGATCAACTTGCTGAAAAATTACTTTTGCTCAGGCCTGACATACCCATAATAATCTGCACCGGATATAGTGAGAGGATCAACGATGAGAGAATTAAGGCTAGTGGAATAAAGGGATTATTGATGAAACCGCTTCTTAAATCCGATATGGCTGAAATGATAAGAAACGTACTGGATGAGGCTAAAGATAGTGCTCAATAACAATAATAATGAACCACAGATTAACACAGATATATTAAGATTTTAATCTGTGTAATCTGTTGTTAATTGCTAAATCCCTCTGACATTTATTTCCTGATTATTTTGAACAAATATCTAAATTTTAACATTATTTTGAATAAAAGTAACCTTGAAATCTATTGAAGCAAGTTCACTTTAATTCAAAAAATCTGTATTACGACAAAAAATGCCTTCCCAAACCAATATTTATCCATGAGTTCATATCCATTTTTTTCCAAGCTTCACCCAGATCCTTTCCATATCTTTCTGGAACTGGCCAATCAATGGCATTTTTCAAATCACTTTTCAGTCGATTGGTTGTGTCTTTAGCTTGATCATTATCCATACAGATCAGAACAACAGGCACTTTTTCATTAGACATTATCGGAAATAAAGTTTACCTTTTTATTCCCCCCTTGAGGGGGGCAAGGGGGGTGTTTTTGCTCGTTCCCAAACTCCAGTTTGGGAACGAGGTCTTGGAAGCTCTGCTTCCTGCGAAAGCAAGCAGAGCTTGCTTTCGTGCGTTCCCAAGCCGGAGCTTGGGAACGAGCTATATCTTAAAATCTCAGAAATGGAAAACTTTTAATTGTTTAACAATTTATTAATCTTAATACCGCCAATTGGCAGATATTAAACAAAGGTGAATTTATGAACTTGCCATCACAGGAAATTTTATCCATAATTGATGAAATGAAAATACTTGCAAATGAAAAGCAGTTGATTGAAAAAAAGGAAGAAAAATTACAGGCAAAAATCATAAAAGCCTTTGCAGATACATTAAACCAGGTTTATAAAAACTGGCGGCCTGCAAAGGGCGAAAAGGTAATTATCGTCAATCTTCGGGAATATCCACCTTACATCAATGAAATGTTTGTTGTGGATGTGGATGGTTATAAATGCCGAATGGCAAACAGGCCCGATGAAAAATATAATTTTGCGGCTCTGTGGTTAAATGATGATGTTCATGATTTTGAAGTGCCGATTTTAACTTTTCCGT
>JAUCGD010000193.1:1625-6265 GCA_030377945.1 Desulfobacterales bacterium HSG17 | reverse complement strand
ATTATTTCTCATAATTCGCCCTTTCAGGGCTTAATTTTGGATGTTTTCAGGTCCCAGGCCGTTGGCCTGGGCTGTATCAATCTGCCCCTTTGGGGCTTTAAAATCTTAAGTGTCGTTGTAGGGTTAATATCTAAATTATAAAGAACAAATACCTGATCATTTATAAAACGGATTATGGTTGTACCGACGCCGTAGAGACGCAAAATTTTGCGTCTCTACAACCACCACCACCAAAATCACCGCCAACGATAACCGGATAGATAAAGGTGGGATAACATGAATGCAGGCAAATAGAACAAAAACATGATTAGACATTATCGGAAATAAGGATTGTTGTCAAAAATCCCCCTTGAGGGGGGCAGGGGGGTGTCGCACCCGGTATTTCTGTTCAAAAACACCCCCCTGCCCCCCTCAAGGGGGGAATAAATAAGGTAAATTTTATTTCCGATAATGTCTATTAATGAAATCTGGAATTTTAATCTCAGGATTTTTATAATTTCCTATACAATAAAATAAGGTACTAAAATGACTACACCAACAAGAGAAGATGCATTTAAGCTGTTTAAAAAGTACAATACAACTCAAAGCCTTATCACCCATGCCCTGTCTGTGGAGGCTGTTATGCGGCATTTTGCGGAAAAGCATGGGGAAGATGCTGATAAATGGGGTGTTATCGGTCTTGTTCATGATATTGACTATGAAATGTATCCTGATGACCATTGCGTAAAAGCACGCGAAATCCTGGAACAGGAACAGTGGCCTGAAGAATATGTTCGCGCTGTTGTCAGTCACGGATGGGGAATATGCAGTGATGTTAAACCTGAAACCCTTTTGGAAAAAATTTTGTATGCCACTGACGAACTTACGGGTCTGGTAACAACTACTGCCCTTGTGCGTCCTTCCAAAAGCATAATGGACATGAAAGCCAAATCTGTAAAAAAGAAATGGAAAAACAAAAAGTTTGCAGCAGGGGTTAACAGGGAGATAATTACAAAAGGAGCTGAAATGCTTGATATGGAGATTGGAGAACTGATTACGGAAACCATTATGGGTATGAGAAACGTGGCAGAGGAGATCGGGCTTAAGGGGACTGCCTGATTCCTGTCCAGTCATATAAAATTTAATTTCAAAGTTCAGTTTTCTGTCATAGTCTTGAACATAAATTTTATATATGAAGGATTATTATGGATATAGAAGTTAAATTTGACTTTTCAGGAAAAACGTAAATCTTTTTGGAAAGATCAATAATTTTTAAACAGGATAACATTTAATCCAAACAATAATAAGGAATTATAAATGAGCAAATTATCTGTGTACGATTTAAATAGCCGTGAAACCTGGCAGGAAATGCTTGACAAGATGCAGTCTGCACTGGGCATGCCCACCGGCTTATTGGATCTGGACAACATTATCCTGCAATCCAGCGGCGAGCGCAATGAACTTTGTCGGGAAATCCGAAACCGGAATGAGGCAAAACCGATCATTTGCGGACAATCACAAAAGTTCATGGCAGAGATGGCACGCACCCAAAAATCTGTTGTTGTTGAAGTCTGCGAGGCGGGAATGGCAAAACTTGTTGTGCCGGTTTTCCGCGGTCAAAATTACCTTGGATCAATTACTGCCTGCGGCGCTGTGCTGCCGGAAACGGAGATTGAGACGTATCTCGTCGAGAAGACCACTGGCATAGGTGAAGACGCCATTGCGGAGATGGCTGATCAAGTTCTTACAGTTCAAAAGGAGCAGCTCCAACAGATTGGCGAAGAAGTTTTTAGCAGCCTGAACGCATCATGATGCACCTGTTTTTAGCATTTGGCCTGGGTCATAAATACCATTGTGTCCCGGGCCATTTAAAAACAATATAGTCCGCAGGGCGCTGTCTGAATGATGATTTATCTGGCATTAACACTATTGAGAGCCTTATCAGCCCAGTGCATCATGCGTTTGACTTTATTTATACATCCTGAATCTGAACACAGGAACATCAATTTTTGTTCGTTTTGTTTCAAATTTTCAAGAATTACTGCATCCTGCTGATTTCCAACTCTTTCAAGTCCGCGTATTGCAACAGTCAGATGCTGAATCAATGCTCCAATATACTCATTGCTGTTTTGCAAAGCATAGATTTCAGAGTCTGGATCGCTGTATCTTTTAACAGCACTCCGCAGTACAGAACATGATGTTTCACCTCCTGTAAGAGAAAGAAAAATAAACAATTCTCTTTCCAGGTAAAGCAGGAATCTTGGATCAAATACATTTGTCGACTCTTCTGATGCAAGAGATTCCATAAGTTTTGTATGAATTGCTCTTGTTTTTTCCAGAAAGCTGTCCTGTTCCAGATCAATTTTATCTGCCATTTCTTTTGCCACATCCCGGTTAAGCCCGTCCTGAACTATAAGAACCTCTTCAGGTGTAACCTCAATATCAACATTAATCTCTTTATTGTATGTTCTTAAAAGAATATTACCAAGCATAAAGGCATTCCGGTCTGACAAATCAACTTTTCCAGGCTCGCTCATAATATCCGTAAGCAGCAAATCAATTGCATTTTGAGGATTTTTCATTTTGGCAATCAGCAGTTGCAGAGAATTTAAAAAAGTTATCCGGTCGTTTTGCCTGGGAGTCTGTTTAAGATAATACCACATGAATCTGAAAATTTTTCCTTCAAATTTAACAAATACAGGTATATGCTTTTCAAAAACCTTTCTCAGAAAATAACCGTTATTGTCAAAACAGGCTTTCAGCAGAGTGACAAGCTTTTCCGCATTTTTAACAGATACGTCAAATGTCTTTGCAATGCTTTCATAATCACGCGCATCAAAGTTTATGCTTTTATCTGTAATATTCTTCATTTTCTTGGTAACAGCAGCACGTTTTTTATGAAAGTTGATAATTCCGCGCATTTTTGAATGAACTTTTCCGACAATAGTTTCCTGTTTGTCAGTGCTTATTCTTAGTACATCTTTGCTGATTATAAGATCGTCAAAAACATCATCGTTAATTTCGTGAAACCGTTCGTGTATATTGGTGAGAATTTCTTTTTCAATACCCTGATTATTAGAACCAGTATTTGCATTATTTAAAAGATCAGTGGCAATTTTAACCCTGTCACCAAGATTGTCTGAAGAAATTTTACTATAATCATCTCCGTAAACAGTTTGAATTGCACGGACTGCATTTTGTGGAGAATTTTTAAACTGCTTTACTGCCAGTCTGGAGATTCTGGCTTTTTTCTTTGAAATTACAGTGTGGTTTTTATCAAGGGAAAGCCATCTTATATTATTTACTTCTATTTCCGGCATGGAAAGTTTGCCTCTCAGACTTTTTATGTCTGATATAGCATCGTAAACACTCACATAATTATCATTTTCAGGTTTTTGTATCCAGGTTCCCACCTGGTTAACCAGGGATTTGACAGTCTGGGGTTTAAGGCTGTTAAGACCTGCAACCAGGGTTAAATTAATATCAGCAGCGCCCTGTTCATCAAGAGCAAGGGGCTGAAATACTTTATTGCCGTTTTTTTCAAAAATAATGGGTGTACCTGATTTTAATGAATTGTTGTAATGAGATATTATATTAAGAGAAACGCGAAGCTGTTCCCGATATTCCTTGGTTATTTCAGATTTACTTCCGGGAATTTTCAGGCAGAGGGTACTTATGCCATTATCTGAAAATACCTTAAAAGCTTTGGAAATACGTCCCTGTAAATGAACCATGCTGACCCCGGCGCGGCTGAATATGGCAGCGGCTCCTGTTGAATCTATAGTATAATTAGCAAACTTGATTACATAATCAAGTTCTGCCGGGGTTTTGGTTCCTGTGGGATAACCTCTATAATTTATAAAAAAATTTCCGTCATGACCCGGAATTGTTACAATTTTTCCAATGGCAGTAATAAAGTCCTCAAAGGAATCTTTTTTGTTTTTGACTCCTTCCAGAAACCGGGCATCCTGTAAATATGTACTGATAAGATGAGCTATTTCAATAAGAACAAGTTTTTGTGCATCTGACTCTTTAGTGTTTTCCTGATTAGATTCTAAATCTTCATCCTGTCCGTTGTTGTATTGGGTATCTATTCCTTCAAGTTCCAGGTAAAGATTTTCTGCTTCATTATCCAGCATTTCATATTTTTTAAGTGCGCTCATATTTATACCCCTTTCAAGTTTAGAGATTTTGGGATTTCAGAAACCATTGTTTTCAGTATTAATATAGTTATCTGTCATGAAAAAAATCAATGGGGTACAAAGGGTATTGATATGGGAGGATTTCTCTACTTAGAGATAGGGTTTTGTGCAGACAGCGATACGATGTTTGATTTTAAATAAATAAAAAAGCCCCTGTTGTTAACAACAGGGGCTTTTTTATTGAAAGCTGATTTTCGTTTAAGGTCCGCCAGTTCCGGAACTTCCACTTGATGCTGCCGGCGGTGTTTCTGGAGGAGTATCCTCTATTGTTACATCTGTATGAATATCATCCTGTACAATTTCATCAATTTCTTCTACTATATCAGACATATCCAAATCCATTTCAGGCTCTTCAATTTCCAAATCCATTTCAGGCTCTTCAATTTCCAAATCCATTTCAGGCTCTTCAATTTCCAAATCCATTTCAGGCTCTTCAATTTCCAAATCCATTTCAGGCTC
>JAUCGD010000193.1:0-1526 GCA_030377945.1 Desulfobacterales bacterium HSG17 | reverse complement strand
TTTCAGGCTCTTCAATTTCCAAATCCATTTCAGGCTCTTCAATTTCCAAATCCATTTCAGGCTCTTCAATTTCCAAATCCATTTCAGGCTCTTCAATTTCCAAATCCATTTCAGGCTCTTCAATTTCGCCCACGCTGTCACCTACATTGGGGGTGGGAGCAAGGGAAAGATCCACCACTCCAAAACGTATATTCAGGTTCTCAGCCACCTCCCTGCCTATAAGCTCACCTACGCGGGTTACCTTGTATGCAGTCCGCTTAATAAGATCGGAGATATTGCCTAATGACATGTCAGAGTTGGCCTCAATAGCACGGTCAATGGCTTTTTTTACTACACCCGGACCGCTGACTCCTACATTAATAACCGCATCAGGTTCACCAATGCCCAGATAGGCTCCGGCCATAAACGGCACATCCTGGGGAATATTGGCAAAAACGCAGAGCTTGGCACAGGCCAGGCCGTCACGATCTGCGGTTAATGCTGCTGCCTGCTTTATTATCTTTCCCATAAGCAGCACTGCATCCACATTAATCCCTGCTTTGGATGAAGCAACGTTTACAGAAGAGCAAACCCTGTCTGTTTCAGTCATGGCCGTGGGAATAGCTTCTATCAGGGCCCTGTCTCCTTTTGCTATTCCTTTTTCAACCAAAGCTGAAAAACCGCCGATAAAATCAACATTAACCTCTCTGGCTATATCATTTAAGGTTTTAGCAACATCTATAAGCTGGGAAGAAGAAAAAGGAGCTCCAACTGCTGCAACAGGGCTGATGGAAATACGTTTATTTACAACAGGTATGCCGTATTTGTCTCCTACTTCATTGCACATGGATACAAGATTTTTGGAAAGACCAGTTATTTTTTTTCGAATATTATCCATAAATCTTTCAGAATCATGACTGACGCAGTCAAAAAGATTAATCCCAAGAGTTACGGTACGCACATCAAGATGCTCATTTTGAAGCATCTCAAGGGTAGATAGAATTTCTCTGTCAGTTAACATAGTTTTTAATGCCTTAAATTTTTGATAAAATTTGGAGTCTGAAAATTATTTTTCGGACTGTGCAAAAAATATTTTTTGCACTCCTGTCAAGTGTTTGTTCCGGCTACGGTTTAACAGGAAGACTTATTTAACAGGAAGACCGGGCCTGACTTTTATTACGCTTTCTTTTCGAATATGCACACTTCCGGGTTTGGCTCCGCGAGGTTTTGTAACATATCTGGCCTGGGTACATGAAACAGCCGTAACACCGCCGTTTTTTGCCTTGCTGTGATATGCTGCAATGGCAGCTGCAAGTTTAAGGGTGTCTTTATCAGGTTTTTCATCATCTTTTGCCCTGAGAATAACATGGCTTCCGGGCATTCCCCTGACATGAAACCACCAGTCATCAGGTCTGGCAAGTTTTATGCTCAACCTGTCATTATCCGCATCGGTTTTTCCTGCAAGCACCTGCCATCCTCCGGCAAGTTCATATTCATTTAATCTGAGTTGTTCTCTCATAATTTTTCTTTTTTTTTAAAACCACGAA
>JAUCGD010000192.1 GCA_030377945.1 Desulfobacterales bacterium HSG17 | reverse complement strand
GTATCAAAGGGAAAAAATTCAAAGATTCGCAGCGTATCCATTTGCGGCAAAGATAAGCCGGGCCTCTATTCAAAGATTGCAGGAGTTTTCTTTATGAATGAGCTGGATATTGTCGGTTCCCAGGCATATTCATTTGGTCCGGGATATGTACTGGATATTTTCAAGGTTAAACCGCCAAAAGATAAATTGTTTGAAAAGGAAAAGTGGGAAAAAGCTCAAAATGATTTGGTACATGCCCTTGGTGATGATCGTTTCTTAGATAATGCTATTAAGAAACTGCCCGGAAGTATCAAAGTGCCTTCCGGCAAACAGCCCAAATCAAATTTCATTAAAATTGATAATGAAATATCCAGCTTTTTTACTATTGTTGAAGTATTTACCTATGATTTCCCAGGGCTTTTATTTTCCATTACAAATGCTTTGTACCAAAGCAATGTAAATGTTGATGTAGCTATGATTTCCACAAAAGTTGATCAGGTTGTTGATGTTTTTTATATTAGAGATCTGGAAAATGATGCAAAAATTGAAACCGAGCAGGGACTTGAACAGATAAAAAAAGTTATTTTGAACAGTCTTCCACAAACCACTAAAAAATAAAAGAGATACAAAATTAATATTAGTTTTTTTCTATAAAGTACAAAGGAGATTAAGAATGAAAAAGGTTGAGGCTATAATAAAACCATTTAAACTTGATGATGTTAAAGAAGCATTAAGTGAAATAGGAATTTATGGAATGACAGTCACAGAAGTAAGCGGATATGGCAGGCAAAAGGGTCATAAAGAAATATACAGAGGTGCAGAATATGTTGTTGATTTTGTCCCTAAAATAAAAATTGAGCTTGTTGTGGATGATGAAAGATTAGATGAAGTTGTTGATACTGTCAGAAACGCTGCTAACAGCGGGAAAATAGGCGATGGAAAGATTTTTGTTTTACCTGTTGAGCAGGTTGTGAGGGTCAGGACCGGCGAAACAGGAACAAAAGCACTGTAAATTTTCACGCAAACACGGGTAAAAAAATTAAAAATTTACTTATTAAGAGGTATTAAAATGACACCACAAGATGTAATTGCAATGATTAAGGAAAATGATGTAAGAGTTGTTGATATCCGTTACACAGATTTTATTGGTACATGGCAGCACTTCAGTGTACCCATTGGAGAGTTTGGAGAGTCTGCCTTTGAAGAGGGATTCGGCTTTGATGGCTCAAGCATGAGGGCATGGCAGAACATTGATAACTCTGACATGATTGTCATACCAGAGCCCGGGACTGCTAAAATTGATCCTTTTTTCAAAGTTCCAACCCTTGCCATCGTTGGAAATGTTCATGATCCAATCACCCAGGAAGCCTACAGCCGTGATCCAAGAGGTATTGCCAAAAAAGTTGAACAATATATAAAAAGTACCGGCATTGGTGATACAATCTATGTTGGACCTGAACCTGAATTTTTTATTTTTAACAACATCAGATATTCTTCTGAACCCAATGCATCTTTTTTTGAGATTGATTCTCCTGAAGCACACTGGAACACTGGTGCTGGAGATATGCAGAACCTTGGATACAAAATTCGTCCGAAACAGGGATATTTTCCATTGCCTCCTACCGATCAATACCAGGATATGAGAACAGAAATGATGCTTATCCTGGAAGATCTTGGAATTGGCATGGAGTGCCAGCACCATGAAGTTGCTACGGCAGGCCAGGCTGAAATTGACTTAAGGTTTGATTCCCTTTTAAATATGGGAGACACTTTTGCATGGTTTAAATATGTTCTTAAAAATGTTGCAGCTAAATATAATCACACTGTAACATTTATGCCTAAACCATTGTATGGAGACAATGGAACAGGCATGCATACACATATGAGTTTCTGGAAAGATGGCAATCCCTTGTTTGCAGGCAATAAATATGCCGGTATCTCAGAAGATGCTCTCTACTCCATTGGCGGTATTATGAAACACTGCAAAGCTTTGTGTGCAATTACAAATCCAACTACCAATTCTTATAAAAGACTGGTCCCTGGATTTGAAGCACCAATCAACCTTGCATATTCATCCAGAAACAGAAGTGCTGCCATCCGTATCCCCATGTATTCAGGATCTCCCAAGGCAAAACGTATTGAATTCAGAACTCCTGATCCATCATGTAACGGTTATATGGCTTTTTCAGCCATTGCAATGGCAATGATAGACGGCATCCAGAATAAAATTGATCCAGGCGATCCAATGGATAAAAACATCTATGATCTGCCTCCAGAAGAGCTTGCACAGATGGAATCTGCTCCAGAATCCCTTGAAGAGGCGTTAAGTGCTTTAAAAGATGATCATGACTTTTTGCTCAAAGGTGATGTCTTTACTAAAGATGTAATTGATTACTGGATTAACTATAAGATGGAAAATGAAGTAGACCCGGTTAGAAGCCGTCCCCACCCCCATGAATTTTATCTTTACTATGATATTTAAATCTTTTATCAAGGTTTAGACAAACCACCCGGCCAACTGCTGTAAACACGACCGGGTGGTTTTTTATTTTTTTGATGCATTCTTAAAAAAAATAAGCTATAAGAAATTAAAAATTATTGTGATTTATACAAGACCTGCACAATTGCAGTGTCCTGTATTCAAATAAAGAGTGTAAGCAAGGGGCTTATGGAATGAGAACACCGATACTGAGTATAAAATTTTCTGTTTTTTTAATTATTATCTTTTTTTTAATTCTCTCTTCACCATTGATGGGACAGGAAATTAAAAAAGGCATTGAATTAAATCAATTAACTCAGCGGCTTATCAATGATGGTTTTGAAAAAGAGAAAATTGAAAAACTGTTTGCCAGTGAAAAAGTTTTTTTTAACCCCAAAGGAGTTTCTCAATTTTTCATCCACACTGAATCAAGTCTTGATTATGATCAGTTTCTTTCAAAAAAATCCATTAATAATGCATTAAAATATTTAGAACAGTATAAAACCGCACTGAACCAAGCCCAAAAAATTTATGGTGTTGATAAAACAATTATCACAGCTATTTTACTTGTGGAAACAAGGCTTGGTTCATATCTTGGAAAGCGAACCGTGATAAATACTCTCTCAACCATGGCTGCCTTAACAGATAAATCATTGCAAAAAAGGATTTGGGACTCCATTCCTGATAAGAAAAAGCCCGGCAAAGAGGCTTTTTTTAAAAAAGTTAAGCAACGTTCAAAATGGGGATATAAAGAACTAAAGGCTTTGATTAAATATTCAGAACATGAAAATATTGCGGCAGAGAACATTAAAGGCTCCTATGCAGGGGCTATGGGTATTTCTCAATTTATGCCCACCAATGCCCTCACCCTTGCCAGAGATGGCAACAATGATGGTAAAATTGATCTTTTTACCCATGCAGATGCCATCTTCAGTGTGGCAAACTATTTAAAACATCATGGCTGGAAAGCTTCAATTCCAAGGCAGAGGCAGCATGAAGTCCTGTTCACATATAACCACAGTAATTATTATGTTGATACACTTTTAAAAATTTCAGATAAATTAAAAAAATAGAGTTTTATACCATGGATCAAACCATTATATATATCCTGATTATTTTTGGCATATCTCTTGGCCTTACCATGCTGGCATTAGTTGACATTATTGTTAAGGATTTTGGATCAGCAAAAGCCAAATTCATCTGGCACATAATTGCCATCATTCCCATCATAGGCTGGCTCATATATCTGATATTCGGCAAAAACAGAGGACAGAAAAAAAACTCTGCCTGAACATTCAATTTTATTTGACAACATACCGGCTTTATTATAAGTATAGATACTTTTTTTAAGGTCCCATCGTCTAGCGGTTAGGACGCTGGCCTCTCACGCCGGAAACCGGGGTTCGATTCCCCGTGGGATCACCACTTAGAGTATCAAGGCTCTTGGCATTTTGCTGAGAGCTTTTTTATTTTGTGGATTTTAATTTTCACCCCCTATTTCACCCCCTCAGATAATGATTTTTAGATTTAACTATAATTCAAAGATAAATTTATCATAGAAGTATCTTTTTAGTTAAAGAACTCAAGCGCCGTAAGGCTTCATATTGAGGCGGGATCTACTCCAGAGTTGGTATGTCACAAAGAGTAGGTATTAAAAAGTTCCGCAAGCTCCCACTTTTGAATCCGCACTCTCTGTATGCCATTCCAATTCTTCCATGTGTCCTTGTCCCGCTGATTTATGCCTCTGGCAGTCTTCCCGGAGGGTTTTATCGGCATGAGCCTTTTACCATGTCAAAATAAAAGTATTACATAATAGGTGTTATCCGACATTGCAGAATCTCTAAGCCCCTTCTATGGCAGGGGCAAGAGCCTCTAAACAATGTAACCGATAACAGATATTATGTACAAGCCTTGCAGGAACTTTTTTTGACATATCATTGCGTATGAAGACGCTTACTAATGAGTATGGAAATTTTTCAGGGTCATATAGATAGGGCTTTAAGGAACGCTCTCTGACAAAATTTACATACAGCCAGGATCACGCAGCTGCTCTCGTAAAGTCCGAACAGCGACTTCACGGGGTCAGGCAGCGTATTGTTGCAGAACGGAGTCCGCTCTTTCAAGGGATGGATGAACCCCCATCGGTTTAGTCATTTATATCTTGTTGTTGAGCTTGTGTTTTTATGAATTTTTTCCAAGCCAGTGATGCTACTAAAAGGCTTATTACGCTATAAATAAAAATAACTTCATACCATTCGGTTAATAAAGTTGGCCACACTTTCAACAACCCTGCCATGATGAAACCCGCAATTCCAAATGACAGAGCAAAAAACAAACCGCTAAATACTTCTATAATTGATAAACAAAGTCCAATGATAATCCACAACTTTACTGAAAATAGTAATTCCATCTTATTTACCAAATATATGGGATTGTTCAATATTCTGTGTCACCGTTTCTGATTCCAAGTTTATCACCGCAGCCAGCGGAAGTAAAAGTCAGTTCCGAGAATGGGCCTCCAAATAGCCACGTCGGAGGAATTGACTTTTTGCTGGAGCGGGTTTCTGGAACCATAGTTTCCAATTACAAATAAATCTATCATATTCTTAACTCCTTATCCAGCCTTCCTTCAAAAAATATGGCCAGCTGAGATATCGTTAGCGACCAGTTCTGAACCGGCATTGTCCATTTTTTACTGGCATTTTGAATACCCATATATAATAATTTCAACAGGCTGTTTTGATTTGGAAAGGCGCCTTTGGTCTTGGTCAGCTTGCGAAATTGCCTGTGCACTGCTTCAATGGTATTGGTGGTATAAATAATCCGCCGTATATCTTCAGGATACTTGAAATATTGACTTAGCCGTTCCCAATTATTGCGCCAGGATTTGATTACGATTGGATATTTGTCATTCCATTTACTCTCCAGTGTGTCCAGCTCTGTTTCAGCTAAGCCCTTATTGGTAGCTTTATACACTCTTTTAAGATCAGACATGAATTCTTTTTTGTTCATTGAACCCACATATTTTAATGAATTGCGGATTTGGTGAACAATACAAAGCTGGATTTCAGTATTAGGGAAAATAGTTTCAATGGCTTCTGGAAAACCCTTAAGGCCATCTATGCAAGCTATAAGGATATCATCCACACCACGATTGGATAAGTCTGTTAATACCTGTAACCAAAAATTTGCACCTTCATTTTCTGAAATATAAAGACCAAGTACTTCTTTACGGCCTTCAAGGGTTACACCGAGGATCGTATATACTGCCTTGCCATTGACCTTACCATTTTCACGGATTTTATAATGGATAGCATCGAGCCAAACTATTGGATATATTGTTTCCAAAGGTCGAGCCTGCCATTCTTTTACCCTATGAATAATTTTATCGGTTACTGCGGAGAGTGTACCTGTTGAAATTTTAAGCCCATATATTTCTTGCACATGGGAAGCAATATCGTTGTAGCTCATCCCCAGGCCATAAAGGGCAATTATCTTTCTTTCTATTTCATCGCTCAGGGTCGTTTGATGTTTTTTAACCAGTTGAGGAGAGAATGTGTTGTCCCTATCCCGGGGCGTCTGTAGTTCAAAATTACCATTCAGGGATTTTATGGTCTTTTTACTTTTTCCATTACGGCGATTGGCTGATATTTCTTTGCCCAAGTGAGAATCAAGCTCTCCCTCAAGCGCTGCTTCTGCCAGATTTTTAATTAATGAGGTAAGAACACCGTCTTTACCTGTGAAGGGTTTGCCTTCTTGAATGCCTTTGAGGGCTTTTTGAAAATCAAATTTTTTATCATCTTGTGTCATGTCAGTTCTCCT
>JAUCGD010000191.1 GCA_030377945.1 Desulfobacterales bacterium HSG17 | reverse complement strand
CGATGATAATTGCCAAACATCGTTTATTCAATCTCAAAACTTTTATTATCTGAAATATTTAAAATACATAGTTGTTAAACATTTATAACTTTTATTATTAAGATATTGTGTTAAACCGATTTTTTTAAAGATCACGAGTGAAACATGAAATGCAATTAGAGGAATTATTCCTTCAATGGAAGTTTGGTTGCATCCGCCAGGAAGGGATAATGTACGATTTTCAGAATTTGTTACATTCAGAGTAAGATTACAATTTACTATAATTTTATACCAAAATGTCGAAAATTATTATGAATTAACAATTCACAAGGAGGAACGTATGGGAAAAAAAATCTTAACCTCACTTTTGATGCTGGGAGTTTTCGCATTAGGAATTTGGGGGTGCAGTAAGGATCAAACCGTTGACGTGGCTGCTGTAACTTCTCAACCTAAAAAATTTGTCGGTTCCGACACCTGTAAAATGTGTCATCTGGAGCATTATGACTCATGGAAAATGACCATGCACTCCCGCATGCTTCAGGATGCAAAAGCTAATGAAGATGCCATTATTGTTCCAATAGACGAAAAAACCATACGCACTGACCTTGCTAAACTTAGTAAGAAACTTAAGGTGCCGGCAGATCAAGTCTATGTCCCGAAAAAGGATGAAATCCTCTATACAATCGGGAGTCAGTGGAAACAACGTTATCTTGTAAAGAAAGATAATACCCTTTTTATTTCCCCTATTCAGTACAATGCAGAGACAAACAGATGGGTAAATTACCATGAAAAAGACTGGGATAAGAGACCCTGGCTTTTAAAATGCGGCGGATGCCACGCAACCGGGGTAAATCTTGATACTAATACCTTTATAGAACCTGGTGTCGGTTGTGAATCCTGTCACGGTAAAGGTTCCTGGCATGCAGCATTACCTAAAACCGAAGTTTTTGAAAAACGAAATACCATTGTCAATCCTGCTAAATTGACCATGGGCGTAGCTGCTCAGATCTGCGGATCATGCCACAACCGCGGTAAGTCAACTATGAAAAAAGGTGGAGGATGGCCAGTGGGCTACGCGCCCGGCAAAGCCCTGTCAGCATATTATAAATCCACATCCTTTGAGGTTGGTGATAAAAAGCATGTATATGCCAATGAATTTTCCAAGGGACATCATCAACAGTTTATTGACTGGCAGCAGTCCAAACATGCAAAAGAAGGTGTGACATGCAATTCCTGTCATTATGTGCATCAGCTTGGCATGCCGCCGACGCGTTCCCAGACAAGTTTTGCAGGTTCAAAACAATGCTTGAGCTGCCATGAAATGATTAACAATAATTTCGGACATTCAATTCATTCCTTTGCAAATTGTATAGGATGTCATATGCCTAGAATTGCAAAGAGTGCGGAATCTGGAGATATTCACAGCCATGTGTTTGTAACGTTGCTGCCTGAGGACACGTTGAAAAACCCGAAAGTTCCGAACTCGTGCCAGACCTGTCACGAGCATAAAAATCAGGATCTTAAGGAACTTCAAGCGGCCTGGCAAACGCTTGCAAAGATGCCCAAACCTGTGGGGCAGGCGATTGAATCCATTAAATACAAAGAGGATAATTAATTAAGCAGGAGTAGGTTATGCGAAATATAATTTATAACAGTAGAACTACTGTCCGGATAATATCCTTCGCCCTGCTTGCTATGCTTCTCCTTCCTGCCCTGTCATTAGGGCAGGGAGAAGAGGTGGCATCGTATATCAACCGCTACAAGCAACATGAAGTCAGCACAGGCTATTATGAAAAATATGAAGTGAGGCCCCGCCATGAAAGCCCGCTGGTAATGAAATTCCGCGGTGTTGATCGGGAGCCTTTTGCATACAGTTCCACTGCCGCTTCAGTCCGTAGTCGTTATCGCCAGGCTGACTCACATCGGGGCGTCAAATTTTATGATAATCGAAGGTGTGAAGAGTGTCATGTTAATGAAAGCCATGATATTCATACTGTCCGGGCAAACCTTACCTGTAGACAGTGCCATGGCCCGGAACCTATAGCAAGCATCAATCATTACTATTCACCCATGAACCCGATCAGAAGGCATGCCTATATCTGTGCAAAATGCCATGAAGGTGCCTCTGCCTCTTTTGCAAGTTATGTGATCCATGAGCCTGATGCAGGATCGTTAAGTACGAAGACTGTTTTTCCCGCACTTTATTATTCTTACTGGTTTATGCTGGTGCTTTTGGCTGGGACCCTGGCTTTTTTCATTCCTCATTCCTTACTGATGGGATTAAGAGAATTGTTCAGCAAAAAAAAGGATAGGTGACGGAGATGCAAACAATGCGCATTAAACGATTTAGTGTTTTGGACAGGGTGTTTCATCTTTTCCTGATTTTAACCTTTCTCATTCAAACAGCAACAGGATTCAGTCGGCTATTTTTCCCTACAACATGGGGCAAAAATCTGAATGCTGTTTTTGGAGGATACGACACTTCAATTTTGATCCATAAAGGGGTCGGTGTTCTTATGATCTATGGATTTATTTTCCATACGCTGTATCTGCTGACAAGAATAGACTGGAAAAATTTTTGGACAAGTCTTTTCGGTCCCGACTCCCTTATACCGAATATCCAGGATGCAAAACATCTTTGGCAAAGAATACTCTGGCTTTTCGGTTTAGGTTCCCGTCCCAAACTGGGACGATGGGCGTATTGGGAAAAGTTTGACTACTGGGCAGTCTACTGGGGAATGCCCCTTTTGGCCATTACCGGGATTATGCTGATGTATCCGATTGCTGCAAGTCGTTATGTTCCCGGCTGGTGTCTTAATATAGCGGTGTTACTGCACAGGGCAGAAGCAATTCTTGCAGTGTCTTATATATTTATTGTTCATTTTTATGTGGGTCATTTAAGACCTTCAAGTTTTCCCATGAATGAAGCCATGTTTGCAGGCAGTATTCCAATAGAAGAGTTGGAAGAGGAAAAACCGGCCTGGCATTCACAATTGAAGAATGAGGGACAACTTGAAGCCTCCACGGTAAAACCTCCCTCGCTAGTCTATAAGATTATCTATTTTATTTTTGGATATACCGCTTTGGGATTTGGCGTATACCTTTTAATAAATGGAATTATATATAGCCGTTACATTACACTGCACTGAGTTGAGTCAGAAATTCAAAGATTTTTGAATCCGTATCCATTAATAACGAGCGATTGTAAGCCTATATAGTGAAACCTTTGCATAATGGCCTTTAGTCGCTCTTTGCTCTTTTTCCATTATTTTCAATGTTTCCTTGTCGCAAATCAATATTATAAGTTTATTTAAAATTACAGATGGTTATAAAAAATGAACCCTGGGAAAATAGTTTTGTAGAAATGAAAAAAGATTATGCTTATTTGGGGTTTATTATCGCTCTATTAATTCTGATCTCTTTGGGTATTCGCACTTATGATGAGTCTCTAAAACCTGAAAGCTCGTCATCCGGCACCAAAGAATTCATTTTGACAGGTCACTCCCAAAAAGGCTGGATTTTAGGGGACATCAAGGCCTGGGACATGCTCTCCTTATTTAAAAAGGGGGAAAAAAACAAAAAACCGGTAATCCGGGTTTCATTAAATGACAATGTGATAATTAAGTTGAGGAGTGCGGATGTCTCCCACGGGTTTGCCCTGAAAGAATATGGCATATACGTTTCCAAGGGTATTGAACCGGGCAGCACACGCTATGTAAAGTTCAAGGCGGATAAAGCGGGGACATTTATTTTTGCATGCAACGTATATTGCGGAGATATGCACAACGTCATGCAGGGTACCCTGGTAGTTGAAAAATGACCCGTAAACAATATTATTTTATTCTTATTTTCAGTTTTGAACTGGCAATTATTCTTCCGCTAGCCCTGGCCATCATTCCAAATGAAAAAAGAGTGCGGCATATTTCCGTCAATGCAAAGAAATTTCAATATTCGCCATCAAGGATCATTGTCAACAAAGGCGATACGATTATTTTAAAATTTTCTTCATCCGATGTGACCCACGGATTTCACCTGGATGGGTACGCCATTGATCTGATGGCTAAAAAAGGAACCAGTTTCAGGAAAATGACGGATACACATGATTCTGACTCTTTAAAACGAGACTGGATACGGGTATCGTCGGTCAAATTTACAGCATCCCGATCAGGAAAGCATATCTTCCGCTGTACAAAGACATGCGGAAACCTTCACCCCTTTATGACAGGGGAAATGATTGTCAGGCCTAACACTGCGTACCATTTTGCAGTTTCCATGTCTGTATGGATTACATTTTACGTTTTATTGTCAGGCTATTATAAAAAAAATCATCAAACTACTCCTTATTGCATTGACCTGTTTGATAAGTTTCCCAGGTTCAAAAAACTGGTCAAGCTAAGAAATTTTCAGCTTTTTTTTGTCCTTTTGAACTTGATCGTCTTTTATGTGTTTATTTTATCCAGTCTCTGGGGCAGCCCGGTGGGAAACAGGAATATTGCCATTGTTTTTGTATGGATTTTGTGGTGGTTTCTACTAAAAGCGGTCATGGTTCCGTTTGGAGGAAGAGTCTGGTGCTTTATGTGCCCCCTTCCGGTCCCGGCAGAGTGGCTCAGCAGAAAAAGGATTGCAACTGTCAGGTATATGCCTGAACGGTATAAAAAACTGCACCACCGTTTCTTCGGGCTTGAGTGGGACTGGCCCAAAAAACTGCAGAATATCTGGCTGCAGAATATCCTGTTCCTGATTTTGATCTCGTTCGGAATGATTTTGATCACAAGACCTGTTGCCACAGCTCTGATCTTTTTATTGATTCTATGTGTTACATTTTTTTGTACCATCTTTTTCCGCCACCGGGTATTTTGTAGATACTTATGTCCTGTGGGTGGCTTTTTAGGCACATATTCAATGGCAGCCATGACTGAAATCCGTTCGATTGACAAGGATGTGTGCAAAAAACACAGGGTGAAATCCTGCTTTTCAGGGAGTCCTGGCGGTTGGGCCTGCCCCTGGAATCAATACATTGGTAACATGAAGCGCAATACTGACTGCGGCCTGTGTACAGAATGCATCAAAAGCTGTCCCAAAGATAATATCGGTATTTTTTTACGGCCTTTTGGATCCGACAGGCTCATTAAGGGATATGATGAAGTTTATAATGTCATTATCATGTTGGTGGTGGCTATTGTTTTTAGTGCCGTCATGCTTGGACCATGGGGTGTTATCAAGGATGCGGCCAATGTGACCGAATCAGGAAATATCAAGCATTTTTTAATATTTGTTGCCGTCGTTTGGTCGCTTGCACTGGTTATTTTTCCTGCGATTTTTATTCTTTTATGTAAAATGTCTAATTATCTGGCAAAGAACCCCATACCTGACAGAACGCTTATATTCAAGCTAACGTACATATTAATACCTGTCGGTATATTTGCATGGATTTCTTTCAGCCTGCCGGCAATCATGATTAATTACGGTTATGTAATTTCCATATTATCAGATCCGCTGGGACTTGGATGGAATATTTTCAATTTGGCAAATGTTCATTTTAAACCATTTCTTCCCCAATGGATACCTTTAATACAAGGGATAGTATTACTGACCGGACTTTACCTTGGATTGAACAGAGGCCTGCAGTCTTTACAAGAAATTATCAATAAAAAATCCTCGCTTTTCCTTGCAATGAGTTTGCCATCCGTGTTTGCCCTTATCTGCATCAATATCCTTTTAAAAATTATTTTGTAAAAATCAATAATAGAGTTGTTGCCGAATAAAAGTGACTGATTTTATAGGAAATTGCAAATCCAATAAAGAAATATCTCTTTTGAAAAGGGATTACCAGAGATAAAACTCATAAAAAGGGATTTTTCTACAAATTTTGTAATTTTCGAAAATAAAAAAGCAACAAAATCAATATGTTTTATTTGGCAACAACTCTAATGGAAAGTCATGGAAGCAGATGATTTATAAATGCACTTCTTGTAGCTGTCTCATGTGTGCTGCAAATATCGGAATCCATGACACCTCACCGGTTCCGGGTCTCAGGCTTGGACTTGCCAATATGGTAACACCGGTGGCACTGGTGAAACTCGGTTTCAGATTTCCGATGCTGTCTTCAGTACCTTTGTTATGGAAGGGCTTTTCAGGATTTTAAATATAGGTGAATTTATACCTGATTCTGAAAAAATATTTCATACAGAAAAATTTAAAAACCGTTTGGAAGAATTTGATAAATGGATGGATACTCATAAACCTGATGAATCGGATATTGAAGAATTATGCAGCAGTAATAATATATGAATAATTTACAG
>JAUCGD010000190.1 GCA_030377945.1 Desulfobacterales bacterium HSG17 | reverse complement strand
AAACAAATGGCAGATTTTAATGCAATCCAGGAGACCCTGGTAAAATGCGAGAAAGATAAACTCCTTGAACTGGTTAACAGCGCGCTTGCTGAAAATATTCCCGCAGCAGAAATATTAAGCAAGGGGCTTATTTCCGGGATGGATATTGTCGGCGAAAAAATGGAAAAGGGTGATATGTTTATCCCTGAAGTTCTTATGGCTGCCCAGTCAATGAGTGAATGTGTTGCTATTTTAAAACCCTTGCTGAGTGATAGTGATACATTAGGCGGCGGTGTCGCACTTATCGGAACAGTTAAAGGCGATCTCCATGATATTGGTAAAAACCTTGTGGCCATGATGCTGGAAAGTGCGGGCATGACAGTCCATAACCTGGGAGTGGATATTGGACCCGCGGATTTTGTTACCCAGGTTAAGGAAAAAAATCCCAAAATCATTTGCCTGTCTGCATTATTAACAACAACAATGCCAATGATGAAACAGACAGTGGATGCTCTTGCCCAAGCCGGTTTAAGGGATAAAGTAAAAATAATGATAGGCGGGGCACCTGTGACCCAGGCATTTGCCGATGAAATCGGTGCTGACGGTTTTGCACCGGATGCAGGTTCTGCTGCCAGGCTTGCCAAAACTCTTGTTGCCTGATTTTGTCTGATTTAATCAAGAAGAGGATATTTTGAAATCTGCCGGTCTGAATATTGCTGAAATAATAGATCGATTAAAGCAAGGCAGCCATGTTAAAAAACATGAATTAAAATATCTTCTTGAAATAATTAAAAAGCCTGATGAAATTGAACTGCTTTTTAAGGAAGCCAGAAACATCAGGAACAGGAAATTTAACAAAGGTATTTTCTTTTACGGATTTGTTTATTTTTCAACTTATTGCCAAAATAATTGTAATTTCTGCCACTTCAGATCGTCAAATTACCAGCTTACCCGTTACCGTAAATCAGGGCAGGAAATCCTGGAAACTGCCAGGGAATTATCTGAAGCAGGTGTTCACCTGATTGATTTGACCATGGGTGAAGACCCGGATATGTCCAATGCCAGTGACCCCAAATTTTACGACCTGGTTAAAATGACAGGGCGTGTTATTAATGATACCGGGCTTCCTGTCATGATCTCACCAGGCATTATCCCGGATAAGATTATAAGTGAATTAGCCGGTATGGGTGTTACCTGGTATGCATGTTATCAGGAAACATTTAACCGGAAACTTTACAGCTGTCTCAGGCCGGGACAAAAGTTTGAACTGAGACTGGCTAAAAAGCAGTCTGCTAAAAACAACGGGCTGTTGATTGAGGAAGGAATCCTTACTGGCGTGGGAGAATCCACAGATGATCTGGCTCATTCACTTTTAAAAATGAAAAACAGCCAGGCAGACCAGGTCAGGGTTATGACCTTTATCCCCCAGGCAGATACACCCATGGCCGTTTTTCCCAAGCAGTCCCGGATGCAGGAACTGATCTGTATTGCAGTGATGCGTTTATTGATGCCGGAGAGGCTGATACCTGCTTCCCTTGACGTGGACGGGCTTTCAGGTCTTAAAGCGAGGCTGGATGCAGGCGCAAATGTTGTTACTTCTATTGTTCCGGCAGACAGGGGGCTTGCAGGTGTTGCAAATCACTCCCTGGATATCGAAGAATCACGAAGAACAATTGATTATATCCTTCCTGTCCTGGAACAATGCGGACTTAAGGCAGCAACAAGGAAAGAATACCTGTCATGGATTCGTAACAGACAGAATAAGGTATTAAAAAAAGGACACGAAAAAGTGAAACAGGTATGCTGATAGCTGTAATAGGGGGTAAACTCCAGGGGCTTGAAGCAATTTATCTTGCTAAAAAAGCAGGATGGAAGACCCTGTTAATTGATAAAAACAAGAATGCACCTGCTTCCAAATTGTGCGATTATTTTTTGGAGTTTGAATTTAGTAAAGAAAATTCCATACCGCCTGATTTGATTATATACAATTCAATTCTTTCCTGCATCCCCTGTATTGATATAATCCTGCCTGCTGTTGAAGACCCGGAAGTACTTCATCTACTCCTGGACTGGAGCCAGGCAAAAAACATTGCCCTTGCATTTGATCCTGGTGCATATGCCATTTCAAGTTCAAAAATAGAATCAGACAGGCTTTTTCAAGAAATGAACCTGCCAATACCGCAGCCCTGGCCTGGGTGCAAGTTTCCTGTAATGATTAAACCTGATAATGAAAGCGGCAGTAGAGGCATCAAAATTGTTGAAAATCAAACCGAATTATCTAATCAACTGAAAAACAGCAGTTTTTCAGAAAATATGGTCATACAGGAATTTGTTGACGGCCCTTCATATTCAATAGAAGTTATTGGAAAGCCAGGATATTATCATGCTTTCCAGGTTACAGAGCTTGGAATGGATAAAAATTGGGACTGCAATCAAGTGAAAGCCCCAGCAGACCTGCCAGAAAATAAGGCCATTGAGTTCAAAAAAACAGCCATAGCCATAGCTGAAAAAATTCAATTAAACGGAATCATGGATCTTGAAGCAATTTATCATAATAATGAACTTAAACTCCTGGAAATAGATGCCAGGCTGCCAAGCCAGACCCCAATGACCGTATATTTTTCCACAGGCATTAATATGGTAGAAATTCTGATAAACCAGGTTCTGAACAGGAAAATTAAAACCAAAATAAAGTTTGAACAGCCTGTCTGGATTGAGCATATTAAAGTAACCGGGTCCCAAATAGAATTCCCTGGCGAGCATCTAATGGCCCAAGACGGTCCTTTAATCCTGAAACCCAAATTTTTGGGAACTGATGAAGCCCTGACAAGTTTTCATAAAAACAAACATAAATGGGTTGCAACCATGATCTTCACCGGGTTATCTTTTGATGAAATAAAAGGTAAAAGGGATTTGTGTTATAAAAATATAAGAGCCTGCCAGCACAGGATTAGCAGGAAACAACCTGAAACAGGGATAAAAAAATAAATGACCCGATTAAGACACAATGATATCTGTCATATCTCTTCCAATCTTTCTTTGTATGATGAAAAGCTTAAAAAAATAACAGGCAGTTCCATTTTAGAAATAGCATGTCATGCATGGGATGTAGAAAAAGAAACCATACAAAATAAGATTAAATCATTTTCTATCCATGTTATTCCAATTACATCAGGACAGGGAATGATTACGGATTTTTCCCAAACCGTATGTGATATACTGAATTATTTAGGGTTTAATGCAAAAGTTTCCAAAACCTCTGATATTTCCGGTCTTGCTTCTGCTTTTGAAAACATGGCTGGTGCAGTCATGACCGCAGATGATGACCGGTTTATCGGGATAAACCTGGATACCAGACAGCTTGCAGATAACTCGGAAGCAACCGGGCGGGTTTTTGCTGCGGCTCTTGACCTGATTGCAGGCGGAATTAAAAATAAACCGGCTCTTGTTATGGGATGCGGCCCTGTTGGCAAAGCAGGTGCAGAAAAATTATTAGAGCGCGGAGCAGATATTGCTTTATATGATCTGGATTTGAAAGCTACTGAAAGATTAGGAAATAAGCTTAAAAAAGGATTTAAAAAACAAGAGATAAAAATAATAAGGGACTTTCCAAATCGGAATTCTTCATATTCATTTATCCTTGATGCAACACCGTCTCATAACACTATCCCGGACAGGCTTATCACCAACACCCTGAAACTGGCTTCTCCGGGTGTTCCTCTGGGAGTTTCGGAAAAGGGCTTCGATTTGCTCAAAAACAGGCTGATACATGATAAACTTGAACTGGGTGTTGCATCAATGGCAGTAAAAATGCTTTTATGACAGGGGAGACAGTATGGATCATGAAAAATGGACACAGACCCAGATCAGGCGCTTCAAACAACTTAATATAGACCCGGTTAATATAGATCAGGTTAATATAAATCAGGTTAATATAGACCCGGTTAATATAAATCAGGGCCAATTATCTGGAAATTCTATCTCGTCAAACCAAAGAAACAAGTTGTTCCAGCAACTAGAAAAAAAACAGGTTAAAGCTGAAAAAGAAAAACTCACCGACCTCTTAACCCATGTAAAAAAAACTGCAATTCAGCAATTATGTGAAAACATAGAAGACGAGCTTTTTACAAATGGCTATACAAAGGTTTCAACACCCACAATCATAACACAAAAGGCTCTTGAAAAAATAAACATTAGCCAGGCTCACCCCCTTTCAAAGCAGGTGTTCTGGCTGAATGATAAACAATGCCTCAGACCCATGCTTGCTACCAACCTGTACAGCTTGATGCAGGATTTGAGCCGTTTAAACCTGCGCCCAATCCGTTTTTATGAAATCGGGTCATGTTTTCGTAAAGAATCCAAAGGAGCCAGTCACTGCAATGAATTTACAATGCTCAATATTGTTGAAATGGGAATTGATGAAGAAGAGAGAAATAACAGGCTGGAGTCAATTGCAAAAATTATCATGCAGGCCGCAGGTATTAAAACTTATACTTTGGAAAAAGAGGATTCAGAGGTGTATGGTTCAACAATTGACGTAATAGCAGGAAAAGAAAAGATAGAAGTAGCCTCCGGGGCAATAGGGCCTCATCCCCTTGATTCTGCCTGGGGCATCACAGATACCTGGGTGGGCATTGGGTTCGGAATTGAAAGACTTCTAATGGTGTCAAAGGGAGATTCATCTATCAGCAGGTGGTCCAGGAATCTTACTTATCTGGACAGCATCTGTCTAAAAATTTAATATAGGCTTATGAAATCATTTGATACAAAATTACAGGCATTCCCAGGCTTGAGATTAGTGTATCCTTAGATGACCTGGCCAGGAAAATAAAAGTGTCCGGCAATTCAGACAGGATTATGTATCTTGCAAAAAAGATGCTTGAAGCCATGAAAGGCAATTGGTCATCCGCGGCTGTATTCCAATGGTTTAAGTACAAATCGAAAATCAGGGGAAATCGGTTATGTTCAACATGCCAATGGACAAATTTTTAAACTGAACCCTGAGGAATCTGTCAAATTCCTAAATCATGCGGTTTATGTTATGATGAAGAACAGGCAATTCTTTGCAGCATTATCCCGGTGGAAAAGATAAATATTGCTATTAACCAAAACGCTGTTTTATCCCCGTTCAAAAGTGTATGCTCAGTTATCGGCATCGGGCCCGGATATGGTTCAAACCGCATTGCCTGTACATGCGCCGCATCTAGTAAAAAAGATACCTGTTATTTGAGAAACCTTGAAGAATAAAGAGATGAATATTTTGTATAAAAATTCTGGTCATATTGTAGAGACGCATGGACATGCGTCTCTACCGTTGTCTTTCATGTTTTGCTGATGCGCCATATTATCCCGGATCATAAGGATATGTAGGCAAATCAATTTCCGGGTCGGAAATATTATCCATAATATCATCTTCAATACTGTCAAAATCAGTGTCAATTTCTTCCAGGCTGATGGTGTCAGCACCTGTTTCAGTATCATTTTTTACATAATTTTCTGATGAATAATATAATGCAT
This sequence comes from Desulfobacterales bacterium HSG17, assembly GCA_030377945.1. Next base: position 818 of record JAUCGD010000190.1, on the reverse strand, counting down.
CAGGTGCAGGAATTTTATCTAGCGGCGTAACCTGGGGAAAATTTTTCCGGATCAGGCGGATTTCTTCCTGTGTCAGTGTGCTGATTTCCAATTTCAGGGCATCTTCGGCAGCCACTGCTTTTTGAAAATCAGAAAGTTCATAGTGTTTGACCTGGCAGTCATTTTTTTCCGATCCGCTGCTCTCTTTACAATTGCGGTACAAAGATAGCTTCAACCTTGTATCTTCCAAAGTGCTTACCTGAATTCCTTTTGGCAAAGCATCTACAACAAAATCAGAGCCTCTTACACCGACAATTGCTGTTTTTGATTTTACCTGAAAATCCCTTTTTGTGAAATCAACAAGCTTTTTCACCCAGAAACGGGCTTTTCCCTTCACTAAACTTATAAAAGAAGAACGATAACCCGCTTCCGGATCATATAAGGTGCGGTCAATTCGGATTTTTGAATTTGAAAGAATTGATGAAGTACTGCTATCTTTAAATTGAAGTCCGAGACGGCCGTCTTCATAGGTAACCAGTGTATCTCCGTTATAAAGAAGAATCCCTTTTTTCAGACGAAAAGCCTGTTCTGTTTTTGCATGAATTACGACAGCCCGGCCCTGGGCATCTGCTATTATTCCTATGGGTTCTCCAAATCCAGGTTTGAAATCTTCCAGGATTTCATATTCCTGTGCTGATGACAATGCGTTAAAAAGCAGTATCAACAGTATCGGAATTATTATTTTTTTCATTTTTCTCTCCTTTCAAAAAATAAGTTTTAAAGATAATGTAAACCGGTTTCTTTTATACTGCCTGTCTGTATAATTTGAATCTCTTTTT
>JAUCGD010000189.1:4741-6366 GCA_030377945.1 Desulfobacterales bacterium HSG17 | reverse complement strand
GTTAACTCCTTTCTGTTGTAACATTTGATGGTTTGGTTATCCTTTGTTTATAATCGTCAACTGGGTTTACCTGCCGTAGGCTTCTATCTAACGCTAAGCTAACCGGCGCAAAAGGGTGGAGGGAGCGGGAGCGACCGGAACCCTTTTGCGTCCGAGTTCAGCGCCGGGTTATAGTGCATTTTTGTTTTTGCTCAAACTGTTTTCGCTTTGTTTTAAGTTATCATTTCTTTGATTTTATTGTGGTTTTTCAAAATATTGTCAAAGATTATTTCTTTTTATTAAGGCAATATTAATAATCATATTCTGAGCAATAGTCAATGTTTTTTGAAGTAGCCAATAACGGAAAAAATTTTTCAAACTTCATAATCGGCAATTTTGTTGAAAACTGTGTCCTGCAAGCAAAAGTTTAGTTTCAAGAATTTCTTGCATCGTAGGCATCTTAAGTGAATAACCAGATTCCAATGTTTTACTTCAAAGGTGAAAAGGACTGGTCTGCGGGTTTTTTGCAGTCCAGTCCGTGCTTCAATCCAAACTAAACGTAACATTTGATTTTGTTTCAAGAAACGGCATTTGTAGCAAATAATCAGATTCCAATGTTTTGCTTCAAAGGTGAAAAGGACTGGTCTGCGGGTTTTTGCAGTCCAGTCCGCGCTTCAATCCAAATTAAACATAACATTTGATTTTGTTTCAAGAAACGGCATTTGAAGCAAATAATCAGATTTCAATGTTTTGTTTCAAAGGTGAAAAGGACTGGTCTGCGGGTTTTTGCAGTCCAGTCCGCGCTTCAATCCAAACTAAACATAACATAACATTTGATTTTGTTTCAAGAAACGGCATTTAAAGCAAATAATCAGATTTCAAAGTTTTGCTTCAAAGGTGAAAAGGACTGGTCTGCGGGTTTTTGCAGTCCAGTCCGCGCTTCAATCCAAACTAAACGTAACATTTGATTTTGTTTCAAGGAAAGGCATTTCAAGCAAATAATCAAATTCCAACATTTTGCTTCAAAGGTGAAAAGGACTGGTCTGCGGATTTTTGCAGTCCAGTCCGCGCTTCAATCCAAACTAAACGTAACATTTGATTTTGTTTCAAGGAAAGGCATTTCAAGTAAATAATCAGATTTCAAAGTTTTGCTTCAAAGGTGAAAAGGACTGGTCTGCGGATTTTTGCAGTCCAGTCCGCGCTTCAATCCAACTAAACGTAACATTTGATTTTGTTTCAAGAAACGGCATTTTAAGCAAATAATCAGATTTCAAAGTTTTACTTCAAAGGTGAAAAGGACTGGTCTGCGGGTTTTTGCAGTCCAGTCCGCGCTTCAATCCAAACTAAACGTAACATTCGATTTTGTTTCAAGGAAAGGCATTTCAAGTAAATAATCAGATTTCAAAGTTTTGCTTCAAAGGTGAAAAGGACTGGTCTGCGGGTTTTTGCAGTCCAGTCCGCGCTTCAATCCAAACTAAACGTAACATTCGATTTTGTTTCAAGGAAAGGCATTTCAAGTAAATAATCAGATTTCAAAGTTTTGCTTCAAAGGTGAAAAGGACTGGTCTGCGGGTTTTTGCAGTCCAGTCCGCGCTTCAATCCAAACTAAATGTAACATTTGATTTTGTTTCAAGGAAAGGCATTTC
>JAUCGD010000189.1:0-4641 GCA_030377945.1 Desulfobacterales bacterium HSG17 | reverse complement strand
AAGTAAATAATCAGATTTCAAAGTTTTGCTTCAAAGGTGAAAGGACTGGTCTGCGGGTTTTTGCAGTCCAGTCCGCGCTTCAATCCAAACTAAATGTAACATTTGATTTTGTTTCAAGGAACGGCATTTCAAGCAAATAATCAGATTCCAACATTTTACTTCAAAGGTGAAAAGGACTGGTCTGCGGGTTTTTGCAGTCCAGTCCGCGCTTCAATCCAAACTAAACGTAACATTTGATTTTGTTTCAAGGTAAAGCAGAGTTCCAGACTGATCACATTTAAAAGCCACTCACTGAACAATAATTTCAAAGATCATCATTTGCAAGTTAATTGATAAATAAGCATCTTGATTAACTTATAATATCAATTCTCATAGAAGCACTATAACGCTAAGCTAACCGGCGCAAAAGGGTGGAGGGAGCGCTAGCGACCGGAACCCTTTTGCGTCCGAGTTCAGCGCCGGGTTAGGTGGCGTTTTATAATTTTCAAAATTTATTTACTGTCTGCTGATATCTTTAAAGCGTTTATCGCTTCATTCAAATCAATCCTACCATTACAATCAATGTCGCCGGTAGGATTGGAAGATAATATTTGTGTGCTTTCCCAATCACTGCCATCTCTTTGTTTGGAGTTCAAAAAATCACGTAATTCCAAATCGTTTGTACAAAGTGAATTCCATCTAAAGTCACTTGCGTTATCTGTGAGATTTGCAAGATTTTTTAATTGCGATGGAATTGGGCCGGTTAAATAGTTTTTCATTAGGACAAGCACCTGAAGATTTTTAAGATTTTCCATAGTTTCAGGAATTGAGCCAGTAAGATTACAATAAGCCAGATATACCTTTTCTAATTTTGTTAAATTTCCGATCTCTATTGGTATATTTCCATAGAATATATTACCCCAAAGAGAGAGATATTTTAAATTTGTTAGATTTCCAATTTCAGTCGGTATGCTTCCGCTTAACAAATTTCCTGCCAGGCATAGAGATTCAAGATATGTGAAATTCCCTATCCATGAAGGGAATTCATCACTCAGTTGATTCTGACAAAGCCAGAAATATTTTAGTTTAGTAAGATTTGCCAATTCATCCGGTATTTCACCTCTCAGGTGATTATAATCAAGATCAAGATATTCCAAGGAAGTTAGGTTTCCTATTTCATTAGGTATAAAGCCTACTAATTCATTATAGGCCAGATCAAGCAAAGTAAGATAAGGCAAGTCTCCAATTTCAGTTGTAATAAAACCAGTCAAATTGTTTTGATGGAGATTAATTTCAGTGACATGATTATTGCTACATGTAACACCAAACCATGAGCATTCCGTACCGATATCGCCTTTCCAACCAGAATTATCAGTCCAGCTATCTCCGTTTGTACTTTCATAAAGAGCGATCAGTGAGTTTCTTTCGGCAATCGGAATTTCTGCATATGAACGGGGAAGATTTAAAGAACATAAAATTGTAATGATAATGATAAGATATTTTTTCATATTCATTGATTTTATTCTCCTCCATATTAATTTTAAAATATTTTTCAAAGCCACCTAACGCTAAGCTAACCGGCGCAAAAGGGTGGAGGGAGCGAGAGCGACCGGAACCCTTTTGCGTCCGAGTTCAGCGCCGGGTTATGTGCGTGATTCGATAATTTTCATTGTTAATTTAAGCCAATTGTCGATAGATTCTATAAGTTTACAGCCTGCACTTATGACTGTTTGTGTAAATTCGATTGAATTTGAATTAGTAAGAGGCAGTATCGAATCTACTGGTAAATCAAGATTACATTTTTTAATAAACTTTTCATCTACTATACTTGAATTATGAACAATAAGATTTCGAGTAAAAGATAGTAATCTCAAATCTTGTTTAAATGTTTTCCACATATCTTCAACACTAAATTTCGGAAATATAGCTTGATAAGCTTTTACTATCTGATCAGGGTTTCCAAATTTATATTTTTCCTCTTCTTCTACTAACAATGTTCCCATAAATTTACTTAGATCAAAGTTATATTTTCCTATCGAAGTTGTTTTCAGAGTTTTTACCTCATCTCCCTTTTGACGCAGAGCATTTTTTGCAAGTGGATCAGGTAATGAATTAACACAAGTAATCCATGCATCTCTTGATAGAGTTTCAATTGCTGTCCAGCTTAAAACTATTGAAGAAGATATAACAGATTTCATTCCCTGCTTAACTTTTTCTTCTTTATCTATAAGCTGTTGTAAATAATAAGGATCAATAGTTGGCATCTTTGCTTTATTCGCTCTTAACGCCTCCAATTGTTCTTTTTTGCTATTAAATTTTTTTTCAGATACAATAGCGCTACTCCAACCAATTCCAGCACCAGCACCAAATATAAAGCTTGGTAATAGTAGTAGAGATAAAATAGCTTCTATGTTTGATTTAAATGCTTGTGCAGGAATCAATAAAGGCTCATTTTTGATTTTTGATACACAACTTTTTAATTCTTCGATGTCTATTTTATCTTGATTAGCTTGCTCAATGCTGAATAGATTTTCTTTGTTATCAAATTTGATCATCATTATATCCTTATTTAAAAATTGATAGAATCATCATTCGCGCCTAAATTAATAAAGCACATAACGCTAAGCTAACCGGCGCAAAAGGTCGGAGCGACCGATAGGGAGCGGAGACCTTTTGCGTCCGAGTTCAGCGCCGGGTTATGCTGGTTTGATGAAACAAGATGTTGCTATTATTTATATTTCTCTATTATGTCAGCAACCAAGCCCTCTTTTTTCATCTGGCGGAGATTTTTACAGAATTCCTCAGACAGACGGGCACTGTTTTCAACCGCTTTTGAAAATGCGACATACACGAATTCCTCGGAAAGCACATAAACCATTTCAAAACGGTCACGGATTCCCGATTTTCCACTGTAATAGTAAAAGGGCAGCTCCTCTGCCACCGCCATATTCGTGCGTTCCCTGTTGAGAATTTCCGCCTGTTCTCTGTAAGAATTGCGTATTACTCTTTTAATACCTTTGTAATTATCGAATTCAGGACCGTAGGAATTGTTTCTCATTACGGCTACTGATTTGCCTTTCAAATCCTCAAGTTTATCGACTTTTATCCCGCTTCCTTTCAGCGAGAATATCCCGATTTTTGCAGAACACAGAGGTTCTCTGCAATAGTTCAGAAACTCCGATCTTTCTGCGGTATAAAATAGCCCAGGAGTTGCTGTCACCTCACCTTTTTTCAATGAATGCAGCCCCCTTTTGAAAGGCATGATCTTATACACAGGTTCATGTCCCGCACGTTTCAGTACTTCTTTGATAATTTCGACGTTGATTCCCGACATTTTATCGCCTTCTTTGAAAGAAACCGGCGGATATGATCCGGTACTGGTGAATATGATCTGTTCAGCAAAAACACGACCTGACAGAATGATGCAAAGAACGGCAATAAGCAAAGATGTTTTTTTCATTTTTCCCCCTTTGAAATTTAAAATAGTTTTAATAATTTGGTTTTATTTATGATTTTAAATCAATTCAAATTCAACAGCATAACGCTAAGCTAACCGGCGCAAAAGGGTGGAGGGAGCGATAGCGACCGGAACCCTTTTGCGTCCGAGTTCAGCGCCGGGTTATGTGGCATATTTTTAATTCATTCTTTGTTACCTGTTGTTACTTGTAAAGCGTTTATAGCTTCATTTAAATTTATTTGTCCATCGCAGTCAACATCACCAACAGGAGAAGAAATGGGGATTTGTGTACTTTCCCAATCATTACCGTCTCTTTGTTTGGACTTCATGAAATTACGTAATTCTGAGTCATCAGTACAAAGCGAATTCCATCTGAAATCACTTCCGCTATTTACCAAATTTGTTAGATTTTTTAATTCTTTAGGAATGGGACCGATTAAGTGGTTTTTCATTAAAACAATTGTTTTAAGATTACTAAGATTGCCTATTGAATTTGGAATATTACCAATAATATGACAATATGCTAAGTAAAGTTCTTCTAAATTTACAAGATTTCCAAATTCATTTGGAATTTTTCCATATAATATATTTCCCCATAGAGAAAGCCATTTTAAATTTGTTAAATTCCCTATTTCTGGTGGAATATTTCCTTCAAGTAAATTGGCTGCTAAACAAATAGATTCAAGATTTGTCATATCGCCAAGCCAGATTGGGATTACACCTGTTAGTTGATTTTTGCAGAAACCAAATGATTTAAGATTTATTAATTTTTTTAACTCTTCTGGTATTTCTCCTGTTAGATGATTATTATCCAGACTTATTATCTCAAGATTTGTTAGTTGACTCAATTCTTTGGGAATGCTTCCAATTAAATTGTTTGTTGATAAATATAAATATTTTAAATTTGATAAATTAACAATTTCCGATGGAATATTTTCTGTTAAGTGATTTCTGTCAAGCGAGAGTCTTTCTAAATTTGCCAAATTCCCAATAGTTTTTGGTATTATTCCTGATAAATTATTGTTACTTAAACTCAGAGTAATTAATGAAGTCAGATTTCCAATTTCGTCGGGAATAAAATCAGAAAAATTGTTTTCAAATAGCCATAGTTCTTTCAGCAATGCTAAAGTTCCAATTTTTGGTGATATATTACCTGAAATGCTATTATCAGACATATTTAAATATGTTAAATTTGAAAGATTTTC
>JAUCGD010000188.1 GCA_030377945.1 Desulfobacterales bacterium HSG17 | reverse complement strand
AATACCAGCACAACAATTGTTGCAAGATAGGGCAGCATTGATAGAATCTGGGAGGGAATTTCAAACCCAAAACCCTGGATATGAAATTGTAAAATCGTCACTCCTCCAAACAGGTAGGCGCCGATCATTACTCTTGCGGGCCGCCATGTTGCAAAAACTACCAGGGCAAGAGCGACCCACCCTCGTCCTGCCACCATACCCTCTACCCACATGGGAGTGTAGGCAACGGCCAGATAAACTCCGCCAAGTCCAGCCATGGCACCGCCAAATAAGACAGCAAGATAGCGGATACCAATAACAGAAAAGCCCAGGGCATGACCTGATTTAGGGCTTTCACCAATGGCTTTTAAAATAAGACCTGCCCTTGTTTTATAGAGAAACCACATAATACCCGCTAAAAAGAATAAAGATAGATAGACCAGAATATCATAGGAAAAAACAAGCCGGCCAAGTATGGGAATCTGGCTGAGGATGGGGATTTGAAGTTCGGGAACACCTTTAAGGGCAACACTTGTGTACTCAATCCCCATAAAAGCGCTTAATCCTGTTCCGAAAATTGTCAAAGCAAGACCGCTTGCCACCTGATTGGCCATGAGTGAAAGTGTGAGTACCGCAAAAATAAGTGCCATGAGTGCACCTGCCAGCATCCCGCATGAAACAGCTATCATAAGGTTTCCGGTTTTTGCCATGGCTATGAACCCGGATATGGCTCCCACCAGCATCATCCCTTCAACACCAAGGTTCAAAACTCCTGACTTTTCAACAATAAGCTCGCCCAATGCAGCATATACAAGGGGAGTGCCCGCTGCAATAGTAGCAATCAGAATATTCATTAAAGTATCTGGATTCATGATTTCGTTCCTTTTAGTGTAGGGTTGGATTTAAACCTGATTCGAAAATTAATAAGAAAATCTGCAGCAAGAAGATAGAAAAGAAGCATTCCCTGGAATACGCCTGTAACAGCTGAAGGGAGATCTAAATTCATCTGTCCGGATTCACCGCCAAGATAAAGAAGAGCCATTAAAAGACTTGATAAAAGGATACCTGCCGGATGAAGTCTGCCTACATATGCCACAATAATAGCTGCAAATCCATAACCGGGTGAAACAGATGGTAAGAGCTGTCCTATAGGTCCTGCAATTTCAGAAACACCAGCAATTCCAGCACACACGCCACCTGCAAGAAGACCAATCCATATCATTTTTTTATGATTAAATCCTGCATAGGAAGCAGCATTTATAGCAAGTCCGGAAACCTGTAACTGGTATCCGACAAAACTTCTTAAAAGAAAGAGCCATCCAACTGCTATTGCTACAAATGAGAGTATTACCCCGGCATGGAGTCTTGTCCCTTCGATGAGTATGGGTAGCAGAAGAGAATCTGAAAATAGTACTGACTGAGGAAATCCATACCCCTGGGGGTCTTTCCATGGCCCATGAATGAGAAGGCTTAAAATGAGAATAGCCACATAATTGAGCATCAAACTTACCAGAATTTCGTTGGCATTATAACGAATTTTTAAAAATGCCGGTATGGATGCCCAGAACATTCCTCCTGCAATTCCGCCGAGAAACATGGCCGGGAGAATAAAAACAGAGGTGCTCTCATTAAAATAGAGGGCAACCCCTCCACCAAAAATAGCACCCATGGCCAACTGGCCTTCGGCGCCAATATTCCAGATGTTTGCCTTGAACCCAATAGCAAGACCCACCCCAATAATCATAAGAGGTGAAGCTTTTATAATGAGTTCACCCACTCCATATAAATCATTAACAGGTTCAATAAAAAAAGCGTGAAAAGCAAGTACAGGGTTTTTACCGAGCAGTGTGAAAATAAGCAGTCCGCTTAAAAGCATTAAGAATGCTGCAATCAGTGGTGAAAAATATCTCATCTTTTTGGATGGTACAGGTCTTGGTTCTATTTTAAATACCATGGTTAACCCCTAATCTATGTTGTCGATTCAACAGGTCCGCCAGGGAACATGCCGCTCATCCAGATACCGATCTCTTCTTTGGTTGTGTCACAGACATTCAAAGATGGAGAGAGGTGTCCTTCGGCAATTACCATCAGACGGTCGCAGATTTCAAAAAGTTCGTCCAGCTCTTCGGAAATAACCATTACGGCAGTTCCTTTATTCCTTAAATCAATAATAGACTGCCTGATAATATTGGCAGCGCCAACATCAACACCCCAGGTGGGTTGGGAGGCCACAATCAATTCCGGCTTCTGGAGAATTTCACGCCCTGTAATAAATTTCTGGACGTTGCCGCCTGAAAGACTGGTTATCTGATCATCTACCCCACCACATTTAACATCAAATGAAGTGATACACTCTTTTGAATATCTGGCAGTTTTCTCAAAACAGATCAGTCCTGTTTTAACAAGATCGTGCCTGTGAGTGGTCAGAAGATAATTATACATCAGATTCATCCCTGGAACAGCCCCTCTTCCAATTCTGTCTTCCGGAACAAAGCCAAGCCCCATGCTTCTTCTCATTCCGGGATCCAGATGACCCACGGCTTTACCTCCTATAAGAACATCTTCAGGTTTTCTGGTTAACCACTCTCCCACAATGGCATTGACTAACTCTCTCTGCCCATTACCGGAAATCCCGGCAATTCCCAGAATTTCTCCGGAGCGTACAAAAAAACTTATATTATTTAAATTAGTTCCAAACTGGTCTGATTTAGTTTTACTTACATTAGTGACCTCAAGACATTTCTCACCATTGAGCTCGGGATTGTCCTGGGAACAGACCGGAAGTTCTTTGCCGATCATCATCCTTGCTAAACTGGATGGAGTTTCCTTAGAGGGAAGCGCATACCCTGTAACTTTGCCACCCCTTATAATAGTTGCCTTATGGCAGAGCTCCTTAATTTCATCTAATTTATGGCTGATATAGAGGATACTGCATCCCTCCTGTGACAATTTCCTTAAAGTTTTAAACATTGTTCTTACAGCCTGGGGGGTTAGCACAGAGGTGGGTTCATCCATAATCAAGAGTTTGGGTTTTTGAATTAAACATCTGACAATCTCTACACGCTGTCTCAGGCCTACAGGCAGAGAGTGTACCAGGCGCTTAGGATCAAGGGGTAGTCCATATTTTTCAGATACTTCGACAATTGTGTCAGAAAGCTTTGCCATGTCGGTTTTACTGTCCATGGCAAGAGCAATGTTTTCGACAACTGTCAGGGTTTCAAACAGAGAGAAGTGTTGAAATACCATGCCTATACCAAGTTTTCTTGCATGGGCAGGATTAAGTATATCAATTTTTTTCCCTTCCCACAGGATCTCTCCTCTGTCTGGTTTTACAACACCGTAGATGGCTTTCATCAATGTGCTCTTGCCTGCACCATTTTCACCGAGAACAGCATGAATTTCACCGGGAGCGACTGTTAAATCAATGGAGTCATTTGCAATGACAGAAGGATAAATTTTAGTCATATCACGCAGCTCAAGCCGAAGAGGCGCACTTGTCATGGTGCTGTTATCTGTTTCTAAATCAATGTCATCCATTTAATACAATCCTCTATTTTGAATTATTACAAAAACACCGAAACACAATTGTATTGCTGTGTCAATAAAATTTTAAACTCCCATAACATATTGCAGACATGTAAGCCTGATTAATAGTTTCAGAGCAATGATCTATCATATCCTGCCTAATTCCCGCAAGACAGTTTCAGGTGTAAATGGCCATTTTCTCATCCATATTCCAACGGCATCATGTATGGCATTGGCAATAACCGGAGCTGCCCCGTTAGTTGCAATTTCAGATATTGATTTTGCACCGTAGGGGCCGTAAGGATCATCAGTAAAAATAAGTTTAACCTGAAAATCCTCTGGAACATCTCCTATCATGGGGACACCATAACTTCTTAAGTCTGTATTCAGAGCACGTCCATGGCTGTCATAGACCAATCCTTCATACAGCGTATGCCCGATGGATTTTAGTACACCACCAAATATCTGGCCCTGGGCCAGTTCAGGATTTATGGGCATCCCTGCATCCTGCAAGGCATAATATTTTTGAATCTTAATCGCACCGGTTCTTTTATTTACAGCAACCTGGGCAAAATGTGCTCCATATGGGAAAGCGGCTTTGTCGGTTGTAAAGTGACCCAGACCCATGAGCTGTCCCTGGCCTTCTCCAGCCTGGGTGTGCCATGCAAGTTTTTCATAGCTCAGCTCACCTTTATTTCCTACAACCTTACCAGGATATTGGATGCCAAGATTTTCAACTGGTTCATCCAGAATTTTTGAGGCAGCTTCAAGAATCTTTGTTTTCATATCCTGTGCCGCCAGAAGTGCTGCACTTCCAGAAAAATAGGTGCCGCTGGAGGCATAGGCACCTGTATCAAACGGAGTATTGTCAGTATCCCCTGAAAGGATGGATACATTTTCCATTTCAGTCAAAAGGGTCTCGGACGCCATTTTAACGCATACTGTATCAAGACCCGTACCAAGGTCAGCTCCTCCTGAAAAAAGCATAAATGTACCATCACCCAGCATTTTTATCATGGCATTGGACTGGTCCAGTCCGGGAAGGCCTGACCCCTGCTGGATAATAACAACTCCTTTACCAATCTTAACATCTGGATCACTTGAAACCTCTTTGCTACCCCACTGGATCATGGCAGCACCCTCTTTTAAGGCAGGTCCCAGACCACAGCTTTTAGCAGGAGCAGCAACACCTTCCCGGCCTTCACCAAGACACTTTAATATTTCAAGCATGGAACCCTCGTGTACACGATTAAGCTCCAGAAAATCCATAGGATCCATATTCAATTTTTCAGCAAGCTCTGCTGCTGCCATCTGCATGGCATATGAGCCTTTTGGCGCTCCATAACCTTGATAGGCACCGGTAGGTGATGCGTTGGAGTAATAGACAGACACATCAAAACCAAAATTATCACACAAAAAAAGCGGCAAAGATTTGGAACAGGCGTTCATGGGAACGGTAAGGGCATGGGCACCGTAGGGGCCTGCATTAGCCTTTACATCCATGTAGACAGCAGTCAGTTTCCCATCTTTTTTGGCACCCAGCTTTACCCTTATTTTCATGGGTTTTCGGGTACTGCAGGATTCAAACTCCTCTTTTCGTGAGTATTGATGAAAAACAGCCCTTCCGGTTGAATATGTGGCAAAGGCACACACTTCTTCTAAAAGAATATCCTGTTTTGAGCCATAGCCACCGCCCACTCGCTCTTTTATAACCCTGATTTTATTTTCACTGATTCCCAGAATAGAAGCTGTGATCCTTCTTACATGGAAAGGCACCTGGGTGGAACAATGCATGATAAGCCTGTCACCATCCATCTTTGTATAGACAGTGTGTTTTTCTAAAGGCGTGCACTGTATGTGGCTTTCTGGCTGATATTCCCGTTCAATTATGACATCTGCAGTGGCAAATCCCTTTTCCACATCACCTATACCACCTGAAACACTGGCTGCAATATTTTTTTTAGGATCTCCTCCAATGGGAAACTGATAAACTATTTTTCCGTCTCTGGGATCAAACTCCTGATTTTGCTCTGCCAAATCATCGGGAGCTCCGGCTTCATAGATTATCTCTCCGTTATGGATGAGAGGCGCATCGGGCGCCTGAGCCTCATCAATGGTCATAATGTGTTCAAGGATTTCATACTCAACTTTAATCTTTGCAAGTGCAAGGTCGGCAATTTCATCATTATCTGCCACTACTGCTGCAACCCTGTCTCCAACATGATTCACCTTTTCGCCAAAAAGCCTCCTGTCATAGGGAGATGGCTCTGGAAAACCCTGTCCTGCCTGGGTATACCAGACATCTGGAGTATTTTTATGTGTAAGGATAGTGACAACCCCTGGAATCATTAAAGCTTCTGCAATATCAATATTTTTTATATAAGCACTGGCATGTGGGCTTCTGAGCATCTTTAACACAGCAGAACCCTCTTCTCTTTTGTCCTCCACAAAGAGTCTTTCACCTCTCACCAGTTTTGCGCCATCCACTTTACGTTTGACCTTACCAACAAATTTAAGATCCTCCCTGAATTCCGGAGGAAGTGTGTTTTTATACTCTGGTTCTTTTTTTCTTTTCAAAGCAAGAGCCACAGCATTGTAAAACTGTTCATAACCGCTGTCTCTGATAAAGATGGCAGATATGGCATCCTTTATTTCATCTTTTGAAGGCTCTGAAACCCTCTCCAGAAGGTCTGTCAGTATCAGGGCAGCAGCAGGGATGTTGTAAGCAGATTGTACAATTCCCGCATCCACCATGGCCGATTGCACAGGAGAAAGACAACCATTTTTTGAAAGACTTTCAACTGTTTTTATCTCGCTGCCTTCTATCTGGGTAGCAATTATCAGGGATGAACTGACTATTTTCCCATTCAGCAGTATGGAGTCAGAACCAGCAAAAGCATATCCAT
>JAUCGD010000187.1 GCA_030377945.1 Desulfobacterales bacterium HSG17 | reverse complement strand
AAACATTAATTTAAATGAAAGGAGTCAGATTGTGAAACAAATCGTGCAATTTCTTAAATCAAGGCAATTGGGAATTTTTCTAATCCTGCTGGTGGCAGTTGCTGCAATGACAACAGGATGCAGCAGTTCTTCCAGTGAAACCTCCCTTGAACCTATTCAGGAAGGAGTCCTGGTAGACAGCATTGTAAAAGGGATTGGGTACAAAACTGAAACCCTGTCCGGTATAACAGATTCAAAGGGAAAATTTAAATACCGAAAAGGCGAGGAAGTTGAATTTTTTATTGGCGGCATTGTTATTGGCAAGACTAAATGTAAAAAAATAATAACCCCGGTAGATCTGGTTGAAGGCGCTGAAGATGCAAGCCATCCCACAGTGCTTAATATTACCAGGTTTATGCTGACAATTGATGATGACGGCAATGCAGATAATGGTATTTCCATTAGCAGTGAAATGATGACAACTGCTGCTGTCATGTCAGTTAATTTTGCAGTTACTGCCATTGAATTTGAACAGGATGAAAATCTTATTCAAGTTGTTGCATCTCTTACAACTATCAGCATTATGGGGCCAAGATCATTAATAACTGTATCAATAGCCCAGGTTCATCTTACAGCAACCCTTGCAAGACTGGATGATTTTTTAGATGATGATAATGACGGGCTGACCGAAGATGAAGGTGACTGCGATGATACAAACCCTGAAATGCTCCTGTGTGATGCAGACGGAGACGGGGTTAAAGCAGATGAAGACTGCAATGATGGGGATGCTTTAATTTATCCAGGTGCTGAAGAAATCTGCGGTGACGGCATAGATCAGGATTGTGATGGAAGTGATCTTGTTTGTGAAGATGATGATGACGCTGATTCAAAAGCTGGCGACGATGACAGTAAAGCAGACGATGACTCAAAAGCAGATGATGATTCAAAAGCAGACGGTGACTCAAAAGCAGACGATGACTCAAAAGCAGACGATGACTCAAAAGCAGACGATGACTCAAAAGCAGATGATGATTCAAAAGCAGACGATGATTCAAAAGCAGACGATGACTCAAAAGCAGACGATGACTCAAAAGCAGACGATGACTCAAAAGCAGACGATGACTCAAAGGCGGAAATTGATGTTGATGCAGACAATGACGGGGTTATAGCAGATGATGATTGCAATGATGAAGATGTTTCAATTTATCCTGGTGCTGTGGAAGTTTGCGGTGACGGCATAGACCAGGATTGTGACGGTGCAGACCTTGTTTGTCCTGAAGAACCTGTTGATCCGATTGACCCTGATGATGTAGATAATGACAATGACGGTTTCACTGAAAATCAGGACGATTGTGATGATACAAATGCTTCAATTTATCCAGGTGCTGTGGAAGTTTGCGGTGACGGCATTGACCAGAACTGTGACGGCAAAGACCTTGAATGTGATGATGCAGATGAAGATGGAGATAAATATTCAGTTAATCAGAACGATTGCAATGATAACGATGCTTCAATTTATCCAGGTGCAACTGAAATATGCGGTGACGGCATTGACCAGGATTGTGATGGAACTGATCTTGTCTGCACTGAAGAAGGAACATTTATATATGGTCAAGCAGGAGTTGAAGGTATTCAATATGAAAGCAGAAGTCTTTCCGATGACACTGTTATTACCGGTATAACTGATTCCAACGGACAGTTTGAGTATATAGCAGACACCCAGGTTAAATTTTTCATAGGTCAGATTATTTTAGGAACAATTGTTCCCAAATCTTTTATCACACCCCTCGATCTGGTTGAAGGTGCTGATGAGACAAATGAAACCGTAATTAATATATGCTCCCTGCTGACAACTCTGGATGAAGATGATAATCCTGAAAATGGTGTTGAAATTTCAGATACAGTAAGGATTCAGGCCAAGAATTCCATAGATTTTAAGATCAGCACAGAACAATTTGAAAGTGAATTTTCAGACATCATTTCCAGTCTTACCATGTTCAGGTTTACAGGCCCAAGAATGATGGTTTTTGACTTTAAAGTCAGGATTCTTATTCAAAATACAATTATAAATCAGGATAATTTTGCAAAAGATGAGGATGAAGACGGATTTACAATTGGCAGCGGTGATTGTGATGACAAAGACCCTGAAATTAATCCTGATGCAGAAGAAATATGCGGCGACGGCATTGACCAGGACTGCAATGGCGAAGACCTGATTTGTGAAGAAGATATGGATAAAGATCAAGACAATGACGGATTTACCATTGGCGACGGTGACTGCAATGATGATCCAGAAGATCCCCTGGCTGTCACAATTTATCCGGGCGCAGAAGAAATCTGCGGCGACGGCATTGACCAGGACTGCGATGGAGAAGATGATGAATGCCCCATTGATGTTACCGAAGGTTCATGGCAATGCACAACAGAACAAGGAAACACCGGTTTATCATTTATAATTCTGGATGAATATGTATCTTCACTTTCTGCTGATCTGGAATACCAAGGTGAAGATGACACTGCCTGTACCGGAACAGAAAACGTTTCATCAGGAAATGCACAATTTGAAATCATTGATAACAAATTTACATATTCAACAGACAATGTGGAAATTACCGGAAAATTCAAAAGTGCAGTATTATGTGAAATAGAATGGCTTTATAAAGGTGAAGACTGTAACAATACTGCTGTCAGCAGCGGAACTTGTGAAGCTGCATATGTGGAAGAAGAAGTAAAAACAGATGCAGATGAAGACGGTTATCCTGAAGATATTGATTGTGATGATGATCCTTCAGATGATCCCTCAGATGATTTGGAAGAAGGTGTAAAAGCTGCTGCTATTAATCCGGGCGCTAATGAAATCTGCGGAAATGACATAGATGAAAATTGTGATGGCGTTATTGAAGAATGTGAAGAGGAAAACCCTGATGTTAAAATAGGTGTATTCATTTTCGGAATGATTTCAGGCCTGGAATATGAAACAGAAACTCTTTCAGGAATTACAAAAAATGGCGAATTTAAGTATATAGAAGGGGAAACCGTAACATTTTCCATTGGCAGCATTATCATAGGAACAGTTTTGGCACAGCCTGAAATCACACCTCTTGACTTAGCTCCAGATGCAGAAGATCCTTTAAATATCACTGTTACTGGTATCAATATATGCAGATTCCTGATAACATTGGATGATGACAATGACATGGATACCGGCATTGAAATTGGCAGCAAGCTGAAAGCAAAAGTTTACTCACTTGATATATCTGTTGACTTCTCACTTGAAGAAATTGAATTTGAAGCATCTGTCAGCAAATTGATTATTATTCTGACTTCTGCAAGAGATTGTAATTGCGGTCCCCGTGTTCTCAGTCTTAGTATCAGGGTTCAAGAACTGATTAAAGACCTCCTGGAAAAATGTATAGATGAAGATGATGACGGTTACTCAAAACTTATGGGTGACTGTGATGACACCAATCCTGATGTTAATCCTGGTTCCGAAGAAATCTGCGATAATGAAATAGATGATAACTGCAATGGTGTTGAAAATGAAAGCTGCGGCAATGATGATGAAAAAACTCTGACTCTGGATAATGGCATAAAAATTAGTTTTAAAGAAGTTGTTTACAAAGCTGACGGAACTTCAAAATGGACTTATGCAATAGAAGAAACAGAAGGTTCCCAGGATATGGTAAGCTGGGGACTGGATTTACCTGCCTGTGTTTCTATGCTTGCAAGTAAACCGGAAATTGTTGATACGGAAGAAATTGTTGACACTGAAGAAACTGTTGATACGGAAGAAACTGTTGACGAGACCCTTCCAGAAGAAGTCTCAGAAGCAGCAGTTGAAGAACCGGCAGATGAGGTTGTTGAAGTTTCTTCTGTTAAATGGGAAGTTGAAACTAATTTTGAAACCGGCGAGTTCACCATTACTCTGGATAAACGATGGAGCCTTGGACTTGTCAATGTTAATGCTGAAGGAACTGATATTGCAGCCGGTGAAATTGCAGGACCCGGATGTGAAGAAGTTCCGGCAGAATATGAAGATAAAGATAATGACGGTTTCAATTTCTATGCTGACGGCTGTCCTGAAGGAATTATCTGTGACTGCGATGATGACAATGAAATGATTAATCCTGATGCACAAGATGACTGTGAAGCAGGACTTGATCTTAATTGTGATGGTGAAATATCCTGTACTGCTAAAACTGTAACAGCAGGTAAATGGTCAGGAAACACAGATCAAAATACAGGTGCAGAAGATGATAAGCATGTAATCAGCTTTAATGTAATGGCTAACCAGGTTTCTTCTCTTTCAATTTTAATGGATTATGTTGGTGATTTTGCTGAAGGCTGTGTTATATCCAACAGACTGTCCCTTGGAAATGCTGCAATAGATATTGTTGACGGCAAATTTGCTTTTTCAGCTTCACATGTGGAAATTATTGGCGAATTTATTACACTTGAAGACGGAACCATGAAGTGTGAAGGAACATGGTTTTATAAAAATGCTGTTTGCAGCGGAACAGGTTCAGGAACCTGGGAAGCAGTTGTTGAAGACGCAAATGCAGATAAAGACAGTGATGGATTTACAAGTGAACAAGGTGACTGCAATGATGACGATTCCACAGTATATCCGGGAGCAAGTGAAATCTGCGGAGACGGCATTATCCAGGATTGCAGCAGTGAAGCTGATCTGGTCTGTATAGCTGATGAGGAAAATGTTGGTAAACTTTCCATAATGCTGACTTCCAAAAATGCTAAAGAAGAAGATTTCAAAGCAGCATATATTACTGTTACAGGTATTAAAGTAAAGGGTGACAAGAGTAATAAGCATAAAGATAAATGGCAGACATTTGAACTGGCAGAAGAGCAGACCCTGGCCCTGTTTGATTTTGAATCAGATACAGCTAATGCCCTGCTCATTGATCTTCCAGCCGGTCTTGAAGGTAAATTCAAAGAACTCAGCCTTATACTTGTTCAAGATGCTGACAATGCAGAACCTCCCTATGCAAATTATCTTGTTGATGCAGATGGAGAAACCCACAAACTGGAACTCTATAAAAAAGTTAAAAAAGACGGTATCAAGATCAAGAAACCAAAGTTTACCATTAACAAAGGTGAAACAACCGGTTTGAAATTTGAGTTTGATATAAGAAAAGCCATAAAGGTTAAGAAGATCAAAAAATCTGATGACTACAAGTATGAGTTAAAATCTCATGTTAAAGGCAGTTTCTTTGATTTAATTGTGCTTTCCGATATGCCGGAAGGTGAAGAAGAAATCAGTGATGAAACAGATGAAGTCACTCCTGAGGAAATCGAAGTGCCTTAAACCGGATTAGATATTTGTAAGTATAACATTAGTTGAGACATAAAAAGCATGGCGGCCTTTACACAGGCTGCCATGCTTTTTGTATTCAGTATAAGTTTTGTATTAGAATTCCGGGGACACCTTAGAATTCCGGGAACACCTTAGAATTCCGGGAATTCCGGGGACACCTTACTGATTTTTTGTCCCTGTTGCTGTTGCAGGCAGTTGAAGATTTTTTTCTTTAATTGCTGTTTATAATAACTCATTAAACTCCTGATCTGATATTTCAGCCTGTCTCAGAATTGTTTTCAGTGTCCAGCGGTCAATTTCTTTGTGACTTGGAATAATGAGCGTACTTTCGGTTTCGTAATTTCTGATTTTAATATGACTTCCCCGCTGAGAAACCTTTTCATAACCCAGTTTTTTGAATATTTTAATCAAAGCTTTCCCTGATACCAGCAGGGGTTTAGGACTCATAAAGCCACCTCACAGACCTTATATTCTCCTTCAGGTTTTCTTATATCTTCCAAATCATCTTCCAGGTAAAGCTCAATAGCCTCCCTGATGTTCATGAGCGCCTCATCTTCTGTTCGGCCTTGTGTAACACAGCCTTTCAGGGCCGGACAATATGCGATGATATAACCATCCATTCCCTTTTCTAAAACTATTTTCAGTTTCATCTGCTTTCTCCTATCTGTTTATCTTTGGGCAGTTCAGTTGAAGATTTTTTTCTTTAAACAGATCAGCTCATAACCAAGTTCATTAACAAATCCTCACCTGATAAATTTATCCCAAGCTTACGTTTTCTGTGGGAAAGGTATGCCTTATGATTCTTTTCTTGAATCCATCTGACAGGATCAATTGTCTCTTGCCTGGAAAATGTTTTCAAAGGAAGAACAACTTCCAGCAGAAGTCTTATCTGTGGCAATGTAATAGATAGCGCATTGAACAAACAGATTTTTTCCCACTAGCAAAAATGCCACCCCGGTGAAATAAACGGCCATGCTCATCGTTTTACCCGGCAGTAAACTGCCGGGCTATTTTCTGTCGTCCCGCTGGGACTTTAGATACTTTTTTATCAATTATTTAAGTCCCGTAGGGACGATAGAAAGTAGCGCGGGAATTTATTCCCGTGCTTGCCGG
>JAUCGD010000186.1 GCA_030377945.1 Desulfobacterales bacterium HSG17 | reverse complement strand
TCCTGTTAATCTATATCTATATCTTTGTTTTTTAATAATGTTAAACCAGAGCCGTAATGGCGTTTAAACAAAGTTGATGCATATTTTTCAAGTTTCCACTCCGGTATCCCGCATTTGGGGCACACCCTGACAAACCATTTGTTTCTAAGCCACCTTGCTGCACGGCTGTTCAGGGAATTTCCGGTAATAAACTCTTTGTTGCAATGTGTGGTTAACACAGCTGTTTCACCCAAAATATTTATTGACCGGATTCCGTGCAGCTGTCCTGTCCTGGAAGGCCACAGCTTGATTTTTTCAACCAGTTTAAAAAGCCGTACACGTTTTCGGTAGTACCGTTTTTTTACGGATTTAACTTTTGATGTTCCATCTGCCATTCAAGTAATATTTCCAGTGTTCCTGCTGCTAGTTCCGGGCATTCTCAAGCTTTGTATCATTTGCAAATGGCGGAGAGTCCGGGAGTTGCACCCGGCTGCACGGATTTAGAGTCCGTGTGATCCCGTCCGATCCACCCTCCGATTGCATCTGCCTTGTTTTTTATTTATTGGCTTGGATTATAATTTGTTTGTCAATAAAGGTATAATTTCAAAAACATCTCCAACAATTCCATAATCGCATTTGGAAAAAATCGGGGCATCTTTATCCTTGTTAACTGCCACGATTATTTCCGAGGTTTTCATTCCTGCAAAATGCTGTACAGCTCCTGAAATGCCGCAGGCAATATAGAGTTTTGGGCTAACGGTTTTTCCTGTCTGCCCTACCTGCATGGTGTGGGGAGCATAACCTGAATCAACAGCAGCTCTTGAAGCGCCCACAGCAGCGCCCAGTTTTTCAGCACACTCTTTAAGTATGGAAAAGTTTTCAGCAGACTCCATAGCTCGGCCACCGGAAATAATGATAGATGCTTCTGCCAGATCTATTTTACCTTTATCATCCTTTACAGTTTCAATAATTGTTACCTGACCGCCATTCCCGTGTTCAAAATTAAATTCAATAATTTCAACTTCTGCATTGTCTTCTTTTGCTTTGGCCGGAACAGGCTCTATTGAATTTGGGCGGATTGTACACAAAAACGGTGATGCTGCCACTTTCATACTAGCAAAGGTTTTGCCTGAAAAATGTGATTTTACAGCTGTTTTTTCCTCAATATCTATTTTGATACTATCAGATACAAGGGGAACATCCAGGATTGCGCCCATCCTTGCAAACATATCCTGTCCCACAGGACTGGCCGACCCTAAAAAGGCATCAAGTTCATACTCTTTTACAGCCTGGGATAAAGCTTTTGCCTGGAGATCAGGATTTTTTGACAAATCATCCTTTGGAGCAACTATAATAATTCGGGCAGCACCGTACTCAGCTAGTTTATCCGCAACAGCACCTGCATCTCCTTCCAATATGAATGCATAAATTTCACTCCCGGCAGCAGCGGTCATGGCTCCCAGGGAAGCTTCTTTGACCCGGTTATTTTCAGTTTCTATTAATATTCCGGTTTTAGGCATACCCATTTTCTCCTTATATCACCTTTTTGTCTTCTCTCAGTATCCTGATAAGCTCAGTTACCTGGTTGTCCACTGATCCCTGGATTATCTCGGCATTGGCACGCTCCGGGGCAGATTCAAGTTTTTCCATTATTACCCGGTTTTGTTTCGGGTCTATCCCAAGATCGGAGATTTCAATTTCATTGATTTTTTTCTTCTTGGCTTTCATCACATTCATTACAGTCGGGTATCGGGGCTCGTTCAATCCTTTTGCAGCACCGATTACACCGGGCAATTTCATTTCAATGACCTGTTTCCCGCTGCTTCCAATATCCCTTTGAGCTGTAATTTTACCAGTATCAAGTGTTAAAGTGGACACATCATTAATAACGGGCATGACAAGGTTTTCTGCCAGGCGGTATTGTGTCTGGAAACTTTCCGAATCAACCGAACCTTTTCCGCAAAAAATAATGTCCGGCAAACCGTCCTGTTCAATGGCAGCCGCAATAACCCTGGCAGTCATACTGCTGTCCGGGAATTGTTCATCTGTTTTAATCAGTATGGCCCGGTCTGCCCCCATTGCCAGGGCTGTTCTTATGGAAGTAACTGCATCTGGTTTACCCAGGGTAATGATTACAACCTCTCCACCCTCTTTTTCAACAATACTGACAGCTTCCTCAATTGCATATTCATCATAGGGATTTATGATAAATACAATATCTTCGCTATTATATCCTGCTTGCCCGTCAACTTTTATGCTGGCTGCCGTGTCAGGTACATGCTTTACGCATACAAATATTTTCATGTTCTTCCTTGTTTTTCAAACTTTTATTCTTTTCATATCAGGATCATACATGGGTTTTAATGAAACCTCGGCAGCATATGTTTTGCCTGCGATATTTATCTGCCATTCTCCTTTGGTTAGATATGCTTCATCCACAGGTTCATCAGCTTCAATCATAAATAAACCGACTGCTCCACCCAGGGTATAGCAGTATGAGCCTGATCTTACATAGCCTGCGTTTTTGCTGTTACGGGTTATCACCTCGGCATGGAATAATAATTGTTCAGGGTCCTTAACTAAAACCTGGGCCAGACGTCTTTTTAAAGGGCCCTCTTCTTTCTTTTTAATACAGGCTTCCCTGCCGATAAAACCGCCTGGCTTGTCCAGTTTAACTGTAAATCCAAGACCGGTTTCATAGGGGTCGTCCGTGTTGTCCATATCATGTCCGTAATCACGGTAGCCTTTTTCCATCCTCAAACTGCCCAAAGCCTTGAGACCTGCATGAACAAGATTAAAATTCTTCCCGGCCTCGACAATTGTGTCATAAACATGAACAGCCTGTTCGGTCGGTATATACAATTCATAACCCAGTTCTCCCAGGTAAGTCAGGCGCATGCACACAGCCCGTCCGTAACCAATGGCAATCTCTCTTGCATGCCTGTATGGAAAAGCTTTATTGGACATGTCGGCTGTTGTAACTGACTGCAAAAGCTCCCTGGATTTTGGCCCCTGGATATTGATCTGGGCATAGGCAGAAGTAACATCTGTAACAAAGGTATGGGCATCCTCCGGGATATTTCTTTTCAGCCATGTCTCTGCATGACGGTGCATAGTATCTGTAACCACAACAAGGTATTTTTCATGTTCAAGTTTTGCAACAGTCAGGTCTGCTTCAAGTTTGCCGTTTTTATTCAGCCAGGGCGTATAAGTTACCTGGTTTATCTTTTCATCCACATTATTGGCTGAGATGTAATTGAGAACCTTTCCTGCATCCCTGCCCTGGACAAGGAACTTTGACATAAAAGACATGTCCATCAGGATAACATTTTCCCTGGCTGCGCGATGCTCTCTTTCCCAGTTTGCAAACCAGTCTTCCCTGGCCCAGGAATGCTTGTCAATCCTGGGTTCCTGTCCTTCAGGGGCAAACCAGTCTGCTCCTTCCCAGCCGCTGACATCCTTGAAACAGGCGCCCTGGGCTGCTAAACGGTCAAATATGGCCGATTTTTTTGCACCTCTTGCTGTTTCCATGGACTGGAAAGGATAGTGGCATTTGTAAACTTTTCCAAGGGATTCAACTGTTCTGTGCTTTCGGTAATCGTAGTTATTCTGGTAAGTGTGGAGACGGTCAATATTAAAGCCTGTAATATCGCATCCAGGATCTCCTTCAATAATCCATCTTGCCATCATCTGCCCCAGGCCGGGCCCCATAATAATGCCAACTGAATTCAGACCCGCGCATACAAAATAATTTTTTAATTCCGGGGCTTCACCGATAATTGCAGAAAGATCAGCAGTAAAGCTTTCCGGGCCGCAGAAGAATTTTTTAACACCAAGTGTCTCTGAAATAGGAACACGGGACATGGCTTTTTCCAGGAACGGGCCCATCCTGTCCCAGTCAGGTTCAATCTCACCAAAAGAAAATGTTTCCGGAACTTTATCCAGTTTCCAGGGTGCACAGACCGGCTCAAACAAGCCGATCATTAAACCGCCGACTTCTTCCCTGTAATATCCGTAGTGAGAAGGATCTTCAAGAATCGGCATATTCTGGGGAATGCCGTCTATCTCTTCTGTAATAAGGTAATAGTGCTCAGTTGACTGGTTTGGAATATTAACCCCGTCCACATCCCCGATCTGGCGTGCCCACATTCCTGCACAATTGACAACTACATCAGCCTTTATATCACCTGCTGTTGTTTTAACACCTGTGACAACCCCGTTCTTTTTTATTACACCACTAGAAGATACGCCCTCAAAAATTTGTACTCCCTGGTTGCGTGCGCCTTTGGCAAGGGCCATAGTTCCGTCAACAGGATTTACCCTTCCATCCTCTTTTATATAAAAACCTGCCAGAAGATCATCCACTTTTGCCAGGGGAAATAATTTTTTTATCTCAGAAGGAGAAATTTCATTTACATCTACACCGCAGTAACGGTTAAATTCCGCTACACGGCGATACTCCTCAAGCCGGTCTTTATTGCTGGCTGCTTCAATAAATCCGACCGGCATAAACCCGGTTGACAAACCTGTTTCCGCCTCAAGGCTGTTATAAAGATCACGACCGTAAAGCCTCATCTGGGTTGCTGTTTCGGATAATGAGCCAAATGTTACCATCAGGCCTGCTGCATGCCATGTAGTTCCTGATGTCAGTTCATCCCGTTCCAAAAGCACAACGTCTTTGCACCCCATATGACCGAGATGATAGGCTAGTGAACAACCGATTATACCACCGCCGATGATGACGACATTTGCCTGGGATGGAAGGTTTATCTTCTTATTTTCCATTAGTATTCCTCTGCTAACTCAATATCATTTAGGGGTAATCCCCATCTCTTTTTCAGTTTCTTCAACAATAGAACGGATTTTTGCCAGCACGTCTTGGGATAGAGGCTCTGGTTTATGGTTTTCCAGTATATACCGGACTTTTTCCATGGCCCTGTCAAAAGCACTGGCTGCACCGGCACTTTCCCAGGCACCTCTCATTTTCCGGTCAATCAATTCTGGTGCAGATTGTTGTCTCATGTATGTGAAAGTGTGTTTGTGCATGAGGAAATTCCCGCCCGGCCCTATCTCCTTGACAGGGTCAATAGCAAGGGTGTCATCATTCACAGGAACTCCCTGGATGGTATGTTTAATCATACGAACAAACTCACAATCTAAAACCAGCTGGCCAAAATCAAAGGTGATGCCGCTTTCAAGCATCCCCGGACCATAAATCATATTGGCACCTGCCAATGCGGGTATAAGTCCGGTTAATGTCTTTTCATGGCCGGTCTGGGTATCGGATATTTTACTGTCGCTCTATCCGCCTGCCACATAACTGGGCAAGGCATAATAGCGGGCCAGCCGGGCAACTGCACCGCTGATTACAGCACACTCAGGTGTGCCCACACTGGCAGATGCCAGTTTCAAATCCATTGCAGTTGTTGAACTCCCGTAAATAACAGGAGCCCCTTTTTTTGTGAGCTGTGAAAGGGTAATCCCGGAAAGCACCTCGGCATTATGATTTACAAGAGTTCCTGCAAGAGTTACAGGAGCAGTACCACCGGCCATTGCCATGGAAAGAATATTACAGACAACATTGTTCCTGGCTGCTTCCATAATAATTTCACAGCAGTCTGAAATTAATTTAAGGGGGCTTACAGGGCAGGTTGTAAAAGAAACCAGGGGCCTTTGCCTGAATTTTTTCACGCCCCCGGCAATAACTTGGCCCATCTCAATTATTTTTCTCAGGAATTTTCCGTTACCAGGACCAAAAGCACAATGCTTGGTTGTATTTGTCAAATAAGCTTCGGCATTATGCAGGGGTACTGTTTCCTGAGCCACATCATGGGCACCCAGGGCTTTTTCACAAAAATCAATTTCAGGAAGAAAATCAATTACTTTTGCAGAATCAACCAGGTCATGTTTAACAGGCGGCCTGTGTTCTCCTGTATACGGATCATTTACCATAACGCCTTCACTGAAATTGGTAAAGTGAACTCGTGTATTTTCCAGTACAATATCGTGCTTTGGGTCACGGCCGTATAAAACAACCTTTGGAGGCGCACTGCGCACAGCATCTTCCACTATATGCGGCGGAATCTTAACAATTTTTGTTTCCCGGTTGACATCTGCCCCGCCCTGTTCAAAACAATCAAGTGCATCCTCGTCTTCAACAAAAACACCTGTTTCATTTAGAACTTCGAGGGTTCCATAGTGGATATCCTCAAGTTCATCATCAGTTAGGATGTTAAGGCTCAGACCCGAACTAAGCTGTCGCCCGGCATGACAATTTCGTTTCATAGTATTTTCACCCCACAACTAAGGGTTAATGTTTTGGCTGCGGTTTTGTAAATAAAAACGGCAGCCACACTCATCTTATCTATAATATTGCTGCTACTATTAAGGTAAGCAACTTTTTTCCTTGACTTCCTTACAAAGCCTTTATAGAATTGTCAATAAAAATTGTTCGACAATTTGTGTTAACAAAAATTGGTGCTAAAAATGGAAACAATAACAAATAATATTTAATCAGGAGGTTTTAAATGAAGAGATTGTTAGTTTTTTTTACCCTGACCATGTGTGCTTTGCACATCAT
>JAUCGD010000185.1 GCA_030377945.1 Desulfobacterales bacterium HSG17 | reverse complement strand
AAAAACATGTCAGTTAACATGGACAATTTGATTCTCCGCTTCCAAAAAGGTCTTACACTAAAAGCAGTTAGGGAAATATACGAAAAAAACAAGGATAGATACGAACAATATACAATTCGTTTAGTTAACCCGAAAGATAAAGAAATTGCCCGTTTTAATGCGTTTATGATGGATTGTGACCGATATCAGCGCAATGATAGCATTGCGCCATATGCAAATTTACAGGATGGGAAATAATAAATGAAAAGAAAAGTTGATTTTATCAATGACAAACGGCGTGTATCGTATCTGCGTGCCATTTACAACCGTATTTATCGAGGTAACAGTGTGCTGATTGAAGGAAATTACGGAGCCGGTAAAACAAAGTTTTTAGACCTGATAACTCCCAAAAAATGTAAACGAATATGTCTGGAATCTTTGGACAACATTCACGAAATACTTGCTTCAATCCTTCGGCAGTTAGATTATGAAGCCATACCAACTTACAGACGGACCTCCAAACATCTTAAAATGATCAAAGATCTTTCCGGTTTTGTTATCATCATAGATGAAGCCTCAGACCTGGATAAACGGGTATGGCCATACTTCAAGCGAATTATTGATGCCCATATACCAATAATATTTACCGGTCTGCCCAAAGTAAGGACATTTTTATTAAACGAACATCCAGATATTGTCAGTCGTTTAAAAATTTTGACTCTTTATCCGATTATTGTAGAAGATTTCATAATGGAATACAATGATTTTGAACCGGAAGCCATAGAGCAAATTTACTCTAAAACCAGCGGAGACATGCGAAAATTCAGTGAAGTCTGTGAAGATTGCAGAGATAAGGCAAAGGAATTAAAACTTGATATAATTGAACTGGAAATGGCATTATCATTTTTATCAGATCTTGATTTAAATTAATTTGTAAAAAAAAATGTGATTGTATTTTCATAAACTACAAAATTTTCATTTATTGATAATATATTGATAATATAGTATTAATTCAGGTGGATAAGCAGTCAGCCTGCGTGACAATATTTGTTCAATTATTTAATGCACAAACGTAAGAATATTCGCTAGCTAATAGCAGGAGAGCCTTCGGGAAATGATAGAAATGGGGTTGTCTATAAAGTTCGGTGTTGAGGGACTGAAACTTTTGTTAAAAGTTCAGATAATAGAAGATATAAAACATCTCAGGATCATAAAAGAAGCTATAAAGACAATAAATGATCTTGATGAAATAGAATCTTTGGTCGATTGGCAGATTGAAATGAAAGCTTCTTAAAAGGTGTTTTAATAATTTTGGGCATTGGTGGATTTATGAATCTGAAATAAAAGGCAGGGAAATTGTAAAAACCGAGCCTTTTCCTAGCTGGCTGTCAACCATAATATCTCCTCCCATCATATTGCAGAATCGTTTGCTTATGACAAGTCCCAGACCTGTTCCGCCGTATTTTCTGGTTGTTGATTCATCTGCTTGGGTAAAAGCGTTAAACAATTTATCTATCTGTTCCTGACTCATTCCTATACCTGTATCTTTTACAATAAAGACAATATTTTCATCATTATTATGTTTTTCCCTGGAAATATTAAGGGTAATAATTCCGTTTTCAGTAAATTTACAGGCATTACTGATAATATTAAGGAGAATTTGTTTTATTTTGAGAAGGTCAGAGTGCATGGTTCCAAGTATTTTTGCACATTGAGTGCCTGTAATATTTTTATCGTTATCTGCTTTTTTTGATAAATTAAAATTATAGGCGCTTAAATCGCAATACACCTCAAGTTTATTCTTGTTTTTTTCTGACAGGGGCAGGACTGTATTTATTATTTCTTCAATAAGATTGAAAATTTCAAAGTCTTCTTTAAATATTTCCATTTTACCGGCTTCTATCTTTGAAAGATCAAGAATATCGCTGATAAGTGCCAGGAGGTGGTTTCCTGATCCGTGAATTTTTTTCAGATCAGGGATAAAGTCTTCCTGTTCAAGGTCTTCTGCATCTTCCATAAGGATTTCACTATATCCAATAATGGCATTTAAAGGGGTTCTGAGTTCATGACTCATATTGGCCAGAAAGGTGCTTTTTGCCTGGTTTGCATGTTCTGCTGCTGTTTTTGCCAGTTCAGCTTCTTTTGTGGCTTCTGCCAGTTCGCTGGTTCTATCTATTACCATTTTTTCAAGATTTTCACGGTGTTTTTGCAATTCTTCTTTAGATCTGATTCTTTCAATGGCTGTGGCAATCTGATCTGAAACAAATATCAATATATTCTTATCTTCTTCACTATACCTGATGCCCTCGCTGTATGTTTGAACAGCAAGAACCCCGATTATTTCCTCATGATTTTTTAAAGGAACACCCAGCCAGTCAATAGATTTTGGACCAGTGAGTTCAACATCATTTTGTTTATAAAACTCTTCCAGTCTTCTTTCAGGTGACATTAATAGCGCTTTTTTATTTTTAATCACATATTCGGTAAGTCCATTCCCAAATTTCCTGGATTTAGGAGGAGGATCCTTTTCATCAACATGATATGGAAAACTTATTATATTTGTATCTGGATCACACAGGGCAATATAGCAATTTTTCGCATACATTAAATCTGCAATAATACTGTGAATAACAGAAAAGAGATTTTTAAGCTCCCTTGCAGTATGAGCTGCTTCAGAGATTTTATAAAATGCAGCTTGAATCTTCTCCTGTCTTTTTCTCTGGGAAATATCACGAATTATGGTCTGGATATAAATCTGCTCCCCAAGCTTTATGGTGTTCATGCTTATTTCCGCATCAAAAGGAGTTTTATCATATCTTATAAAAACCCATTCAAAAAACAAGGGTTTACCCTGTAAAACCTCTTCTATTTTTTCCAGGGATTTTTCTTTTGACAATACTCCTCCTGGCTGCATTTTCGGATAAAAACACTTTGGCGAACTATTAAGAAGCTGTTCTTTTGAACATCCGAATATTTCCAGGGCTTTAAGATTGCAGTCTGTAAATCTTTTTTCTTTTACAAGTAAAATTGCATCATTTGCTGAATCAAAAAGACTTCGGTATGTTTGTTCGGATTCTGCCTTTTTCTTATGATAGATTTCTATCTGTTCCATAAAATTGTTAAAAAAACGGGCAAGCTGCCCTATTTCATCTTCCGAACGAATTTCAGCCCGAACAGAAAGATCACCTTTGTCATTTGTTTTAAAACTGTTTATTAATAATTGTATGGGCCTGGTAATGGAATTGCTTATTAATAAAGTGATAAAAGAGACTAAAAGCAGAGTTGCAAAAACAGTGGCAAGCATCATATTTCTGACTGTATTCAGGGGTGCGTAAAACTCTTCGTTATAGTTTGAAGATGCAACAATCCATCCCAGTTCGGGAATATCATTATAAATGACCAGTTTTTCACGATACCTGTTCTCACCTGGATTTTGCCATGAATACTTAATTTCCCCGCTTTTAAGACTGCACATTTCAGCTATGAATCTTTTACCGCTTGCATCCTCAACATTATAAAGGTCTGCACCTTCTCTAAAAGGATGAATCAATAATACCCCGGTGTAATCCAGTACATATGGATAACCGCTTTTTCCAAAACGGATGGATGAAATGCTTTCACGGAAATCGTCAAGATTTACCATTCCTGCAAATTCTTCCCTGTAAGATGATACCATGATAATCCAGTCCCAGGGTTTAAACCACACTACATAGATAGCCTTGGCGCGCGGAGTTTTTTCATCAGGGGTTTGCCAGTCATATTCAAGGTACCCTTCTTTTTTTTGCTTTATTTCCTGGATAAAATTATAGGAAGATACATCAACTCCAATAAGTTCTTTCTTAGGGTGAACAACCATAAATCCTTTTGAATTTATACAGGAGATATATCCTGTTTTCCCTATGATCTGGCTTAACATCAGGCTTATTGCCATTTCTTGAGCCTGTTGTTTTGACATTTTTCCTCTTATATAAGAATTATAAAAATATTCGGAAATATGGCGGTTTTTTTCAGCAACAGCCCGGAGATGATTTTTGATTGATGCAGAAGCAGATGTTCTGACCATACGGACTATGGCTGAATTTGTATTTTTAAGTTCATTAAGAATATGATCTTCAATAACATTTCCCACAAAAGAATATATGATGAAGCCGTTGACAGCAAAGGCCAGGATAAAGATGCAGGAATATGTCAGATATAGTTTTGACCGGATACGAAGATTTCTTATAAACCGGGATAGATTCATGTTTTTACTCCGCAGTTATTTTTTTATATGAAATTTTTTATCTTTCCAAGCAGACGTTTGAAATCAATGGGCTTTGTATCATAATCATCACATCCTGCTGCAATTGCTTTTTCCCTGTCTCCGCTCATGGCATGGGCAGTAAGTGCAATAATGGGAATAGGGGCTGTTTTATCTGATGATTTTATTTTTTTTGTGGCTTCCAGTCCGTCCATTGCAGGCAGGCTTATGTCCATTAGTATCAATGCCGGATTTTCCTGATCTGCCATAGCTACACCCTGTTCTCCGTCAACTGCCATGACAACCTCATATTTTTTACGCTCCAGCCGTCTGGACAGCATATCCCGGTTCATTTCATTGTCTTCAACCAGCAGAATTTTTGGCATTGTTAACTCCTTGTTTTTCAATATTTTTATGGTCTATCCTTGCAGGCAGAAAGATTGTAAAAACAGATCCTCTTCCTGCCTCGCTTTGAACACTTATATCTCCTCCCATCATCATGCAGAATTTTTTGCTTATGACCAGCCCAAGACCTGTTCCCCCGTACTTGCGTGTGGTTGAATCCTCAGCCTGGGTAAAAGGTTGAAATAATTTTTTTAACTGCTCCTGTGTCAGCCCGATTCCGGTATCATTAACGCTAAAATTTAAAACGCTGATATTGTCTTTGGTTTCAGTTTTGATATTCAGTTCAATATTTCCATTTTCAGTAAATTTACTTGCATTGCTTAAGAGATTAAGCAGTATCTGTCTTATTTTTGTCATGTCAGAATACATTGTTATCAAATTTTCAGGATAATCAAAATCAAGAGTATTATTGTTCTTTTCTGCCATTGGCCGGATTATGCTGATAATATCTTCAATAACAGGATTGAGTTCAAACTCTTCAGGAAAAAGTTCCATTTTGCCGGCCTCAATCTTGGAGAGGTCCAGTATCTCGCTTATAAGAGCCAGAAGATGGTGTCCTGCTGAATGAATTTTTTTCAGATCAGGAATAAAATCTTCCAATCTGTCGTCTTCTGCATCTTCCATGAGCATTTCGCTGTATCCGATAATGGCATTTAAAGGGGTTCTGAGTTCATGGCTCATATTGGCAAGAAAGGTGCTTTTAGCGCGGTTTGCCGATTCTGCTGCTCCCTGAGCTTTTTGGGCTTCCGAATAAAGACGTGCTTTTTCAAGGGCTATGGAAACAAGCTGGGCAAAGCGTTCAAGCAGTTCCTGCTCGTCTTTGTCAAAACTGACTGAAGCATCAGTGCGGGCAATACCAATAACTCCCAAAATTGTTTTACCTGATCGCAGAGGCACACCCATTACCGAATGCAGGACATCAAATTCAGGATTAGGGAGCCGGCATTCCCATTTGCTGTAATCATCTATCATCAAAGACCGGCCTGTTTCCAGAATTTTTCCTGAAAAACCTTTACCTGAATGTATTTTAACCCCTTTCAGACTGGGATATATACCTGTACCTGCTTTATACTCAAGTTCGTTTTTATCAATGTCATATAAATAAATAAAAGCATTTTCAGCCTCTATGATTCGCGCAACACGATAAATAACAGCATTAAGCAGTTCATCCAGATCAAGACTGCTGATAAGATTCAATGTGGTTTCATTAATGGATTTAAGATAGGCATTTTTCTTAACCAGGGCTTCCTGTGCCTGCTCATATTCATATGTTCTTTCACTGACCTTTATTTCAAGTTTCTGGGTATATTCCTGCCTGATACTGTCAGCTTTTTGAAGATTTACAAAAGCCTGTTCTCTGGCTTTTAAAGCATCCTGTCTTGCCAGATCTTTTTCTTTTCTTTCAATATTAATTCTGTCTGCCAGAGCCAGGGCAAGAAGGATAACCTCCATTGCAGACCCTATCTGAACAGAATAATCGGTTAATAAATTTGCAGGAAGAAATCCGAAATTTTTTAATGCCAGAAAAATTACACCAAATATAAAAACACACCAGGCCGTGAGAAAAAAGCGGGCTGTCCGGTTTCCTCTCATCAGGCATGTAACTGCAATAAAAAAAATCAACAAGGCTTCGCATATATTGGATATGGCAGCCATTTTTATAACTGCCGAATAATTGATAAGCAGAGAAGAAAAAGCTACCAGACCGGAAACTGCCATGATTGCAACAAGAAATTTATCAAGAACCGGAGTGTATTTTTTTGTAAGGAGAAAGGATTTTGCAAAAAGACCTGCCAGCAATCCTGTAAGACCCATAAAAAAAGGGACAGCTTTATTTCCCCAGGAAGGATAATCAGGCCACAGATATTCATATGCAATGCCGTTCAGTGAGATCTGAAACAATATATAACTTGATATATAAAAGATGTAAAAAAGATAGTTTTTATCTTTAACCGAAA
>JAUCGD010000184.1 GCA_030377945.1 Desulfobacterales bacterium HSG17 | reverse complement strand
AATTTATAATACTTTTTCATCTTTGTCAAGAGTGAGATTTATTTTAGTGAATTTTTTTTTGATTAATAGGTGCGAATCTTGAGTATGTTAATAATTTTGTTCGGTGGTATACAGCTTTTCGCCTTCGTGATACTGAAATTCTATCAAAGCCTGTTGAAAGCAGGGAAGTTATAGCACTTGTTGAAAAGCGTATGAAAATATCAAAGGGCTTTTCCATTGCTGTTGATTTTTTAAAAGCTCTGAATCGTAAAGACAGCGTTTTTGCTTTACCTGAACAACAGGCCATTGATTTGCCAAGAACAGTTGCTTTCAGAGATGGCTGCACCATTGTCGTATTTCTTGACGAATTTCAAAATACACGGCTTCCTCACCAGAACTTCAGTGTTTCCGGTTTTTTCCAGGAGGCTGTGAAATCCCCGCGATGCCCCCATTTTGTTACAGGTTCTGCCATGTGTATTCTGGCTGATGAAATCATAGGAAAAGGCGCTCTATACGGCAGATTTCGCTTTCAGAATATAAAAGCATTTACAGATTATTACGGAAAAGAACTTGCAACCAAAACCGCTCACTATTACAAGGCAGAAATTCCTGAAATTATAACCCCGGTCATATCAGACAGGTGCGGCGGTAATACATTTTACATAACAGCAGTGGTTCAGCAGGCCGCAGAACAGAATAAAACCGTCAAAGATGAAGAAACCCTGAATGAGATGCTCGCCATTGACATAAGCAAAGGTTTTATATGGGCAGAACTCAGCGATCAGGTAAACCGATGGATTACAAGAGTAAATGAACACGGAATTACAAAATGGATACTCTACCTGGCTGCCCTTGAACAGGAAAATGAAATTGACCTGCAAAGAATACAGGAACAACTGAAAAAGCATGAAAACATTGATGTCCCCATAGAAAAAATAAAAGAGGTTTTAATTAAGCTTGCCCGCGGAGACCTGCTGGAATACAAATCCTTTGGCAACTGGTTCTGTAAAATTAATGACCCTATTTTAAACGAATTCCTGAAAGTCTGGGGACAGATTGAAGTTGAAAAACAAAACCGCCCCCTGATTGAAGAAAATATTTTGAAAAAATTCAAAACTATGGAAAAACGATTTCATGAATATAAAGGCTATCTTGCAGAAGTTTTCATGATCCAGATTCTATGGACTGCCCAGAGACAGACCATCCCCAGAAGATTTTTTCACAGTGAGGAAGATATTTTAATACCAGACCGTTTTTTTTTACACAGACCAGCGCCACAGGCCGGGAACAGGGAAAAATATGGAAATTGATATTTATGCAGGAGCAGGAAATGAGGTCTGGCTGGCTGAAAGCAAATGGTGGACAAATAAGAAGGTCGGGGCCGATGTGGTTGAAAATATGCTTAAACAGGCTGAGATTGTCAGGGAAAGAGAAGGAGAATATTTGAAAACCCTTCGGCTGTGGCTTTTTGCTCATGATGGGGTTACGCAGGAGGCAGAAAAGCTTATAGAGGATAACGGTGTTCTTTGGTCAAGGCGTGGGGAACTGGATGGGATGCTGGAAGTGGTTAAGCTTAGGAGGCTGCCGGAGTTGGGGGATGAGAAATTATAGGTTGATTGAAAGGATTATCCTGTTTTAATGATAGTACCAATTTTTCGTTATAATTTTAATTATACGTTTATAATCAGAATTATAAGGCGGAGCATCACGGCCTTCTCCGTTTATTTGATATAAAAATGATTGGGTGGTTCTCTTTTTTTACCTACTTCTAAGTTAGGGAGAGAGATCGCATGTGCTTCCTTAAAACGGCAGGCATATCCCAATGCCTCAACCTGATAACTAAGCGGTGTGAGCCAGCCTGGATTTAATGATTTCCTTAAAACTTCAATAAATGCAGCAGCCATATCAGCTCGGATTATTTTGTACCGCCCAAATATGCGTTTTGAACATCAGGATTGGCAAGAAGGGCCTGGGCTGTATCTTCCAACACAATATTTCCCACTTCCATAACATAGCCCCTGTGAGCCAGCTTAAGCGCGGCTTTTGCATTTTGCTCCACAAGAACCACTGTCAGGCCTGCTTTATTGATTTCTCTTACTGTTTCAAATATGGCTTTAACCAGGATCGGGGCAAGCCCCAGGCTTGGTTCATCCAGAAGGAGAATTTTGGGGCTTGCCATAAGAGCGCGGCCAATGGCAAGCATCTGCTGCTCACCACCGCTTAAGGTTCCGGCAAGCTGCTGGCTTCTTTCTTTGAGCCTGGGAAAAAGTTCAAATATCCAGTCCAGATTCTTTTTAACCTTTTTAGCATCGTTAGATGTAAATGCACCCAGTTTCAAATTTTCAAGAACAGTGAGTATTCCAAAGACCCTGCGGCCTTCAGGAGATTGAGATATGCCCTGTTTTACTATTTTATCAGCAGGCATTTTATGCAGAGGCGTTCCTGAAAACAGGATTTCCCCAATAGATGCTTTAACCAGACCGCTTATGGCCAGCAGGGTGGTTGATTTTCCTGCTCCGTTTGCCCCAAGTATGGTGACAATTTCGCCTTCATCAACATTGATATTAATTCCGTGAAGGGCCTCAACATTGCCGTATTTTACATAAAGATTGTTTATTTCAAGGAGCATAATATCTATTCATCCTATTTATTCATCTTCGTCTGTTCCCAGGTAGGCTTCTATTACACGGGGATTGACTTTTATCTCTTCCGGGGTTCCTTCTGCAATCTTGCTGCCGTATTCAATGACCACAAGTTTATGACAGGCTTCCATAACCAGCCCCATATCATGCTCTATGAGCAGTACGGTCAGTCCCCTTTGAGCCATTTTCCTGATAAGCTTAATCAGGCTGTCGGTTTCCTGTTCATTCATTCCCCCGGCAGGTTCGTCAAGGATCAGGACACGGGGTTTTGTTGCAAGTGCCCGTGCAATCTCAAGAAGTCTCTGGTTTCCATAGGAGAGATTTGACGACAATTGTTCCGCATCTTTGCGAAGTCCCACAAATTCAAGTTCTGCAAGTGCCAGTTTCAGGGCTTCATGTTCTTCTCTTTTTTGTGCAGGAGTTTGAAACATACCTCCAAATACACCTGATTTCATGCGGCAGTGGCATCCTGCCAGAACATTTTCAAGAACAGAAAGGTTTTGAAACAGTCTTATGGTCTGAAAGGTTCTTGCAATACCCAAAGAAACTATTTTATGGGTAATAAGCCCGTTTATAACTTTTCCGTCAAATATAACCTTGCCTTCATTGGGCTGATAATTCCCGGTTATCAAATTGAACACTGTGGTTTTTCCTGCTCCGTTAGGGCCTATAAGACCAACAACAGAGCCTGCGTCAACATCAAATGAAACCTGGTTAACAGCAGTAAGACCCCCGAATTTTTTGGTCAGA
Source organism: Desulfobacterales bacterium HSG17 (assembly GCA_030377945.1). The sequence goes on along the minus strand of JAUCGD010000184.1, from coordinate 3,232 downwards.
TTATCTAAACTTAAGAGAGTTGTCACGAGGCTGCCTCGCTTTCAGTTGTTTTATCCATATCAGCCATTTTGTCTATTTTATCCATTCTATCCAGAGGGAATTTTCGTGGAAGAGCCGGTAAAATCCCCTGGGTTCTGAATATCATCATTGCAACCATTGCAGCCCCGAAAACCATCATTCTTGCATTGGCAAGTCCTCGGAAACATTCGGGAAGACCGATAAGAAGAAAAGCTCCGAGTATGACACCTGGAATACTGCCTGAACCTCCAAGAATAATAAGAGTAAACATGACAACCGATTCCCAGAAATTAAAAGATTCAGGGGAAATGATTGTCATCTTGCCTGCATAAATGGTCCCCACCATTCCTGCCCAGGCTGCTCCCAGGATAAAGGCAGCCAGTTTATAATGAGCAGTATTTATGCCGCTGCCTTCTGCTGCCACCTCATCTTCACGCAGATAGTTAAGAGCGCGGCCAAATCGGGATTTTTCCAGACGGTGAAAAAGAAAGATTGTAACTGCAACAAAAAACCATATAAGATAAAAAAATTCGTCAGGCTTGCGTATTTTGAACCCGAAAATCTCAGGCCGGGAAATTCCAAAAATTCCGTTGGCTCCCCCTGTAATTCCGAAAACATCGTTTATAAGGGCAATCCGCATGATTTCCCCAACGCCAATGGTGACAATACAGAGATAATCACCGCGAAGATGGATGATGGGACGTGCGATTATGGCTGCAAAAAGTCCGGCTGTAAGCCCGCTGGCAGGGATAAGCCATAATAATGGAATGTTAAAGCTTGTATTTAAAATTGCGGCTGTATAGGCTCCCATTGCATAAAACGCAGCATGACCAAGATTAAAAAGCCCGGTATGCCCAACAATAAGGTTCAGGCTTAAACCCAGCATGGCATACATGCCAACATTATTGAGAACATCTACCCAGTAGCGGTTTAAGAAAAGCGGCGAACATGCAAGCACCGCAGTAATTATGCCGTAAATAATATATCTTTTGGGTATATTTCGCATTATATTTTCTCCGCCACCCGTTCTCCCAGAAGCCCCGTAGGCCGGACAATCAAAATACCTATAAGTACGCAAAATGCAATGGCATCTTTCCAGGCAATTGAGATATAGGCTGCGCCCAGAGCTTCAATAACTCCAAGAAGAAGACCTCCCACCATTGCACCCGGTATATTACCGATTCCACCTAAAATAGCTGCTGTAAAAGCCTTTAAACCGTAAACCCATCCCATTGTAAAACTGATCTGTCCATAATACAGACCCACCATCAGACCTGCTGCACCGCCAAGAGCAGGACCGATTAAAAAAACTATCATAATAACCCTGTCAACATTAATGCCCATGAGCTTTGCTGCGCCCTGGTCAATGGCTGCTGCCCTTATGGCAGTTCCGATCTTTGTTTTCTGTATAAACAGGTAAAGAGCTATCATCATAACAACAGATGTAAGGAGAATAAGAATTCTCATAAGGGGAATGGGCATACCAAAAACAGAGATTACAATCTTAGGCAGAATATTCTTAGGATAAAACTGGTATTTGGCTCCGTAAATGAGCATTACTGCATTCTGGAAAAAAATGGAAGCACCTAATGCGGAAACAACAGCAGAAAGCCTGGGTGATTCCCTGAGAGGTCTGTAAGCAGCACGGTCAAGGATAATACCGATTATCCCCACAAGCCCCATGACCATTACAGCCAGGAGCAATACACCCAGAAATGCCCCAAGATACTCATTAAGAGCAATAGATGTTAGAATAGTCAGACCAAGATAAGCACCAATGGTAAAAAGATCGCCGTGGGCAAAGTTTATGAGCTTGAGAACTCCGTAAACCATTGTATAGCCCAGGGCTATGAGTGCATAAATGCCTCCGATAGCCAGTCCGTTTGTCAATTGTTGAACAAATTCTTCCATTTGAATGCCTGAATTTTGTAGGGGCAGGTTCTAAACCTGCGTAATGGTGAATCAGGGCAGGTTTGGAACCTGCCCCTGCATTTTCCATTATATTGCAGAACTATTGCTGAAGAACAAATTTACCTTCTGCATCAACCATATATACACGGTAAACATCACCAACACGGTCGCCTTTTTTATTAAAGCCCAGCTTGCCGGTCAATCCGGGAAAGTCTTTCATTTTTGTTTTCATGTATTCAGCCATTTTTTTGCTGTCAGTACTTTTGGCCTGTTTGATTGCTTCGCAGATAACTTTAAATCCGTCTCCTGCAAGAACTGACCAGATTGACCCTGGCAGAGATCCGTGTTTCTTCTTAAAAGCATCCAGGAAAGCTTTGGCTTCTGGAGCAGCAAGGTCTGATGGCATTGGAGGACTGGTAAGAAGAAAACCGGCTGCGGCTTCTTTTCCAGCACTTTTTATCAAATCGGGATTATTAGTAGCATCACCACCAATAAAAGGTACATTCCAGCCCATATCTTTTTTCTGGCTGAGCATCAGACCTGCTTCAGGATAATAACCTGAAAAGAAAACAACATCAGCGTCAGTGCCTTTAAGTTTTGTTAAAATAGAATTGTAATCCTGTTCGCCAGGTGTAAGAGCATCAAAAAATACAGGTTTCACACCGGTTTTTTCCAGTTCGTGTTTTACTTCAGTGGCAAGCCCTTTGGCATAGCTGGTATTATCATGAAGCAGGGCAATTTTTTTATACCCTTTGGCAATCAATGTTTTGGCAGCAACAATTCCCTGCTCATCATCTCTTGGGCATGAACGGAAGAAAAGTTTCAAACCCTTTTCAGAAAGACGTACAGCTGTGGAAGCATTGACAATCTGGATCATGTCATTTTCATCATAAATGCCCTGGGCTGCTTCTGAACTGGATGAACCGTATGTTCCCACAACCGCAGAAATGCCCTGGGTGGAAAGACGCTGGGCAGCCAGTGCGCTCTGACGGGGATCACCTGCATCATCTTCGCTTATAACTTCAACCTTTTTTCCCAGCAGACCTCCGGCAGCATTCAACTCTTCTGCCAGAAGATCAACAACCTGTTTCATTTCCTGGCCTTCATTGGCCCATTTACCGGTAAGAGGAGCCATTAGCCCGATTTTAATTGTATCTGCCCCAAAAGCAGTACCGGACACCATAAGACAAAGTGCCAAAGCAATCATAAAACCTTTTTTCATTATACTCTCCTTTTTTTGAAATTGTTAAATTGTTAAACCATTCTAAAACTGTGAATGTTTGCCTATTAACAGACAATTAAG
>JAUCGD010000183.1 GCA_030377945.1 Desulfobacterales bacterium HSG17 | reverse complement strand
TGATCAGGTTTTGTTCTGGAACCATGATTAAATGATTTGCATGATTTACTATGAATATTCATGGAAATCATATAATCATATAATCATGGTTCAAAATTACACGGAGGTATGTATGAAAAGAGTATTTGCAATAATAATCAGCATAATATTCATTGCGCTCACATTTTCTTCAACCGGATTTTGTGACCGGGGAATAAAAAGAATTACTCAGGAAAAACGGCTGGCTCTGATTATTGGAAACGGGGCTTATAAAAGCTTACCTTTGAAAAACCCTGTTAATGATGCGCGGGATATGGTTAAATCCTTGAAATCTCTTGGCTTTCAAGTGATTTATGAGGAAAACGCAGATCAGCGTGCCATGAAAGAGGCTATAAGAGATTTTGGAAACAGCCTGACCCGTGACCGGGGAACCGGTCTGTTTTACTTTGCTGGCCATGGAATGCAGGTAAAAGGCCGGAATTATCTGATACCTGTTGGTGCAAGGATAGAAAACGAATCTGAGGTGGAATATGAATCGGTTGACGCAGGCAGGGTTCTCAGCAGAATGGAGGATGCCGGAAACCGGCTTAATATTGTTATTCTGGATGCCTGCCGGGATAACCCTTTTGCCCGCAGCTTTCGCTCATCTCAAAAAGGACTGGCAAGGATGGATGCGCTAAAAGGTTCTTTGATTGCCTATGCAACATCTCCAGGATCAGTTGCAGCAGACGGAATCGGAAGAAACGGGGTTTATACAAAATATCTTTTAAAGCATATGAAAACATCAGGAATGATTGTGGAACGGGTTTTAAAAAATGTCCGTATTGACGTAATCCGTGAAACAGGGAATAAACAGATTCCCTGGGAATCATCATCTCTGACCGGGGATTTTTATTTCAAACCCCTGCTGGCAGACAGCAGCGGAACCACTGTGATAACCCCGCCAAAACCAAAACCCCAGCCGCCAAAAGACGGCAGTCTGACAGTAAATGCTAATATATCCGGCGCAACAGTCTGGGTAAACGGGAAAAAATACAATACAGCACCCATGACCTTTAGTATTTCCAGTGCAGGGGAATATGCTGTAAAAGTTACGGCTGACGGGTATGAATCCTATGAAACAAGAAAGCAGATAGACCGGGGGGCAGATGTTGTGGTGACTGCTTATCTGGAAAAGGAAAAAACGGCAGTTTCAGTAAATCAAAATGAAATTATCAATTCACTGGGCATGAAATTTGTGTATGTTAAACCCGGAACATTTATGATGGGCAGCCCGGCAAGTGAACCAGGGCGGGATAATGATGAAACACAACACAAGGTTACACTGACCAGAGGGTTTTACATGCAGACTACCGAAGTAACTCAGGGACAGTGGAAATCTGTAATGGGAAGCAATCCGTCAAAATTTAAAAACTGCGGGGATAACTGCCCGGTTGAAAAGGTATCGTGGAATGATGTTCAGGATTTTATCAAGAAACTGAACCGCAAAGAAAGCACGGATAAATACAGGCTGCCGACCGAAGCTGAATGGGAGTTCGCAGCCCGGAGCAGAGGTAAACAGGAAATATATGCAGGCGGAAATGATATTGACCGTGTTGCATGGTATAGAGATAACAGCGGTAAAAAAACTCATCCGGCTGGCACAAAAGCTGAAAACGATCTTGGCTTGTACGACATGAGTGGAAATGTGCGGGAATGGTGTCAGGACTGGTATGGTAATTATCCGTCTGGTGCTGTTAGTGATCCTGTTGGACCATCATCGGGCTCGTACCGGGTCTACCGGGGCGGCTGCTGGAGCGGCTACGCCCAGAGCTGCCGGTCTGCCTTTCGCGGCTGGAACCCCCCGGTCGGCCGCTACGACTACCTCGGCTTTCGGCTTTTGAGGCAGCCTTAGTATCCCTTTGCACTTTTTACCTCTGAGTGCTTCCCCATTCAATATATGGTAACAAAACAAGGAGGAGTTATGGAAAACATTACCATCACTGACATACCCCAAAAGGTATCCTATGTATTAACAAAAATTCAGGCTGGAGAACCTATTTCCGTCACTTTTAAAGGAAAAAAAATTGCAAAACTTGTACCACCAGATTATTCAAAACTGACTGCAAGAAAAAAACTTGAACAGCTTCGTAAAACTGCTTTTGTTGGTGATATTGTTTCACCTTTGGATGAAAAATGGAAATTATAGCAGATCGAAATTTATAGACAGGCAGACTGTTTGTAGTAACCGCTTCAGCGGTTAATGAACGCTGAAGCGCTCACTACTAACTCCAGATGGTAAAAGGAGAGCGTATCCATGAGAGAATTCAACACATCCGGCCCATGCGATCCTGCATTACATTACACAGTCATGCGTCAGGAACTTATTGCTCAAGGCATGAAAAAAGTGCAAAAAGGCCGTTACATTACCCTTTTTGCACCCAGGCAGTCAGGCAAAACCACATATTTTCAACTACTGATGGAAGAACTTAAAAAAGAGAATTTTCTGCCCTTATGGATCAGCTTTGAAGATATGAAAACCCAGACAAAGGAAATTTTTTATCATGCATTGAATCTGAGACTTCAGCAGCAGATTGCGTTTCATGGGTTTTCTACAAAAATAAACATTACAAATCCCATTGAATTACAGAATTTTTTTCATGAAATCTATAAATCAGCAAATCAGCTTGTCCTTATCATAGATGAATTTGAAGGCATCCCTGACTGTGTATTAAATGAAATAATGCACACATTCCGTTATATCTATCATCAAAAAGAAAACCGGGCACTTCATTCCCTTCTGTTAGTAGGTGTCAGTACCATTTCCGAGTTGATCCTGTCATCTGCTTCACCATTCAATATCTCAGAAGAATTACAGATTCCGTATTTCAGCTTTGATGAAGTCAAAGAACTCATGGAACAGCATACTGTGGAAACAGAACAGATATTTGAGCCTGATGTAATCAGAGCTGTATATGAAGATGCAGCAGGTCAGCCCGGACTGACATGCGCTATTTGTGCCTATATGATTGAAAATTCGGTCAAAGACCGGACCCAGCCTGTAACACCAGGACATTATTACATTACACAAAAGCATTTCCTTACTGAGCGGTTTGACAAAAATATTATAAATATTGTGCAGAAAGCCAGGGAAAAACGGGAGTTTATGCTGAGAGTTCTTTTTAAAAAAGAATCTATGCCTTTTACAGTAGATGACCCTGATATTGCATGGCTGTTTGCAAATGGGGTAGTTGGTAAATCTGACGGTTATGTTAGTGTTCCGGTTCCACTGTATGCCAAACGCTTAATCAATGCTTTCCGGCCCTTAATCAACGGTGAAACCCATCATTATCTTACTTCACACCAGGAAACAATAAACAAATATCTGAATCAGGACAACAGCCTGAACATCAATTCTTTGCTGGAAGAATATCGTGCCTATGTCCGCAGAAGGGGATTTCGAGCCTTTGATACCAAACATCTTAAAGAAGGTGCATGGCATTATTCCCTGGACGGATTTATAACCTTTTTTATTCAATGTCTTGAAGGTCAGACCTTTGTTGAAGTTCCCACAGGAAGGGGCAGAACCGATATTCTTATTCTGCACAAAGGTCAAAAATACATCATTGAAACAAAACGATTTGTAAACAATTATTATTTTCAGCAGGGCAAAGGCCAGTTGGCCGAGTACCTCAAATCCGAAGGACTATCTCATGGCTGGTATGTGGTATTCAGCAACCTTCACACAGACAGGGATGAACTGCTTTTTAATGAAACTGTCCAGGGCAGGCAGATTCATACACACATTATTTCAATAAAATTTGAACAGCCCAGCCAGGCTGCGGTTCCAGAAGAATTGAAACTGGCTAAAGAGGAACAGATTGCTTTAAACATGTTGAATATGGAAAACTTTACAAATGAGCAGATAGCACAGGCAACAGGGGTGAGCATGGAAAAGATTGAACTTCTGGCAAAGATGCGGCTGCTTATTTCCTGAGGTAACGATTTCAAACCGTTCCCTGCGGTGTCAAACTTACCCTGCACATCTCAAATCTCCGACAATATCTTTTCAGCCTGTTTTCTTGCATGTTCAAAAGGATCTGCTGCCTGTTTCACATGATTTTTTAAACCTGTTTTATTTTCAAAGAACAAAAAATACACAGACTGGCATAAAAAGAACAACCAGATTACCCCTGCCCATTTAACTGCTGAATCAGGGGAAAAAGATTGCGCCAGAAATCCGCTGCCAAAACAGATAACAAGTTCGGCTGGAATTGTTTTAAATAATGGCCCTGAAAAGCAAAGACCGCTTCTGATCCAGCTTAAAACCGCCAGGGTTAAAACAAGATATAAATTGTTTGTGGGAATCATGTAAATACAGATGAACATGAGCATAAGGGGGAAAAATAGGGTTCCTGCTTTTTTCCCAGCCCATCTAACCATAAGTATGCTGTATAAGCCTAAACAGATCCATATTGTCAGCCGGAAGGGCAGGGGGTAATAAAAAAAACTTTTCATTATTGTGTTTACAGGTATAAAACCCACTGCACACAGCAGCCCGAAAATAATACTTGTTCTTAAAGGGTTATATAGGCCGTTATATATTGTTTTCATATTTTCTTCCCTCCTTTCACAGCCTCTTTTCGGCGGAGCAGTTCCATTTCAATTTCTTCCTCACATGGTTCCCTGTATCCTGAATCAGATTCAAAGGAATGTGAATACCGGGATTGAGATTGCTTCCATGTGTCATTTTTCATGTTTTTAAAATGATCTTTAGCTTTAAGCCGGACCCTGTCATATTGAAGCTTCTGATCTTCAAGCTGTTCACGCATTTGTGCAATTTCTTTATCCAGATTTTTTGCATGGCGCTCCAGGTCCTCTTGATAACTTTTAACAGGTCGCAGTTTTTTTATCAGGAATTTTGCAATATCATCCTTATCCTTTTCAATGGCTGCTTCCAGATCCTTTTCAATTTTTTTAACCTCATTAGAGTATTTTTCATATTCATCTTTTATTTGGGAGCGGGAATCCATTTTATGTTTTAATTGAGACTCATTTTCTTCCAAAGCTTCTTCCATATCCCGGAGATACTGGTTCATAAGAAGGGATTTGTCTTCAAACTGATCCATGACACCGTGAATATCCGCTTTCCAAAGTTTTATCATCCTGGTTATTATACTCATTATTTTTCTCCTTTTTTGAAAATATTTTGTAATGCAAGCAGAGCTTGCAAGACTGCGTTCCCAGGCAGGAACCTGGGAACGAGTGACTATTTATTATTTTCGCTGCTCTTTATAAGCTTCAAATTGCAGGGCTTTTGAATTCATTTTCTGTTTCATTGCTACTTCTTCCTGCTCACCGTCAAAAGTGCTAACCACAACATCGCGCAGACTTCTTACAGCTTTTTGCAGATTTGCCTTAACCGCAGGAGATTTAACCACTTCATTAAGAGCCTGATTCTTTCCCTGGTATTCCTGAATTCTTTGCATGGCTGCTTCCTGCTTTCCAGCTTTAATATCTGCTGCCACTTCATCTTTTAGTTTGTTATAATCTTCCTTAATAACCTTTCTTTCCCATACATCTTTTTTTATTGATGAAATAACGCTTTTTTTATCTGCTACACATGCAATGCGGAAAGGATCGGTTAATGATGCTGAATAATTTTGCCCTTTATATTGATAAATTGTACTTATGTTATTGATTTCAAACACCTTTTCAGAATTAACAGGAAGTTTGAAAGTCAGAAACAGGTTTCTGGACTGGCCTGAACGGAGATCACCCGGATAAAAAACTGCTGTATTATTTTTTATTTCAATTGGATATCCTGACGCACCAGTCAGACTTATGCTGTTATTAAGGGGAATTTCAATTTTTACACCTGTGGCAACAGAAGTCTGGGTTTTATGAAATTCATTTTGAAATACTTCTGCAAAAGCATTGGGATTTTCAAGATAATAATAATTCCCGGTTCCCCTGTCTGCCAGGGATGTCATTAATTGTTCATTAAAATCACTGCCAACACCAACGGTGCTTATGGCAAATTCATTTTTCAGAGCAGAGGATGCCATATTGCCAAGAGCTTTTGGATTTGTAATTCCTTCATTTGCCAGTCCGTCAGATATGAGTATAAGACGGCCCAGATTTCCTTTTTTTGCTGCGTTGTTTAAAATATTAATGCCTGCCTGAAGCCCGGCTCCCATATTGGTTCCGCCTCCGGGATGAATACTGTTTACCTTCTGCTGCATAAAATCCTGGTTTGACGGGGTCATCAACATAAGTTCGGAATGTGTCTGCACACCGCTTGAATATGTCACCAGGGCAAATCTGTCGTTAGTGCCAAGCTGGGAAATAAGGTTTTTAACAGAAGTTTTGGCATCTTGAATTTTTTTGCCCTGCATTGAACCGCTTCGATCCAGGACTATAACCATATCAACATTATTTTTTCCCTTATTTTCCATAATAACATTATCAGCTTTGATTGTAAGAGACAGGGATGCATTCCCGTCTCCACCCTTAAATATTTTTTCCTGGGTCAGATGTCCGGAAATTGTAACTATGCCGTTTTTTCCCTTTATTATGTTATTTATCGGTTTGACATGGGGCTGGGGCTGTGTTTTCTGAGCTGTATATGCCAGGGCTGCACATGTGAAAACAATCAG
>JAUCGD010000182.1 GCA_030377945.1 Desulfobacterales bacterium HSG17 | reverse complement strand
AATATAGCAGGAGTTTATGTAATTTCAAGATTTTGCATACTGAATATTTCAGAATCAATCTCTTTAGTATTACCTATTGCATAAATACAATATTTGTTTTCATCTGGCCTGTTTGCCGAAAAGCTGAGGATACGAATATTGATATTTAACATGAGTCGGAGAGGGGGGGGGGGCTGCCTCCTCTCCGACCCAATTTTATCTTCAGGCTTCTTTTTACAAGCCCGCCGTCCGCCTTAGTGCATAAATAACTTCGTCTAATCCGACCTGATTATCTCCATTTACATCAACGCCTGCCAACACATAATTCAGACGGATTTCACCGGCAGTATCAATTCCTGCTAACACTTTCAGGGCAATGATCATATCTTCCAAGTCAATATTTCTATCCTCATTGATATCGCCAGTTATGACCGCAGATGTTCCGCCGCATTCGCGTTTGACACCTGTTTGGACCGGGATTGATTGAAATCCCGACTTATCCTTTGCATAAACGGAGATTCGGAAAAAACCATCTACATTCAATTCATCGAAAGTGGTTTTATAAACACCTGGTTCTTCTAAATCAATAAGTTTCCTTGAAGGGAGCGCTGTGATGGGCTTTGTCTTGTCCTGCCTTTCCTCAGGTGGAATTAATCTGGCAAAAACAGAACTTACACCATTTAAAGTGCTAATATTTTCAGCAGTTATAGTGACGGTATTTTCACATCCCAAAGTTTCCTTGCTTATGGTAAGTTTTCCAATGCTCGGCGGAAGCGATGCTGCCACGCGTCCCCTGCCTATTATTATGTCATTGTCAAGAAGGCTTTGAGCTATTGTGTCTGGATTTCCGTCACCATTTATATCGATCCATGCTGTCTGGTCATACTGCATATATGTTTTGCCATAGGCATATGCTTCGTAGAGATAACCTTTTGAAAAAACAGACTCCCAGAAATGGTATGAAAAAGAATGCCTGCCGTTATTTAAAAACCAGGCTCTCTGATTTATTGCGGTGCTTGTTATCACATATCGCTTACTTTCGATGTCAGGAGGTGGCAGAAACTGCGATAAAAAGCTGCCGGAGATGCAGGCATCATAGATCAGGATTACATTACAGCCAATGGTGGTTTGCAGTTCGTCGATCCATTCATCAAGGGTTTCTGAAGACAGAGGTTCGTCAATTCCTATTTGAAAAGAACCGTTTCCGCCATGCCCGCTCATGAAAATTAAAACCTCTTCAGGGGCTTGGCTATTTGATGTATCAGGCACAGGGGTTTTGGCCCAGGTTCCGATTGCAGCTTCCAATTCGGATCTGGTTGCCCCACCGTCTTTATCATTCGTACCATCCCCGTCTATGTCAGCCGAATCTTCATGGGTAAGAAACTGGATCTGGTCGTGGCTGTATCCCTGTGCATAAAGTGCATGATAAGCTTTTCTTGTGACGAGTTTAGTAGAGTCCCACAGTGTATTGCCAGGATAAGGGCCGCCGCCGCCAACAATTATTGCTCTTTTATTGAAGCGCTTAAATTGATTAAAGCTGACTGCGCCTTCAAGTTCATATGGTGTTTCACCGGTCTTTACAGCTTCCAGACTGTATTGCCCCACTTCGGATTGGGCAGGGATTGTCAAAGTAAGCTCTGTATTGTTAACTACGCTGATTAGCGTGATCTCGGTTTTTTCACCGATAATTGGTGTATCAGGTTGGGAATAGTCCCTTCTGAATATAAAAACCTGCATACCATCAGCAAATTGTGTGCCTCGCAGTGTAACTGCCATAGGATCGTTTACCGTTCCTGCATTTGGATAAGCGCCGGTAATGCTCAGAGGCGGAGTGTCATCATCCTGGATTGTTACGGATACATCTTCGGGGTTAAAACCTGTGTAATATCCGTCATCACTGATAATCGATTCGGTAATGATGGTTGCGATTCTGTCTCCATCCCATAAACCGTCATCTACTGCGGTTATGGTTACAGGTTGAGAGGTTGTCCAGTTGTCAGGTGTGAAAATAATGGTTGAAGGACTTATCAGAGAGGCTTCCGGATTTGTGGTGTTCAAATTTAGAATTACATTAGCTGTTGGTTTGTTTCCCTTTAAACTGACATTGAAAGTGCCGGAACCTTCGGGTTCACTTACGGTCAGGGTAGAAGGATTTATTTCAACAAGGTCTGTGTAAGCACTGCCGCTGATACGAACATCGTCATATCTTGATATAATAAAACCTGATTCACCAGGATCTGCATAAACCCTGGTGGTCAGAGATTGCCAATTCATGCTCGGTGGATATATGGGCGTTAAAATTGGAAATTTTTTAACTTCATCTTCGCATCTGAAGATGAGTTCCGAACCTATTCGCTGTATGGACAAATAGTATTCCCGATCAAAGTATATGGGAGTGGATAATTCTTCTGAAATCAGCGTTGTTGCTGCACTATGATCCGCGTTGTCTTGGGATTCTGCATAGGCTTTTGCCGTGAGATGCTCGTTTTCATCAATCAGTAAATTGATCCCAGCCCATACGTTTCCCTCATGTTCATTATAAGGCAAACCGCTTCCAGGCCCCCTGCTGTTGTTGTAGGGAAAAAATTCCAATCTTGCAATGCCATTAGCACCGGTTCCCATATCACTTCCGCTTTCGATCATAACCTTTGCCCCTATATAGAAGGGTGTACTGCTGATAAGAGGAGTGGCGAGCATAGTTGTTCTTTCATCAATGCCCCTGATAGTTAATCTGAGACTACTGTCGATAATTTCCCTGGAATGTTCAAAATCAAGCCATTTAGCGGAATCGATCATTTCTGTTTCAAAGTCGTCGTATGGGGTTCCGCCCTTTGTGGTATATACATCATCGAAAAGTGCATTAATATATCCATGCCACTGATTTTCCCCCAATGTGGTAGCTTCTATTTTTTTAACTATATCCCCAGTTAAATTGATTAAAGTTCCATATTGATAACTCAACTGCTCCTCATTGCATTTGAAAATAACTTCAGTATCAACAAATTCGATTGAAAGAGTGTATTCAGTATCAAAAGCAATTGATGTTGAAAAACGCTGCCAAAAGACTTCAACCCATGTGCCAATTTCCGTAATATTTGCTACGGCAGAGATGCTGTTGTCATTTTCTATTCTAAGTTGAACTGAAATCTTGTAATTATCGACCTCAATTATAATACTTGTTCGCGCTACTGGTGAAGAATTTGAGATGATTTGAGTATAACTATCGCTTTCTATAAGAATTTTCGCTTCAAAGTAAGGCGACTCTTTTTCAGAAGCATAGAGCCTGCTGTTTGTTTGTTGATCATATCCTTCCAAGGCAATGTGAAGTTTACCATTTACAATTTCACGCCTTTCCTTAAATGTCGTCCACTTGCTGCTATCAATTTCTGCTGCTTCAAAATCATCATATAACATCTGGGTAGAAAAGCTTCCGGCATTTTCGTATAATTTTCCATTCCCCAAGGCATCTTCAGCATAAATGTGATAATTAAACACGTTTTCAGGCATATCCAATGGCGTCGTCCAGGTACCACCGTATAAACCATCTCCAGATGCACCATCGCTGTGTTCACCATCATCGAACAGGTTGATCGTACCCAGGAGATTAGTTCCTCCTTCGGCTATGATCCGGGCATCATTGGAATCACTAAGTGAAGAATCATCATCTTGTATTTCACAGGTTATCAATACATCTTTTCCAGGATATACAATGGTGGGACTTGCGTTTACATTACTGACAGTGGGAGGTGCTGCCTGCGCAATGATTTTTCCGCCCGGTCCAACGAATGTAAGGCTATAAAACAGGCTTAAAATTGAATAGACAATAATAAATCCAAAGCATTTTTTCTTTTTCAAGAAATTCATTTTTCACTCCATTTCAATTGAATTGTAAGGTATTCCCCAAAAAACTCAGTATCCCAAAAGATAAATTAAACTGCATACTGCTTGAGGACAAATCTCAACAAACCATTTTTTCCAGTCCATGAAATCTTTTATTTGCCGGAAATCAATTTTTTTTCACTATCCTGAACCTCTGTCAAATCTCTTTTAGCATTTTCATTTCGCCTGCCTACAAGATCAATTAATTGCTTAACAAATATCCGAAGTTGAGCAGCTTGATCGTTCATTCTCACGGAAGCAGAAGATGATTTCTCAATGGCGTCTGCATTGGTTTGGATCCCTTGGGCGATGTCTGCTATTGTTTGGTTGATCTGTTCGATGCCTTGTGCCTGCTCACTGGATGCCGCAGCAATATCAGACACTAACTCGCCCGCCCTGTTTGAGCAGTCCGACACCTTTGTAAACGCCTCGTTGCTAAGAGCCACCAGAGCAGAACCATCCTTTGCTTTCCCGATCACAACATCAATCAGTTCGGAAGTGCTTTTTGCTGCTTTTGCAGATCGTTTGGCAAGATTTTTCACTTCGCTGGCCACGACCGCGAAGCCCGCCCCTGTCTCGCCGGCCCGGGCGGCCTCAATGGCGGCATTCAGGGCGAGAAGATTGGTTTGAAAGGCTATTTCATCAATACTTTTAACGATCGCTCGTGTTTCTCCGCTCGCTGCGGACATCTCGTTCATGGTTCCTGTCAGTTTGCCGATAGTCCGGTTGGCCCTGTCCACAACCCCGTTGGTTTCCTCCATCAGGTTATTTGCCTGGAGGGCATTATCCGCGTTTCGGCCTGTCATGGAGGACATTTTCTCAAGCGAGATTGTAGTTTCCTTTATTGCCGAGGCCTGGCCTGCCGAGCCCCTGACAACCTGCCGGGCAATGGCGGAAGCCTCCCCGGCCGCAGATTCAACATGAACAGCACTTTGGTCCAGACCTTTAATAACATGCCTGATAGGCAGCACGATTCCCCGTGTAAGTAAAAAAGCAATCACCAGGATAAAAAAGCCAGCGATAAGGTTCAGCCAAAGAATCCTGTTCCCGATTGCGAAAATCGCGGCAGTTATGGAAGAAGCATCGGTCACCAGTACGGTTTTCCATTTATTATGAAAGTAACCATATCCATCGTGAGCATAATATCCCACTATATGCTTCGTCCGTTCCCTGTCAGTAAATCTGGCCCTTACCACGCCCTTTTTCCCTGTCAATATTTGCCTTGCTTTTTCCCCCGGCATCCCGTCACCGAAAGACATAAGGAACCTTGCAGGGTTCTCGGCACCGATGATCCGGCCATTTAAACCAAGGATTAAAGGGGTCCCCCGAATATCAGACGATTCGAGTTTTTCCCGCTCCTCCTTTATCATACTGCCCAGCGTGTCCACGAGGTCAAGATTCAAGGCAACAACTCCCCACATCTCACCCTCCATATCGAAAACAGGCATGGCGATCGTGACGACCGGGGAATTCGTGTCTTCATCTTTTCTTGCATCAGAAATGAAAATTTCCTTTTTATCAATGCATGCAGCGTACCAGTCCAGGTCTTTCACGTTCCGGCCTAAAAAGGAGGGGGTTGTGGAGACCGTCACCCTGCCCACCAAAGATTCCTTTGTCTTTCTGTCCTTTGTCTTTTTAGAGGAATTTGCATAAACACCGGATTTATAGAATCCAGACTCCGCAATAAACTTCTTCAGGTTCTCCTGTTTTTCCTCGTCATCCACCCAGTCAGCGTAAAAAAAATCCTGGCGGGAAAAAAGAATTAGCTCCCTGCACCGCTCAGATACGGTCCTGTCCATGAGTTGCGAGAATCGTTCAGTCTGGAACGTGATTTTCCCGTACAGGTGTGACCGGACCAGGTCCTGGATAAAAAAGAAAGCCAGTACGGACATTCCCAGCATGATAAAAAGGGAGGTACCGAAAAGCGATCCGAATACCTTGCTTTTTATGGACATATTATTCTTTTACCTGTGTTGGATATGCTATTTGGTCTCATTGTTGCACTCTTCTTTTGATACATCAAAGATGCCCGCTC
Source organism: Desulfobacterales bacterium HSG17 (assembly GCA_030377945.1). The sequence continues at coordinate 729 of JAUCGD010000182.1, read as the reverse complement.
CTATTACCACGGTTTTATCCTTATGGACAGCAAGTTGTACGTAAGATGATTTCTTGTGCGGTTTACCCCCTTTTTTCTTGGGCCAGAAGTACTGAACCCATGCGCCCTGTCCTCCTGCATGGTGAGCCTTTTTAGCTTTGATTATGTAATTCTCCACAAAGAGATCGCCTTTTTTGTCTTTTTTGCCGGTGAAATCAATTCCTTCAAGCCGGGGATTGTTGGCGTGCATCAACATGACGTGGTTAATATCAATAATGAAGATGAACCCGGTGTAGGTCTCCTGGCCACCTTTGGCCTTGATTTTCTCGCCAAAAAGGAAGCCTGCCTTTGGGTCCTTGAATAGAGGTAAAGATGCGTCGCCCTGGGCCTCGTACTTTTTTACGGCCTCAGTGACTTTCTGTTTCACATTGGCACAGGTCAACTCTAACGCGCTGGCATGGCTCGCGAAAAGACTTTCCGTGAAAAAAATTACCGTGAAAAACATTACAATGATCGACAAAACCGGGATCACACCGAGCAACACGGAAGATGTACGTTTCATTATTCTTTTTTTCATAAATTTCTCCTTTTAATGTGAATTTAGCGCCCTATGGGGCAGAGTTTTAGTTCCTTATACAACTTCTTTGGCTTACAAAATCATCAATATACCCACAAACCATCATTTTTTGAACAGGTTCATCATATTGATCTTTATCATACTGGGGTAAGCAGATTTAAAATCATTCCTAA
>JAUCGD010000181.1 GCA_030377945.1 Desulfobacterales bacterium HSG17 | reverse complement strand
GGAATAAGGGAGGCATGAAAATGAACAGTTGTTTTCTAAGTGAATATTCAAAGATCAGACGAAATGAATTGATCGAGACGGCGCGGCTGCAACAATTACGGGCGCCTCGGAAGGAAAGGAAACGGGGGCTGAAGCGGCCGGTCGGCCGATATCTGCTCGGCCTCAAATTGTTTATTCCGTTAAGGATAGTGACGTAACATTTGTGTATGGCTTTTTTTTGCTACATGTTTCGATATTTTTAGAATAATCAATTTAAAACAGGAGGATGATGATGGAAACAACAAAAGACGCAATCAGACAAACCGTACGTAAAAATTATGCAAAGATCGCCACCGGCAACAAGGGCGCATCCGAAATGATCCAGGCGGCATCCTGTTGCGGAGAACAGGGAGGTCTTGAAAATGCTGAGAACAGTTCCGCGGGATGCGGTTGCGGCGAAACTTCGATTACACCTGACAAACTCTCGGCCGTAATGGGATATTCAAAGGATGAAATGGCCGCTGTACCCGAAGGTGCCAACCTGGGACTCGGCTGCGGTAATCCAGTGGCCCTTGCTTCCCTAAAGCCCGGTGAAACGGTTGTGGATCTTGGCAGCGGTGGTGGATTTGATTGCTTTTTGGCCGCCCGGCAGGTGGGTGAAACCGGCCGGGTCATCGGCATCGACATGACGCCGGATATGATCAGCAAAGCCCGCAGTAACGTCGACAAATCGGGACTTGACAATATCGAATTCCGTCTGGGAGAGATCGAACATCTTCCAGTACCGGACAATACGGCTGATATCATTATTTCCAATTGCGTCATCAATCTTTCTCCTGACAAGCCAAGTGTGTTTCAAGATGCTTTTCGCGCACTTAAACCAGGTGGACGGTTGTCGGTTTCCGATATCGTGGCAACAGCCGAGCTTCCAGATGAAATCAAAAAAAACCTGGCCCTGGTCTCCGCCTGTATCGGTGGTGCGGCAACCATTGAACAAACAAAAGAAATGCTGGAGAAAGCCGGATTTGTAAATATTAATATCAAACCCAAGGATGAAAGCCGCGCCATTATTAATGAGTGGACGCCGGGACAAAATTCCGGGGACTACGTTGTTTCAGCTTATATTGAGGCCATAAAACCGGACTGAAGAATTTAAAAAAAATATATACCGTGTTAAGGCGCTACAGAAGGTTGGAAACAGAGTATCACTGTAGCGCCGAGTCCGGGTCCTGAGCTTTCAATGGTGAATCGTCCATTGTTATTTTCAACGAATTGTTTGCAATAGTAAAGCCCAAAACCGGTGGAGCCTTTTTGTGATTTGCCGAAGTTAAATGCACTGTTCTTCTCATCACTTGTCAGGCCGATTCCTGTATCCGTAACACTTAGACAGATCCGGTCATTTTGTGTATAGGTTTGCACGGAAATTTCTTTTTTTATCGAAATATCCGGTTGGATTTCAATGGCTTCATAGCTGTTTTTAATGATGTTGACGATGACTTGCATACACCGATTGGCATCAATCAGCAGGGGCGGAAGTGTTTTGTGATAGTCTGTCCGAAGCTGAATACCTCTTGCTTCAATTGATGTGGATAACATGTGCAGGGAATCTTCAATCAACCGGTTCAAATCGCTTACCGTTTTATTTTCAACCTCCTTGGCAGCGTATGTCTGGTGCATGGTCAGGATCTCAGAAATATAGGAAATACTGCCGGATATTTTGGCTGTGGTTTCAGAAAAGGCCTCATCCTCTTGAATCAAAGAGTTAATCAACTCCCCAATATAATTGAAAATTTCGCGGCCCCTTTCATCAGAATTGATGAACTGGGTCATTTCTTTTTTGTGCAGATTGAGTTCAGTATAACATTTTTCCAGGTACCTGGTCAGGTTGGTCGCATTTCGGTTTTGCATTTTCTCGGCATAGACACTTACGGGTGTAACCGCGTTGCCGATGTTATGCAAAATCATGCCCGCAAGTTGTGCACGTCCGGCTTCCATCGCTTTTTGGATTAGTTCTTTTTGAGTCTCTTTTAGTTCTCGGGTCCTTTCTCCAACCATTCGTTCGAGTTGTTGCCGGTATTGTTTAAGTTCGGCATCGATTCTTTTTTTAAAGGAGATATCTTGTTTGATAGCAATAAAATGGGTGGGCGTTCCGGTAGTGTCCAACACCGGCGTAATGGTTTGAAGTTCGGTATAAAGGTCGCCATTTTTTTTCTGGTTGACCATTTCCTCTTCCCAGACATGACCGGCCATAATAGTCTGCCAAAGATTGCGGTATAAATGATCCCCATTTCGCCCGGACTTGAGAAATCGCATGTTTTTGCCGAATATTTCTTCAAGCGTATAACCCGTCATATGGGTAAAGGCGGGATTGATCCAAATCAACTGACCATCGCGGTCGGTGATGGCAATGGCATTAGCGGCCGCCTGGAGGGCCTTGCTTTGAATTCTGGATTGTTCGATTTCTTTTTTATCGGAAACGTCACGGATGGAAATGATGGCAATATTCTCAGATGGATTAATGGTCACGAATTTAGCATTTATCTCCAATAAAAGCCGTCCCTCGTTTTTTTCAAATTTATAATAACCATCTATGCTTTTTTTCAGGTTAAGGCAGACAGATACCGGGTGAGCTTTGTTCGGCAGAGAAATACCCCGTTCTTTTAAAGGTAAAACCAAAGGCAGGGATTTGCCAAGAAGAAGGATGCGTGGCAGGCCGATTAATTGATCGAAGCTGGAGTTACACCAGCGGATATTTCCATCAAGGTCGGTCCATACGATGGCATCGGAGATCGAATTCAGGGCGATCTCGAGTTTTCCAAGGGTCAATCGAAGGTCGTCGAGATGTTCTTTAAGTTTCAAGAATGATTACCTATTATTTTTTCTGGAGAGGGCAAATGTAAGCCCCAAATACCCATTTGTCATTTTGTTTTTCAGCGATGATATAATGTTCCGCGTCAATTACCGTCCCGTCGGCTTTTAGGATTTTGAGGGTCAGAGGTTGGTTGAGCAGTTTGGGCTTACCTTCGAGAAAAAAACGGGAAAAACCGAGGTTGTGGGCGTCTCGGAAGCCTTCCGGGATGATGGTGGAAATCAATTTCCCAAGTAAAAATGAATTTTTCCACCCAAAGGCTTTCTCAAAAGCCAGATTCGTTTTTTTAATGATTCCATTATGATCGGCAATGATGGTGGGGCGTTCCAGTTCGTTGGATAATTGAGCAAACGCACTCATTGATTAGCCTCCATGACAGGTCCTATGCGCGATAAAATTCATGAATCGTAATTTCCGGGGGACAGAAGAACCGGACCGGTAACCCCGAAGATCCGGTGCACCGGGATGTATACCCCTGCATGTTCAAATATTGCCACGCGCCGGTGCAAAAATCCCTCGGGCACTTGGCGTTGGTAATTACTGGAAAACCACCCGGGAGACAGATCTGGCCGCCATGAGTATGGCCGCAAAGCAAATAGTCGATGCCGTTGTCGGCCGCTTCAGCATATGTTTCCGGGGTGTGGGAAAGCATAATCGTGGTGGCTCTTTCCGGAATCCCGGTAAGGGCCTTGGGAATGTCATGGCATGCATATATGTGGGCATCATCAATGCCGGTCAGCCATATTTCAGATCCGTTTCTATCGATTCGTGCGGGTTCATTCAAGAGCATGATGATGCCGCTGGCCTCAAGAAGTGGTACGAATTCGATAAAATCATGATTTCCCAAGATGCCGTAAATCTTCATTTCCCGGGGCAGGGCATTGAGGAGTGATCGGGTCCGATCAATGGCTGTTTGATGAACATCTTTTGTATCGAAACGATAATCACCGGTAATGACACAAAGGTCGGCATCAAGTCCGGATAAAATGGCCCTAAGCTTTGCTCCCCCATCAGGGATACCGTCAGCATGGATGTCGGAGAGCTGAAGAAGTCTGTATCCCTCAAATGACCTGGGTAAATTAGCAAGGTGAACGATGCGGTGCTCGACTTTGTAGTCGATCGCATTCTTTTGTCCCTGGTGATAAAGGCCGGCCAATTTTAATAAAGCTTCAAGGGCTCGATGCAACCAGTCGACATTTTCGATGTGAAAGGAAGCGTAGCCACCCTTGGCGTAAAACTTTGCCGCAATATCGACTTGACGAGTCAATCGCCGACGCAGGTGCTCTTCACCGACACGTTGGGATAGTAAATCATAATCTATCGTTTTGATACCCAATGATTTGAATTCCTATCTTGGTTTCAGTTCTTAAGATACATGACGCATGGCGCATCCGCCGTTGAATATCCGTCACCACCACCGGTTTTTATTGCTCATAAAATTCCAGCGGAAGTCCATCAGGATCCTTGCAAAAAGTATAACGGCAACCGGTATAGGGATCAATACGGATTGCTTCGGTCACAACGCCTTTATCATTCAGTTCCTTTACGATTTTATCAAGGTTGCTGACCGCTAAGGCAAGATGGCGCAATCCAGCGGCTTCAGGCATGTTTACACGTTTTGGCGGCTGGTGAAATGAAAAAAGTTCGATCCGGTAATTCCGATTGATGGCCAGGTCAAGTTTATAGGAGTTACGCTCCTGCCTGAAATGCTCGTCTAAAATTTTAAAATTCAGGATTTGGGTATAGAATTTTTTAGATCGCTTGTAATCACTGCAAATGATCGCGACATGATGGATACCCTTGATGTCCATTTTAGTTTCCATTTTTCATAAGGTTAAAGCATACTTCCGCACGGACCCCTTTTTCCCGTCCTTTACTTTCAAGGATCAATTGCCCGTTATTTGCGTCCACAAACATTTTACAATAAAAAAGGCCGATACCGGACGATCCTTTGTAAGATTGTCCGAATTCGAAAACCGTTTCAATTTGTTCTGGTGTGAGGCCGATGCCACTGTCTAATATCTCGAATCCAATTTTTGATTCATCACCGAAGGTTTTGATTTTTAAATACTTTTCATTTCCAGATTCAAGATTGGCATCAATAGCCTCGTAACTGTTTTTGATGAAATTGGCGATGACCTGCATGAGCCTGTTTTTATCGATGACCATTCTTTGCAATCTGTTTGCAAAAAATGTCTGGATACTGATTTGGCGCTTATCAAGGGCGCTTTGCTGCATCGTAATGGTATCCCGGATCAATTCATTTAAATCAATGATCTCCTTGATTTCTTTTTCCCGGGCCGCATAGTTTTGCTGAAGGCTCAGGGTCTCGGTCACATATGTCAGGGACGATTTGATTTGATTGACAACCTGCTGCTGTGATTTTTCCTGATTTTGAAGCGATTGGATGAGTTCCCCCATATAGACGAAAATATTTTGGCCCTTGACGTCCTCAAGCACATACTGGCTTAAATTGGTTTGGTTGGCCACCAATTCCCGGTAGCATTGTTCCAGGAACGATATGGTGCTCATCATGTCTGCATTCATCATGTTTTCAATATGAATTTTGACGGGTGTGATGGAATTGCCGATATTGTGCAGGGTGATGGCGGACAACTGCGCGCGACCGGATTCCATGGCTCTGGTGAGCAGGCGGTCCTGGGTCCTTTTTAATTCCGCCGTCCTTTCCTTAACCATACCTTCCAATCCTTCTTGATACTTTTTGATATTTTTTTCAGCAATTTTACGATCGGTTATATCTCGTACTATTCCAGTAAAAATTACTTTATCATGCAGCATAATTTCACTAACACCGAGATCAATGGGGAATTCGTTGCCGTTTCTGCGAAGTCCAGTGGTTTCACGCCCAATGCCAATCATTTTGGTCCTGCCGCTTTTTATGTAATTATCGATATATTGTTGATGCTTCTTCTGATGCTTTTGCGGGATAATGAGTTCAACATTTTGCCCAATCACATCATCGGACCTGTATCCAAAGAGTTTTTCAGCGGCCGGGTTAAAGGTCTCAATAATGCCTTTTTCGTCAATGGTAATAATGCCATCCAATACGCCTTCCAAAATGACCCGTTTGCGTGTTTCGCTTTCATAAAGCTCCTTGCTGATGCGGCGTTCATCCGCCAGGGAATCGGTCAGGCGCTGGTAGCTTTCTTTCAGATCCTGGGACATTTTGTTAAAGGTCGCGGCTGTCCGGGCCAGTTCATCCCGGCCACGCACGGTGATTTGAAAACCAAGGTTACCGGAAGTGATTTGAGAAGAGGCATTACTGAGGTCATTTAACTGGCGGGTGAGATAGGATCCGAGCACAAAGGAAAACAGGGCGCTTAACAGCATTTCGATCCCGGACAACATCAGAAAACGTTTTTGCGCTTTCGTTAACACTCGTTGAATTTGAAGAATATTGAATCCGATTTCTACGGAACCATAGGTAATACCCGCCTCACTGATCTTGGCATGCGCGTTGAAAAAACCATTTTGAGCATCCTGAATGGACATGTGGGGGATAAATGGTTGTGCGAGTAAGGCCTTTTCACCGCCATCGGCCAGCAAGCCCATTGATGTGCTGATCACTCGTGCATAGAGGATGTCCGGATTTTTTAAAATTTCATCAATAAAGCTTTCAAGGGATGCCAGATCGGTTGTCAATATGGCTTCCTTGGTCATTCCGGCGAATAGGGTGGTGGCTGTGGTGGTTCGTTTTATAAATTCCTCTTCATTTGACGATTTCAGGTAGTTCAGGCTATTCCAAATAATAATAAACAAGAGTAGTGCTTCGATTGTGGCAACACCGATAATGGTTTTTAATCTGAATGA
>JAUCGD010000180.1:3800-6722 GCA_030377945.1 Desulfobacterales bacterium HSG17 | reverse complement strand
ATAAAACTAATGAGAACAGTTTGAACAAAAACAAAAACGATTTATAACCCGGCGCTGAACTCGGACGCAAAAGGTTTCCGCTCCCTATCGGTCGCTCCAACCTTTTGCGCCGGTTAGCTTAGCGTTATGCTCTTCTACTAAATAAATGAAAGGAAATACATAATGAAAAAAATGTTAATTTTATTGTTAATTCTTTTGATTTATGACTCTCAAAGTTGTTCATCGGAATGTATAAATGGCGACTGTTTAAATGGATTAGGTACTTTTATTTATAAAGATAATAGTAAATATATTGGGCAATTTAAAAATGGTAAAAGACATGGAAAAGGAAATTTGATTTCACTTGAAGGTACATATGTAGGCTATTATAAAGATGATAAAAAGCACGGGAAAAAATGTACTTTTAATTATGCGAATGGTAATATTTATATTGGCGACTTTAAGAATGATATGCGTCAAGGAAAAGGTACAATTATTTTTAAAGATGGATATAAATATGTAGGAAAATTTCACAAAGATACCCCAAAAAATAAAGGTTTTATATTAGGTGAGGATTACAAATATATTGGAGAAATAAAACAATTCAAACCTCATGGATACGGAATTGAAAATTCTCCTGAATATCCTTACTATGCAGGTGAATTTAAGAATGGTAAAAGACATGGGCAGGGTACTTGTGTATATGATAATGAAAAAAAGTACATAGGGCAATTTGAAAACGGACTTCCTAATGGAAATGGAACATTTGTTTATACAAATGGAGATATATATTATGGTAAGTTTAAAAATGGAAAACGTAATGGTAATGGCATTATTATAGAATCGGATGAAGAAAGAAAAATTACATCTAATAAGGCTGTTTATATTGGAAATTTTATAAATGACAAGCGAAACGGAAAAGGTATTTCAACATCTTTTAATAATTCTATTTTTTATGGCGAATTTTCAAATGATGCTAAAGTCAAAGGAACCGTTATTTTTGAAAATGGAGATGTTAAAGAAGGTCAATTCATTGACAATCACTTTATAATGGGATTAACCGAAAATGAAATGGAAGAAATGCTTGATGATGATACTGATGAAAAGGAAAGTGAAGTAAAATTTAATAATTATGGTATAAGAGGATTAAGTGAAGACGAAATGAAAGAATTATTAGACGATAATGCTTCAAAAGAAGAAATTAACAAACAGAAATGAAAAAAATATTAGAGCATAACCCGGCGCTGAACTCGGACGCAAAAGGGTTCCGGTCGCTAGCGCTCCCTCCACCCTTTTGCGCCGGTTAGCTTAGCGTTATAGTGCTTCACTGTGTATTGGTATTTATAATAAATAAAAATAGTTATCGTTAAACTATACTTTGAAATATTAATGATCTTTGAAATACTCATGCCTCGTACTTGGCAATTACTGAAAACATTGACGATTGTTCAAAATCCTTTAAAAACCAATATTTCACTTGCAGGTCACGGTTTTTAACAGAGATGACGACAGTTCAGCTTAAAATATTTCCTCGAATTTGGAACCTTCTAAAAACATTGATGATTGCTCAAAATCCTTTGAAAAACAATGTTTCACTTGCGAGACACGGTTTTTAACAGAGATGACGACAGTTCAGCTTAAAATATTTTCTCTTACTTGGAAACTTCTAAAAACATTGACGATTACTCAAAATCCTTTGAAAACCATTGTTTCACTTGCGGGACACGGTTTTTAACAGAGTTGACGACAGTTCAGCTTAAAATATTTCCTCGTACTTGGAACCTTCTAAAAACATTGATGATTGCTCAAAATCCTTTGAAAACCAATGTTTCACTTGCGGGACACGGTTTTTAACAGAGTTGACGACAGTTCAGCTTAAAATATTTTCTCGTACTTGGAACCTTCTAAAAACATTAACGGTTGCTCAAAATCCTTGAAAACCAATGTTTCTCTTGCGGGACACGGTTTTTAACAGAGTTGACGACAGTTCAGCTTAAAATATTTCCACATACTTGGAACCTGCTAAAAACATTGACGATTGCTTAAAATCTTTTGAAAACTAAGATTTTTCTTGCGGGACACGGTTTTCAACTGAGTTGACGACAGTTCAGCTTGAAATATTTTCTCACACTATAAAACTGTTTAAAACGCTGACAAAACCAAGGTTTCACTTGCGGGACACGATTTCTAACAATATTTTAAAATAACGAAAACAAATTGATCCAATTGAAAACAAAAATTTAATGAAAACAGTTTGCACAAAAAACAAAAATGCACTATAACCCGGCGCTGAACTCGGACGCAAAAGGGTTCCGGTCGCTATCGCTCCCTCCACCCTTTTGCGCCGGTTAGCTTAGCGTTATGTGGCTTTTAATTTAATAATAAGAAAGGATGTAATATGAAAACAAAGTTATTAATTTATTTTATGTGGTTACCAATTATATTGATATTGTTTATTTCAGACGGACTTGGCAGTGCTTATGAATTAAAGATTGATAATTCTATGAAAGACCCGGTTCCTACAATTAAACCGTATTTGCAGGATTTTCCAAAGCCATTACAACCGGATATGGTTAAAGACAAGCGAGAGCGATCACAAAAATATAATATTCCGACTCAGCCAGTTAGATCAATTTTAAAAGCCTTTCCAGATCCTTTATTACCAACCTCAATTAATGACAGACAAAATCAGTTACGAAGCTTATCCTACAATCTTTCTTTATACAGCGATATAACTGTTACGCCGAACCCGGTTAAGGAGAATCAGAGTGTTGAAGTAGCGGTAAATATTACAAACACCGGAACGGCTGCTTTTGACGGCACATACTGTGCCGCATATTTTGATTCCAACGGCAACTTTATTGATTATATAGAAATCAAAGAGAATATGTCCCTGCCAGCCGGTAGTCACTATAATTACAGTCTGACATTCCATTCCGATGC
>JAUCGD010000180.1:0-3701 GCA_030377945.1 Desulfobacterales bacterium HSG17 | reverse complement strand
TTTATATCCGACGGCAGTTATTCCAACGATGTCTCTTTGACAATTGAGTCTGCCTCATCCTACAATCTTTCTTTATACAGCGATATAACTGTTACGCCGAATCCGATTTTACAAAATCAGGCTGTTGAAGTAGCGGCAAATATTACAAACACCGGAACGGCTGCTTTTAACGGCACATACTGCGCTGCCTATTTTGATTCCAACGGCAACTTCATTGATTACATAGAAATTAAAGAGAATATGTCCCTGCCAGCCGGTAGTCACTATAATTACAGTTTGACATTCCATTCCGATGCCGTTACAGCGAATCCGGGTATATATTCGGTTTACGTCTATTATAAAGAGTACGGTTCTGTCGACTGGCTTTTTATATCCGACGGCAGTTATTCCAACGATGTCTCTTTGACAATTGAGTCTGCCTCGTCCTACAATCTTTCTTTATACAGCGATATAACTGTTACGCCGAATCCGATTTTACAAAATCAGGCTGTTGATGTTAAGGTAAACATTGAAAACTCTGGAACCGGAGCTTTTAACGGCACATACTGCGCTGCCTACTTTGATTCCGGTGGCAACTTCATTGATTACATAGAAATTAAAGAGAATGCGTCTTTGCCCGCCGGTTCTAACTATATTACCCCTCTGACATTCCATTCCGATGCCGTTACAGCTTCTACCGGTGAATACTATATTTATATTTTTCACAAACCTGACGGCGGGAATTGGATTCAAACACCATCGGGTAATCATTTAAACCCAGTAAGTTTGCGAATTGAATCTCAGATTACCAGATATTCAATTTCTGGATATATTAAAGATTCAAACGCCAAAGCAATCAACGGTGCTACGGTAACTTTCAGCAATAGCGGCGGTTCTGCCATTACAAACAGTACAGGTTATTACAACAATCTTGTTGATTCCGGATGGAGTGGATCTGTAACCCCTGTCATGAATGGGTACTCATTCAATCCGCCAAACCGCAGTTACAGCAATATAGTTTCAGACCGGACCGAACAAAATTTTAGCGGAACTATGGCACGTTATAGCGTTTCGGGTTATATCAGGGATTCAAACAATAACGGAATCAGCGGAGTCACCCTGAATTTCAGCAACGGTGGCGATTCGATAACAACTGATAATTCAGGATATTACAGCAAATCTATGAATTATAATTGGAGCGGAGACGTTATACCGGGTAAAAACGGCTATTCATTTACCCCGTCAGATCGCTCATACTATAATCTGTCTTCAAATCTATCCAATCAGAATTATAACGGTATGTCAAAGGCTGTGCCTGATATAAATGTAACATCGACATCTTTATCCTTCACCCAGTCTTGGGATACAAAGGCAAGAACAAAAATTTTCAGCAAGTCTGAAATATCAGCTATAACCAGAAATAGAACCCATGCAGAGAATCTGTTCATAGTCTTTTCTGGAGAAGATTCGGCGCTATCAGAAAAACAAAATGAATTACTGAATAATTTCAATTCTCAGGATACCACTATGGAATCAAAAATAATAGGAGTTAATTTTAATCTTCTGAAAACTGCTGATGTGTTATATTTAAATTTATTTCAAAATAGTGAATATATGACTTTCAGAACCAGAATTGAAGAAAGAGGAGATAGTGACTTTACATGGTACGGCGACATTGATGATGGGGAGTTTGGAAATGCCATATTTGTTGTCCACAATGACAGCCTGACCGGAATCGTAAATGCAAAGGATAATCTTTATGTTATCAAAAGTATAGGAGATGGTAAACATGTGATTATCAGGCAGGATACTTCCAAGTTTCCGCCTGACTCACATCTTGCAGAAAATATTGTATCAAAAGATAAAAGAACAATTGATAGCCGCTCTGGTAATGATAACTCAGTAATTACTGTTTTAGTTGCTTACACAGAAGCAACTGCTCAGGCTTCGGATAACATATCCTCATTAATACGACTGGCAGTTGATGAAGCAAATCAATCCTACCGAAACAGTAATATATCTCTTAGATTGGAATTGGTTCATTCTTATCAGGTAAATTATACCGAAACCGGTACCACGGAAGACTTAAATCGTTTTACTCATTCAAATGATAAATATATGAATGAAGTTCATGAGTTGAGAAACAGCTATCATGCTGATATTTGCATCTTGCTTGTTAACAGAGGCAGATATGCGGGGGTAGCATGGCTAAATTTTAATAGTAGGCCTGAACTAGGTTTCGGTGTTGTGCTTCATCAATATGCAGCCGGATATTATACTTTTGCACATGAAATTGGACATATACAGGGCGCTAGACATAATCCTGAAGCTGATGATGAAACTTATCCGTTTCCATATGGACACGGTTATTTAAATACCGGAAAAGATTGGCGTACAATCATGTCATATGATAGCCCTAATTGTCTAGGAGGGTCCTGCCGCAGAATTCCATACTGGTCAAATCCTAATATATCCTATGAAAGTGTAACTACGGGAACAGCCTCAACCCATAATAATGCAAGAGTGTTAAACGAAACTGCATCGGCTATAACGAATTTCCGGATTTCAGAATCTGGTCAGACTATCACTGTTCAAAATATCGGAGGCGCTCCTCTCACAATCTCATCTGTTACTAAAGATCAAAACTGGCTGTCCGTAAGCGGTTATCCAGCGACGCCTTTTAATATTGCAGAAGGAATAAGTCAGGTTATAAAAATAGATGTGAACTGGGGTATGGTTAGCACAGTTAGTGAGGGAATGCTGAAAATTAATTCGAATGATCCTGATGAACCGACAATAACTGTTAAAGTGACAGTGATGAAATATTCGGGAGATGAGATGCCTATGTTATCTGTCTTGCCTGATATTCAAGAAGTTACGGCATCCAAGGGTATTACCAACTTGTTGGTGGATAATATTGGTGGTGGCACTATGTACTGGACAGCAAAAGCAAATGAATCATGGTTATCAATTATTGACGGAGCATCTGGAACTAACAATAAACAGATAACAATAAGTTATGATTCAAATTCAGGCGATCAAAGAATAGGAACAATAACATTTTCAGCTCCCGGTGCAATGATTGATTCTCAAATTGTCAGAATAAAACAAGCTTCAGAAAATGATCTATCCGATGGAGACATTGATGATAACGGAATAGTTGATTTACGAGATGCAGTATTAGCCTTAAAAGTATTGGTCGGAATGAATACCGGAACTATCAATTTTTATGCAGATGTGAACAATGATAAAAAAATTGGATTAGATGAAGCAGTCTATATTTTACAGAGAGTTTCCATTAAGTAAGCCACATAACCCGGCGCTGAACTCGGACGCAAAAGGGTTCCGGTCGCTAGCGCTCCCTCCACCCTTTTGCGCCGGTTAGCTTAGCGTTAGGTTTTTTAACTTTTTATTGATTTTTTTACAAAAACATGTATTTACAGTTTGTAAAAAACTGAAAAGCTCAAATGATCTTTGATAAATTCTAACAAAATTGACGATTGAAAAAAATCTCAATCAACTTTTGCTGACTTTGCGATTAAAGCATTTATGCAGAGATTAAATTTATTCTATGTTATGAGTATTTTATAATACTTAGCTATTGACTAAAAACTCGAAGATTGCAAAAAAATCTCAATCAACATTTGTTGCAAATACGAATGAAAAATTTCAACAAACTTGTGATTTTTTTAACGTTATGAGTATGTTGCCGTACATGATCG
>JAUCGD010000179.1 GCA_030377945.1 Desulfobacterales bacterium HSG17 | reverse complement strand
TCACTCAGATAATGCGAAGAATCAGGCGTGACTTTGATTTGGAAGACATTCTTCGTGAGCATTTTCATCTCGGAATCTTAAAGAATTAAGGACTGTTAATACATTGCATGATTCTCGGAACTATCAGAACATCTGTTTCCCAAACAAAAACTGCAATCCGTATCCTGTTCGAAATTGAAGATACCGGTATAGGCATTGGCCCAGGGGAAATAGATGTTATTTTTAATGCGTTTGTTCAGTCAGAGCGAGTTCCGGCAGCCAAAGAGGGCACAGGTCTCGGCCTTGCCATAAGCCGTAAATTTGTACAGCTCATGGGAGGTGATATAATTGTGGAAAGCATTGTGGATAAAGGTTCTGTGTTTAAATTCCATATTATGGCCAAACCTGCCGAACCGGCTGATAATGAGTCAGAAAAGAGTATTGGCAGGGTAATCGGTCTTAAACCTGACCAGCCGAAATATCGTATTCTGATTGTTGAAGATATAAAGGAAAACCGCATCCTGTTAAAAGAATTGCTGAAGATAACTGGATTCATTATACAGGAAGCTGTCAATGGGCTGGAAGCACTAGAAGTGTTTGAAAAGCGGCATCCTCATCTTATATTTATGGATATGAGAATGCCGGTAATGAGCGGGCTGGAAGCTACCCGGAAAATCAGGGCAAAAACTCATGGCAAGGATGTCGCAATCATTGCCCTGACAGCTTCTTCCTTTGAAGAAAATAAATCAGAAACTCTGGCAGCAGGCTGCGATGAGTTTATTCGCAAACCCTTTCTCGAATCAGAGATTTTTGAAGCAATGGGAAAGCACCTGGGGATTCGTTATATTTATGAAGATACGAATGAACAAAACGATAATCAAGATATAAAAACCGTTCTAACCCCCTCGGATTTGGACAATCTGCCTGCTGAGTGGATTGCCGATTTCAGGCAGGCTGTGCCTAGGGGAGACAAGAAACCACTGTTAGAACTTATAAACCGAATCCGGCCTGACCGGCCCGGACTGGCAGATGCTTTAAAGAAACTGGTTCTGGAATTCGAATTTGATAAACTTTTTGCCTTAACAGAAGAACAAAAGAGAAATGAATAAATGACTCACAAAGACATTATATTTGTAATAGATGATAAACTGGAAAACCTGCAAGTCCTGTCCGAGATGCTTGAAAGGAACGGTTATAATGTACGGGGCGCACCAGACGGCACCACAGGATTGAAGATGATCAATACTTCTTTGCCTGATTTAATTCTTCTGGATATCTGTATGCCCGGTATGAATGGATATGATGTGTGTTCCTGTTTAAAAGATAATGAAAAGACCAGGGATATTCCGGTTATCTTTATCAGCGCCCTGGGGGAAACCATTGATAAGATCAGGGCTTTTAATATCGGCGGCGTGGACTATATTACAAAACCTTTTCAGGTTGAAGAAGTCCTTGTCCGTGTGAAAACACATCTGCACATCAGGAAAATGCAGTTTTGTTTACAGGAGAAGAACAAAGAACTCCGACATGCCAAAGAGGCTGCCGAAGCCAGCAGCCTGGCCAGGAGCGCATTCCTGGCCAACATGTCCCACGAAATAAGAACCCCCATGAATGCAATCTCCGGTTTTACCTCCCTTGCCCTGAAAAACGGTCTGACTCACGATCAGCGGGATTACCTTAGTAAAATTCAAAATGCCTCAAACTCCCTGTTAGATATAATAAATGATATCCTTGATTTTTCCAGGATTGAATCCGAAAAGCTGAAGATTATAAAAAAAGAGTTCCGGGTGCAGGATATAATTGAAGAGATTGCAGATATGTTTGCAATTCAGGCAGCTGAAAAGGGTATTGAAATGATTATCGGAATCAGCTGGAACGTGCCCCCTGTATTATTTGGTGATCCCGGTCGTATCCGTCAGATACTGGTTAACCTGACACAAAATGCGCTCAAATTTACCGATTCAGGTGAAATATTCATCTATATTGGCTGTGAAAAAGAAAAAAATGACACATTGCTGCTTTCTTTTATGGTAAAAGATACAGGTTTGGGAATACCGGCCGACAAACACAAGATGATTTTTTCCTCCTTTTCACAGGTTGATGATTCTACAACCAGAGAATATTCCGGAACCGGGCTGGGACTGGCCATATGCAGACAGTTAACAGAGCTTATGAACGGGGATATACGGGTTGAAAGTGAGCCGGGTAAGGGCAGTATATTTGTATGCACAATTCCCTTTCAAAAGCCGGACACATCAGCCGGGTCTTTATATTTTTACGATCATGCACTGAGAGGGTTAAAGGTACTTATTGCAGATGATAATCAATCAGCTACCCGGGTCATAAAAGACATGGTTCTTTCCTTTGGTATGGATGCAGAAACAGCATGTTCAGGTGCAGAAGCTCTGGAAAGATTAAAGTCGGCTGCTGCTGCGGAAAATCCTTTTCAGGTTTTGATTATTGACTGGAAGATGCCGGGTCTGGACGGCATTGCTGTAACAGAAAGTATCCGAAATAATCCAGAGCTTTCGCACATTCATATAATTCTTATCTCAGGTTTTGCCGAAGAGCAGGAAATCAGCAGCGCCATTGAAACGGGGATCAATGTATTTCTTTCAAAACCTGTTAAGCCGTCTGTGCTGTATGAAACAATAATGAGGATTCTGGATAAAAAACCAGTCGATCTCAAAAGCAGATCAACAGGGGAACAATTCCATGAGAACGGTTTGAAAGGTGTCAGGATACTGGTGGCAGAGGATAATGAGATTAACCAGGAGGTAATTGAAAAAATTCTGAATGGAGAAGGAGTCAGCACAGATATTGCCAATAATGGCCGGGAAGCCCTGGAAGCAGTTAAATCCAAAGAATTTGATGGGGTTATTATGGATGTCCAGATGCCGGTGATGAATGGTTATGAGGCAACAAAAAAAATCAGGAAATTTGACAAAGATATTCCCATTATTGCAATGACAGCTTATGCAATGCAGGGAGACCGCGAAAAATGCCTTAAAGCCGGAATGGATGACTACATAAGCAAACCTGTTGATCCTGACTTGCTTTATGGGGTTCTGATGAAATGGATCAGACCTATGGCCAGGTTGACGAAAAACCCCATTGGGAAAAAAAGTTATGATTTCGATCCTGTTGACGGCATAGATGTCCATTCTGCATTAGATCGCCTGAGAGGGGATAGATCCCTTTTCAGAAAGCTTTTAATGAATTTTGCAAAAAAATGGTCTGATCTGCCACAAAAGATATATAAAGCTCTTGACAGAGGCAACCTGGAGCAGGTTCGTATCCTGGCACACTCCCTCAAAGGAATGGCAGGAAACCTTTCAGCCCTGGAACTGGAAAAAGCTGCAAAAGAACTGGAAATCTTAATAAGAGAAAACAATACTAAAAAACTTATTGGCATTGATACAAAAGTGAAAAATGTGGAAAAAGCCCTGGCAAAGGTTTTGAAATCCATAAAAAATTTGGAAATATCAGGAAAAGATATTGCTGTAACTCCAGATGTTGAAAATGAGCAAAAGCATCCTGATATATCTGAAATTGCTCCGGTTATGTCAAAACTTTTTAAATCCCTGGCAGCCCATAAAACAGATTCTGAAGATATATTGGAGTCTTTTAAATATTTTATGAATTCACCTGATATTGAAAAAGAATTCAAAGAGCTTGAATCACAGGTGATGGTATATGATTTCAAGAGAGCACAAAAAACCCTGGAAACAATAGCGCAAATACTGGATATCCCGTTAAATGAATCCTCTCATCAGGAAAGGTGACAGAATGAATGACAAATCAAAATCAAAGATACTTATTGTTGACGATGAACCTGAAAATATCAGGATACTTGCAAATCTGCTCAAAAATAAATTTATAACACTGGCTGTAACAAACGGTATTGACGCACTTGAACAGGCAGCGTCCGAAAACAGGCCTGATATCATACTGCTGGATATTGTAATGCCGGATATGGATGGATACGAAGTCTGTCAGCGACTGAAATCCAATAAGAAAACGCGGGATATCCCAATAATTTTTATCACTGCCCTGGATGAAGTTTCAGACAAGGTCAGGGGATTTTCCCTGGGAGCAATTGATTACATAACCAAACCCTTCCAGGCCGAGGAAGTTATGGTCCGTGTGAAAACACATATATCAATGCGAAACATGCAGAAAAAACTTGAGAAGCAGAATAAAGAACTCAAAGAGCTTGTCCGGCTTCGAGAAGATATTGAATCCATTGCACGTCATGACATGGCAAATCCGCTTCAGGCAATAATAGGATATTGCAGCATAATGGATGAGAACAGTTCTATCCGTGATTTTCTCAGAGTTTTCAAAATAATCAGGAAAGCAGTTTTAAGACTGCGCCATATGATAAATATTTCCCTTGACCTTTTAAAAATGGAAAAAGGAACATATGTTTTTGAACCTGAAAAGACAGATATTCTCAAATTGATAGCAGAGATAATAAAGGAAAATGAATCTATCATATGCTCAAATGAATTGTCAGTAAATATTAATACCAAGGGAAAACCGGTAACCCAAAAAGATGTTTTTCATGTTAAAGGAGAAGAACTCCTCTGCTATTCCATGTTGACGAATATAATAATCAATGGACTTGAAGCTTCGCCATATGGTGAACAGCTTGTTATTTCTCTTGATAATAATGACAAGTGTATTATACGAATTAATAATAAAGGAACTGTACCAGAAGAAATACAGGATAATTTTTTTGAAAAATATGTTACGTCCGGTAAAAAAAAGGGTACAGGCCTGGGAACATATTCAGCAAAACTGATTGCCGAAACACAGGGCGGAACCATTGACCTTGAAACATCAAAACAAAGCGGAACATCTGTTACAATTCACCTTCCTGCATATTCCATCCTATCTTCTGCCCCGGACTTGAACCGGGATAAAATAGCTAAAGACTCGAAATTACAGCCCCAGGATCTTGCTGTCCTGCCTGAATCCAGCATTAAAATACTATATAATGCTGCTTCACGGAGCGATTATATACAAATTAATTTTCTAATCAGGCGTATGCGAACCGAACATGCGTGGCTGGCCCATGAACTTGACAAAATTGTCCGCAATACAGATTTAGAAACAATTAAGTATTTAACAGGATACCCAGGTAAATGAGTAAAAACATAAAACCCCGTGTCCTTATAGTTGATGACGAACCTGACAATATCAGGATACTTGCAAATCTGCTGAAAAAGAAATTCATTGCCCTGGCTGCGTCAAACGGGCCTGAGGCTCTTGAACTGGCTGTATCCGAAAATGGACCTGATATTATTCTTCTGGATATTTTAATGCCGGATATGAACGGATATGAGGTATGCAGGCATCTGAAAACTGACCCCAGAACCTCTGACATACCTGTAATATTTATAACGGCAATGGAAGAATACGAAGACGAAACCCGCGGATTTGAATCCGGGGCTGTGGATTATATTACCAAACCTTTTAATCCCTCTGTTGTGGAAGCAAGAATACAAACCCACCTGGAATTAAAACAATACAGGGATCAGCTTGAGTTACTGGTTTCAAAAAGAACACAGGCGCTGGAAAAAGAAGTTGTTTTTAGGAAAAGTATTGAAGAGTCATTACGTACCAGTGAATCAAAACTGGCATCCATTGTTAATGCCTTTGGGGGATTCATTTATACCACACGAAAAGACGCACCCTATCAAATTGATTTTATGAATAAGCGCCTTGCCGACCATATTGGTTCCGACAAAATCGGGAACCTGTGCTATAAAGCCATATTCGGCTTTAAAAAACCCTGTTCAGTATGTAAACTTTCGGATGTATCCCAGGGTGCAATAACAGAAGCGGAGATTGAACATCGTTATTCAGGAAAATGGTATCACATAATTCAAACCCCCATTACCATTGGTGAAGATCAGGGAGTACAAAGCATATTAATTGACATATCAAAGAGGAAACTTGCAGAAAAGGAACTTCGGGAAAATCAGGAAAATCTGCGCAGGGAAAACCTGAGACTCAGGTCATCTTTGAAAGATCGTTATCGTTTTGGAAATATAATTGGTAAAAGCCGGCCCATGCAGGAAGTATATGAAAATATTGTCAATGCAGCGTCAACTGATGCCGGGGTAATTATTTACGGCGAGTCCGGTACAGGCAAAGAACTTGCAGCCCATGCAATTCATAAACAGAGTGAACGAAGCAAAAATACAATGGTTACGATTAACTGCGGCGCAATACCGGAAACACTTGGTGAAAGCGAATTTTTCGGGTATATAAAAGGAGCATTTACCGGCGCTGAATCAGATAAGGCAGGTTACCTGGAAATGGCTGACCGCGGTACATTATTCCTGGATGAGATCGGGGAAATCAGTTTAAACATGCAGGTTAAGCTTCTTCGGGCAATTGAAGGTGCCGGATACTCCCCCCTGGGAAGCCGCAGGGTAATAAAACCCGATATCCGGATTATTGCGGCCACAAACAGGAATTTGCAGGAACTTATCAAAAACGGACAGTTGCGGGAAGATTTTTATTTCAGGATTCATGTAATCCCCATACACCTTCCCCCTCTTCGGGAACGAAAAGAGGACATCCCTCTTCTAATTGAAGATTTTTCTGATTCTAACGGATTTTGTTGAAAAATGCATAAAGAGATAGTTCGCATATTTTTATTCGATGCATGACAAATTTTATCAATATCTACCGGGAATATCGGAACAAGAATCACCGAATTGTGTCTCGA
>JAUCGD010000178.1 GCA_030377945.1 Desulfobacterales bacterium HSG17 | reverse complement strand
ATACAAAAAATTATGCCTTTTAAAAAAGACAGCCGATATTATCAGTTAAAATATTTTATTATTGTCCTGTATATTATATTTTGTTAACATCAATTTTATTATTCTTTCAATATTTTAAAAGCTGAATTATGTACAATATAACTGATATTAACGAATATATTCAATCTCTAAAAAAAGCGCCCCGTATGGCAGATCAGGTTGTTTATCACACCTTGATTCCCGGAAAAATTCCTGTATTTGGAAAACCTGAAAAACCCTGGCCTGAAATTATTGAATCTATAATAAAAGCATCAGGAATATCAAAACTATACAGTCATCAGGCTCAGGCAATTGATAGGATTCGGTCAGGAACGCATGTAATGGTGGCAACGCCTACTGCAAGCGGAAAAACAATGATTTACAACCTGCCTGTTCTGGAAAATATCATAAATAATCCTGGGTCAAAAGCCCTGTATCTTTTTCCTTTAAAAGCACTTGCCCAGGACCAGCATCGCAATTTTCAAAAACTGGTATCTTACAATAATAAGCTTGATGCCGGTTCAGCAATTTATGATGGTGATACAAGTGCATGGTTTAGAAAAAAAATCAGGGAAAATCTGCCAAATGTAGTAATAACAAATCCTGATATGATTCATCTTTCATTTTTACCATATCATCAAATATGGGCTGATTTTTTTTCCAACCTGGATATTATTGTTGTGGATGAAGTGCATACATACCGTGGAGTAATGGGATCGCATATGGCCCAGGTATTCAGACGCCTTGTGCGCATCTGCAATTTGTACGGCTCATCTCCCACCTTTGTCTTTTGTTCGGCAACCATTGGCAATCCAGGGGAACTTGCAAAGGATTTAACAGGGCTTGAGGTGGAGGTCATTAGTGAAAGCGGAGCATCACAGGGTAAAAAACATCTGATTTTTATGGATTCGGTTCAAGGCCCTGCACAGACTGCAATACTTTTACTAAAAGCTGCTCTTCACCGGAGACTCAGGACTATTGTATATTCACAATCAAGAAAAATGACAGAATTAATTGCAATCTGGGCAGGGAGCAGATCAGGCAGATTTTCCCATTTCATAAGTTCCTATCGGGCAGGGTTTCTTCCTGAAGAGCGCCGGGAAATTGAATCCCGTCTCTCTCAAGGAGACCTTCTTGCAGTTATTTCCACCAGTGCCCTGGAACTTGGAATCAACATAGGTGACCTTGATCTATGTCTTCTTGTCGGCTATCCCGGTACTATTGTTGCAACATGGCAGCGAGGCGGGCGTGTAGGACGCAGCGGTCAGGATTCAGCTCTTATACTTATTGCTGGCGAGGATGCTCTTGATCAGTATTTTATGCGGCACCCTCTTGAACTTCTTTCAAGAGAGCCTGAGTCAGCAGTTGTCAATCCGTATAATCCTGAAATTTTAAAAAAACACCTTGTTTGTGCAGCTGCTGAATTTCCTTTGCAAAAAGGTGAAGCATTTATTGAACATAAAAATGCCAGCCAGGCAATTTCTTTTCTTGAAAAAAAAGCATTATTGCTAAGAAGTGGGGATGGAAATGAATTATTTGCAGCCAGGAAAGCTCCGCATCGTGATGTTGATCTCAGGGGAACTGGAACAAGGTTTTATATAATATGTGAAAGCACTGGAAAAAATATGGGTGATATTGACGGATTCAGGGCCTTTCGGGAAACCCATCCCGGTGCAATTTATCTTCATAACGGAGAAAAATTTCTATACAAATCTCAGGAGCTTCCAGATATGGATTGTTACCCATGTTTCTTTTTATGTATTCATCAGAAGCCCATACAACATCAGCTACTTTTACCCCTTCTCTTGTTTGAACCGAACATTCTGTTATAATTATGCCTGTTTTTATCAAGCTGCTGATTAATGATACAATTTTTGCCTGATATATTCCATGTTCATTAGTTGCAGGACTCATCAATATATTTCCCCATTTATCTGTCTGTATTTTATAGGGAATATTCTGGAGTAAAGTATTCTCACAAATATTTGTCCAGTTCATCATTTGTATTTTCAACTCTTAAAGGGACATTTTTTTTGAATAATATGCTCATGAATTTCATCTTCAAAGTATTTAAGCAGACTTTCAACAGGTGCAACAGCACCTGGAGCAAATGCACAATAGGAATTCCAGAGATATTTGCACAAATTCTTTATTATGGGGATAAAGCTTTCTTGTCCATGTCCGCTTTCTATTTGCCACAGTAAATCCCTGATATAAGGAGTCCCTTCTCTGCACGGAGTACACCAGCCGCAGGATTCACGGGCAAAAAACTCCATAAGGTTTAATGTTGCTGCAACCATACAGGTTTTATGGTCAAAAACCATGATAGCGGCTGTTCCAAGCCTGTGTCCCTCATTTTTAAGGGTTTCAAAATCCATTTTTATATTATAAAAATCTTTTGTTAAAAAACCTGTTGATGCACCGCCTGGAAGACATGCTTTAAATTCAGAACCTGGAACCATTCCTCCTGCATGTTTTTCAATTATTTCACTTAAGGGAACTCCAAGAGGCAGTTCATAGCATCCGGGTTTGTTTACTTTGCCGCTGATGCCGAATATTTTAGTTCCTGCCGCACTTTCAGTTAATGCAAGGTTTTTAAACCACTCAGCTCCGTTTTTCATTATATGAGGAACACAGCACAAAGTTTCAACATTTTGAATAAGTGTCGGCTGTCCCCATAAACCCTTAACAGTAGGGTAGGGCGGCGGCTGTTGAGGATTTGGCCGTTTGCCCATGAGTGCATTAATCTGAGCGGTCACTTCGCCGCAGATATAGCGCCCCCCGCTGCGATGCACGTCAAGATTAAAGGTATAATCACTGCCCAGAATATTATCTCCAAGAAATCCTGCCTTTTTTGCTGTTTCAATTTCTCTCTCAAGAATTCTGGCAGCATTTTCATACTCAGGCCGGATAAATATGATGCCTTTTTGGGCCTGGGCTGCATATCCGGTTAAAATCATTCCTTCTATTAATTGATGTGGATCAGCATGAATCAAAACACGGTCTTTAAATGTCCCTGGTTCCATTTCATCAGCATTGCAAATGAGATATCTGGGAAATGGAGCATCATCAGCCACTGTCATGAGCTTGACTCCTGAAGGAAAGGCTGCTCCTCCCCGGCCTAAAAGCACCGCATCCATAACTACTTGCTTAACCTGCTTAAAAGAAGTATTTTTCAGCACCTCAGCCAATGCCTGATATCCGCCGCTCTGTTGGTATTCTTCCAGAGTAGCAATCCTGTCCGGCTTTCTATTTTTAAAAAGGACCTGGGGATACATCAATTTATCCTGCCTCTTTTTTCAGTTTTTCCAGAATATTGTCAAGCTTTTCAGAAGTCAGATGGCCATAAACTTTTTTATTTATAAGTATAGCCGGGGATCTGTCGCAATATCCTATACAGCATACGGGCAGCAGGGTAAATAGACCGTCTTTTGTTGTCTGTCCAAGCTTTATTTCCAGTATTCTGCACAAATAATCCTGTATGGATTCGGAACCGTCCATCCAGCAAACCACACTGTCGCAAACATGAATAACATACTTGCCAACAGGTTCACGATATATAAAGGTATAAAAAGTGGCAATCTCTTCAAGCTCCATTGGATTAAGATTTAAAAGCTTTGCAGATTCTTCAAGTGCTTCATCGCTGAGATAGCCGTAATGTTCCTGAACAGCCATCATAACATCAACCACAAGTTCTTTTGGATGGTCAGTATGTTTAAATTTATTTTGCAGAGATTCTTTTAAAACTTTGGGTAACATGTATAATCCTAATCAAATATAACTCCTGATAAAAATAACTCCTAAAAAAATAGCTCCAAAAAAAATAACTCCAAAAAAAATAACTAACGATCAATATCCGGTAAAATATAATCAACAGATCCGATAATGGTTATGAGATCGGAAATAGACCAGCCTTTTGATAACATGGGCATTACCTGGACATTGGGAAAGCCCGGAGTTCGTATTCGCATACGGTATGCACAGCCTGTGCCGTCACTGACTATGTAGTAGCCCTGTTCTCCTCTTGGTATTTCACATGATACATATGCTTCACCCCTTGGGATTTTGGGTCCTCTGCTTACATTTACAAAATGATGAATAAGGCTTTCAATATCTGTAAGCATATGTTTTCGATCTGGTATTGTATAACGGTAATCATCTGATTTATAAAGACCTGATGGAATATTTTCAGAAGCCTGTTTTATAATTCTCAAGCTCTGCCGCATTTCCTCTATCCTGACTATATACCGGGAATAGCTGTCCCCATCTGTTGCTGTGGGAATATTAAAATCATAATTTTCATAACCTGAATAGGGAATCTTTTTTCTTAAATCCCAGTCTATGCCGCAAGCTCTTAGATTAGGACCTGTAACACCCCATTCTATGGCATCATCAAGGCTTATTTTTCCAACACCTTTTGCCCTGACTTTTATTATGGAGTTATTTGTAATCAGTGATTCGTATTCATCAATGCGCTCAGGAAAAATCCTGACAAATTCATCTATTTTGTTTTTCCACCCTTTAGGAAGATCAGCAGCAACACCGCCGATTCTGAACCAGGACGGGTGAAGCCGTCCTCCTGTAATAAGCTCAACAATATCAAGAATCATCTCCCGTTCACGGAATGTATAAAAGGTTGGAGTCATGGCTCCAATATCATGGGCAAAGGTTCCTGTAAAAACCAGATGGTTGCTTAATCTGAAAAGCTCACTGAGCATAACCCTTATGCACTGGGCACGTTCGGGAACTGTTATTCCTGCAAGTTTTTCAACAGCCATAACATATGGCAGGTTATTTGCAGCACCTGCAAGATAATCAATCCTGTCAGTATATGGAATAAATTGATGCCAGTTTTGACGTTCCCCGATTTTTTCAGCTCCCCGGTGATGATACCCGATTTCCATTTCCATGTCTTTTATTTCTTCACCGTCTAAAGTTACAATATAGCGAAGAAGACCGTGGGTACTTACATGGTGAGGGCCGATATTCAGGATCATTTCATCTTCGTCGGCTGAATCTGATTTATTTCCTGCCTGACGTAAAAATATTCCTGCATCCCCGGGCTGATTCTTCTGAGCATCAGCCAGAGTATAAGCAGGCATATCACTTGCTCTTCCAGGGTATCTTTTTAGCAGAGGGTGACCTTGCCAGTCATGGGGCATGAGAATTCTGCTAAGATTTGGATGTCCTTCAAACCTTAGTCCGAACATGTCAAAGACTTCTCTTTCATACCAGTTGGCAGAAGGCCATATGTCCGTAATGCTCTTTGTAAAAGGAGCTTTGCCGGAAATAGGGGCTTTTATGCGGATTCGTGAACCTGTATCAAGGGAAACAAGGCTGTAAACAAGTGTGTAGTCCGGGTAATTTTCTCTTTGTTTGCGGGCTGATTCGTCAATTGCCGTCAGATCTTCAAGTCGTCTGAATTTTTCAGATGATTTGTTCTTGAGGAATAAAAAAATATCATGAAGTTTGTCTTTTTCCACATTAAATGTGGGCATATCAGATGTATAATCAGTCTGTTTTAGTGAATCCCCAAATTGCTGTTCAAGGGTTTTTGCTAGGATTTTTTCCTGTTCATTTAATTCAATTTTTGCAGGTTCAGGTGTCCACATTATGTCTGTTCTTGTTTCAGAAAAATCAGGAGGAGTTATCTCTGATCCCCTTATATCTGTTCCTTGCATGCCAGGTCCCCTTGGATCACGGGACTTGCTTTCTCGGTCTATCAAAACAGGTTTTTGAGTTCCCTGGATGCCATTACCCAGATGGAAAATCGAACGGGCCGGTTTTTCCTGCTTGTTAATTTTATCCTGAAGTACGGTAAGACCGTGAAGAACCGCTTCAGGTCTTGGAGGACAGCCCGGTATATAAACATCAACCGGAAGAATCTGGTTAACACCCTGAACTACGCTGTAAACATCGTACATGCCGCCGGTATTGGAGCATGAACCCATTGATATAACCCATTTTGGTTCAGGCATCTGCTCATAAAGCCTTAATACAACAGGAGCTATTTTTTTAAATACAGTACCTGAAACAATTAGAAGATCAGCCTGCCTGGGAGAAGGACGGAAAACCTCTGCCCCAAATCGTGCAATGTCATAACGCGAAGTAATTGCTGTGGCCTCTTCCACAAAACAGCATGATAATCCAAAAAACATGGGCCACAGACTGCGGGAACGTGCCCAGTTGATAAGGGGATTAAGCAAATCTGCTGCATCTGTTAATCTTTTTCCGGTTAATCTTTTTTCAGAGATGGTCCCCACTCAAGTCCTCCCTTTTTCCAGATATAGATTAAACCGGCAAACAGCACTATTATAAAAAAGGTCATTTGCATCCATCCTGCCCATCCAAGGCTCTTGCAGGCAACAGCCCATGAAAAAATATAGGCACCTTCCACATCAAACAAAAGAAAAAATATAGCAACCATGAAAAAAGGGACAGGATAACGCAGGCGCGCTGATCCCGTAGGTATAATTCCACTTTCATAAGCCCTTAGTTTTTCGGGGTTGGGTTTCTTTTCCCCCAGCCAGGAAGACAGAAAAAAAAGGAATGAGATAAGAATCAGGACGATAATAGTGTATATTGAAAGACTGAATACTTCCGTATCCCATGAAGAAAGCTGCCATGAAGAAAGTTCCAAGGAAGAAAAAGCTCCTGAATTTACAATGGGCTGCACAGATACTCCCCCCTATTCAGATGAATCGTTTAATAAAATTTCGT
>JAUCGD010000177.1 GCA_030377945.1 Desulfobacterales bacterium HSG17 | reverse complement strand
AGTCAATATTAAAAACACTGGTATTTTGGCATGAATTTGCTAATTGCTTGATATTATTATATGAGGATTAAAATACTATGTGATAATATCATTGATTGATTTAGGCTTTTTGAGGAGGACTTCGGGCAAAAATAATTTTAATTGTAAACTACAAATTACCTTTACTTTACTGATTATAAAAGATAATCGGAAAAAATAATCATTGATAGCTTTTTTTATATGCTTTCATTCGTGCGCTTAAGGAAGGCTTTTGAGTTGATTAATATGTCTGAAGTCTGTTGTAAAACAAATTATTCATCTGAATAAGACCATAAAAACCCAAACTGAATATATGTCAAAACAATGTACAATGCCTGAAGTAGAACTGCTTAAAACCTTTCCTGAAATAGGGGTTTCCTCAGCTATTGGGCTGATGCTTGAAATACAAACGATCAAACGATTCTC
This sequence comes from Desulfobacterales bacterium HSG17, assembly GCA_030377945.1. Next base: position 6,300 of record JAUCGD010000177.1, on the reverse strand, counting down.
ATCGGTAAAAAAACTGGCTTCATTCTTCGGAGTTCATCCGGTTTATAAAATGAGCGGTGACGGTAGTGGAGGATTCAAGATGAGTAAAAAAGGAAGAAAAGTACCAAGACATATTTTGTATATGGTTGTAATGGCCTCACTGACTTATAATCCCCTTATTCAGGAACTGTACCTGGATCGGGTTGAAAAAGGGATGGAAAAAATGGCTGCCATTGGTGTCTGTATGCATAAAAGTCTTCGTATTGTTTATGGTATGCTTAAACATAACACACCTTTTGATACTGACACAGATCGGAAAAACAGGGTGAAAAAAATTGAAAACAAAATCGTAATACGTAAAGATAAGAGTCGACGTTATCAGGATTTTGATGCAGAAGCTCCTGTATCAAAACGGCAATCAAAGAAGAGGAAAGAGCGGAAAAGGCCCCATAGCGACAAAAACGCTGAAGACGGGGTCACAGCTCCCGCTCAAGCAGTAGAATTAGCATAATCAGTCAATGGAAGTAAAGGAAAGAATAGAAAAAAGCCAGGTCAAGGCTATACTTTCAATTTTATAGGGAATCTATGCCTTGCCTGAACAAAAATACTTTACCGAATTTTCAAAGAACAATGTTGATTTTTTTTCGGGCATAACTTAGCCCGAATTGTCTTGACTTTCCACAGAATAACTGAACCGCAGATTACCGTGATGTTTTATGATAATCATGATGGGTGTAATTTATCATGATTATCTTTTTTTATCATGGTTATCTGCGGTTCAGACAGAGGTTGTTTGAATCAGGATGCCCAGGATTTAAAAGGGTATTCAGGATGATAATATCCTGGGCATCCTTAAATCATCCTGACCATCCTGATTCAAACCTCCTCCAGATGCACCAGCTCCCACCCTTTATAAACAAGCACAACCTTTTTCACAGTCACTTGTTCTGCAATCTTCTTAACCCGGTCATCATTCCCATATTGATTCAACTGTTCCTTAGCCTTATTAATTTTTTTCTTAAGAAGGGCATCTGTGAATTCACCCCTTGCAATATATTTCAGTTCTATCAAATAACCAAATGGCATATCAGGAAATCTTGCCAGAAAAGGCTCCAGCCAGAGATCGCAGAACCCTTTACCGGTTTCCTGTTCTGTTCGTGTCAAAAAGAAATCCGTAATATTCAAATAGGCAAGTAAAAACCCCTGTATAACCTTTTCCCCTTCCAGGTAGTCCCGTATTGATGTCTGCTTTTTCACTTCTTCGGATAAAAATTCAAATACAGGCTGCCATTGCCCCCTGTATGCCATTTTTCGAATATTTCCGGAAAATTCCCGGAGATTGAGGCGGAATATATCAACATCATGAAATGCATCGCGGATATATCCGTACATCAATTTTTTTACAGTCATATTTGGAATGCCAAGCAGGGGTTCGCCTTCAAAAGTGCCTTTAAAAGAGAGCAGACCGAAATAGAACAAAAGGGAAATGAAATTTTCACGATTTTTCAGGTTTTCCAAAGGAAAACTCAGATTGATATTGCTTATAGTTTCACCGGTTTCTATAATGCTTTTCAAGTCACTGAAGTTACCGTTAAGCTTTTGGTCAATAAGCATCAGGTGACGCAGTTTGTTATAATCAATACGGATATTCTGATCTATAAGGTTGTACGGAATCCTGTTTCCTTTTATCAATTCTTTAATAAAGTAAAGTACCATATCCGAATTAAACACCTTTTTTACCAAATTACGGGAAAATCGGTATTTATTATACCACTGCTTCATAATATTCATGCAGAAATCAATATTCGGTTTTATCAGACCTTCATCTTTATAATAATTGAGCATAGCTGTAACTTCTTCCTCGTCAAGTCCAAGCAGATCGCAGAATGCATCATCAAGGCTGATATTTTCACCAATGTTGAAACCGCTGGTAACATCATCCATTGTTACAGGAGAAACCCCGGTAATGAACAGTCTTGAAAGCCCGGAATCATCCTGTGATGTTCCACCTTTAAGAATATTAAAGAAATACCGGAAGAATCCCGGACCGTGGGTTAATTCATGATAGGCTTTTTCACCTGCTGTACTGAGAATTGTATTGGCAAAGTTGTCATATTCATCAATAATAAGGAATATCTTCAGTTTTTTTCTGGCAGCCTGTAACAGAATTCTTTTTAACCGGCTATCAGTTTTTTCCAGTAAAAGGATTTCTTCCCGTTCGGTTTTGCTGAAAAATTGTGTGTATCTAAGCAGAAAATCTTCAAGAACAGCATCCCCTGTATCTTCAAAAGATTCATCAACAAATCGAATATCGGGATTAACCATTGAAAAATTAAATTTCAGAATCAGGTAGGAATTTCTTTCATCAGTGGGATTTTTACCAATCCAGGTATCACGAAAAATATCCTCAAACCTGTCTTTTTTATTAATATCATAATAATTTTCCAGAACCGATACCCACAGGGATTTTCCAAATCTTCTTGGCCTGATAAGAAAGATGTAAAAGGGGGATTGTTCCAGCATGGGAATATATTTTGTTTTATCAACATAATACAGGTTGTTGTTCTGCATTTTTTCAAAATCCGAAACACCGTAGGGAATGCGTTTTATATTTTTTGTCATATAGGCTCCTTGTTAATTATTTGAATCAGGATGGTCAAGATTGAAAAGGATAGTCAGGATATATTCTATCCTGCGTATCCTGAAATCATCCTGACCATCTTGATTCTATTTTAATCCGGCAATCATCCCAAGAATAAATACAGCATCCTCAACTCCAACCTTTTCATCACCGCTGACTTCAAATTCAGCCACGGCAATAATGTCCATACCTGCTGCAATCTGAAGCGCGGTTATTGCATCTTTCAGGTCAACTGAGCCGTCAATGTTCATGTCTCCGCCAACTGGTAGAATCCCGCTGTTTTGTGTTACTTTTGTGGGCTTGGGAAGGGATTGCAGGTCTTTTTTATCCCTGGCATATATGAATATGCCGTATTCCCCGTTTTGCTTGAATTCTTTGTATGCAGCGTCATACTGACCGTCATTTTCTGGGTCAAGGAGCTTTAGAGTGGGGGCTATTATTATGGGTTCGTTATTGGGTTTGAATTTACCCAGGGGAATAGCCAGCCTTGCCCATACCCTGCTGATGCTGTTGTCAGCGTTTATGGATTTTGCCCAGAGATCTGCGGTTTCGGTGTCTGTTATGGTCTGTTCTGGGCAGACTTCGCCGATTTCAGGGGGATTGGTGAGAACATCGCGGCCTCTGCCTACTGTGATTTCTTCGGTTATTTCCCGTTTTTTTCTGTTTACCGGACTTCCGTTTTCTGTCATCTGCGGGGTTTGCAGGGTGTTCATCATGTTTTTTGAAAAGGTGAATGCCTCGTATATTTTTGCATTGTCAAATATTGAGTTCCAGAAAAACCAGGAAAAGGAAATTTCGCCGTCATCTAAAAACCATGAATATTCGTTTTCAGATGTTCCTGTTATTACAATTCGGTTTGAAGCAGATAATGGAGCAAGAAAGGTGTGGGACATGGGAGCATCGTAGATGATGATAATTTTCCCGGTCATGGTTGTTTGCAGGGTTGCAAGCCATGATTCCAGTGTTGATGCTGTGAGCATTTCAGGTGTGCTGCTGTTATTGAATTGAAAGGAAGCGTTTGTTCCGGGGCCTATCATGTAGAGGATCAGTTCGTCTGTGGCATCTGCTGCCCATGTTTTTATGGCGCTTTCCAGGTTTTGCAGGTCAGCCGGGGCATCAACATCATTACTGCCGTTTTTTGTTATATCCATGAAAGCTTTTTTGCTGAGAAACTGAATAGTTTCATCAGAATATCCCTGGAAAAACAGGGAAAGATAAGCTCTTTTTGCACATTTTTCAGTGGAATCCCACAGGTTGTTGTCATAGTATGGACCGCTTCCGGTTACTATTATTGCTTTTTTCCGGTTCTGGGTTGTAACTGCTGCGGTATTGGCAAAGGTGAGAGCGTTTGTTAATTCAAATGAACCGGCTTTCAGGTTGTAATTTCCTGGTGATTGTCCTGGGATGGTCAGGGTGATAGTTGTTGAGGTTACTGTGTCTGGTGTAAGGGATACTTCTGTTCCGCCTTCAGGATATATGCTGACTTTTGTTGCGTCTGTAAAACCGGTTCCGGTGATTGTTACAAGTAATTCTTTGTCTGATTCTCCAAAAGACGGATAAATTGAATTCACTGTTACACCTGTGTCTGCATTGCGGACTGTGATTTGAATTATGGAAAGTTCATTTGCTGTAAACCCGCCTTCGGAACCTGTTGATGCAAGAACGGAACATCTTTGATCTCCATCGACTATACCGTCGTATTCAGGGGTGACTGTGACAGTTACGCCTGTTTCCCAGTTTTCGCTGTTCAGGGTTACGGATGCTGGGGAAACTTCGAATTCGCCTGGGTTTGAGCTGTATAGGTTCAGGGTGACACTGCCTGATGGTTTGCTTGCCAGCATTATGTTAAAGGTTCTTGGTTCTCCTGCATCCGGTGTTGTGGGTTCGGTCAGTACAAGATCAGGCGAAGAGGTTTTGATATAGCTGCCTATGGTAAAAAGACCTTGGACTGTGCCTTTGGTTGGGTCTGACAGGGGTTCAATTTTTAACATGCAGTTGAATGAGGGAATGTTGGGAATTGTCCATTCATAATAGCCGTCGTTGGATGTACTTTCGGAAATAGTTTCATAGGTTTCGGGCCTGCCGCCTTCATAGGAAATGGATATTTTTACAACTCCATTAATGTTGGCTGTATCCCAGGTTATGGGCATGATGCTGTTTATATTCCAGGAAGAAGCCTGTTGAGGTATAGATATTATCAAATGACCAAATAATTTATATTGACCGCCTCGGATAGCGTACACACGACGAGTAGTCACCTTACTGGCGTAGCCGATACTACTATCGCAGAAGGTTACACACCATGCATTGTCTTCTATATCGAGGATGCTAGTCGTAGATGACCACCAATATTTAAAACAATAATAAGAAAGCGTATTTGGAAAATACCTTTCATCAATAGCCATGCTGTTGATGAAAGGTATTTCTGCAATTGAAAGCAGCTCTTTCAAAGTAGGAAGTCGCCAGTCATTATATCCATTTTTAGACATATTTTTACAATATTCAAGTGCATTTTTCCATGTTCTTACTGCGTCAGATTCGGACCGTTGCCACATCAAACCTGTTGCAGTATCAGTGACTGTTTCGTCGTTGTTAATGACCAAATGATCCAATAAATGAGACTGTCCGCCGCGAACAGCACGAACATAAGTGCTTTTACTCTTATATCCGTAGTATTCATGTCCGTTATAGAAATTCACGAACCACGCATAAATTGTGATAGATGTGTAAGTAGTAGACGAGGAATAGTCAGTATAAAAACCAGACTGAGTATTTGGGAAATAATCTGTATTTATCCTATGTGGTAAATATCTTAAAATAGAACTGTTTTCCTTATTCGTTGGCAGACGCCAGTCTGAATAACCGCCTAAATTTTTAGTATTAACGTGATTGATGAAATCTTCAGTATCAGTACCGTCGCCAGGTGTTCCAGCAGTCTCTCCTGAAAGACTGCTGTCATACCAAGTATATGTGTTATCCGCATCATGGGGATTGGAATAATCTTGAATATCATCTTTATTCTGCTTTACCTCCCACATCAGACCAGTTACATTATCCCTGACCATAACCCATTCTTCTGCTGAATCAGGCAAGTCATTGCCGCCTGCATCAAGTTTGGTATATGATGGTGGATTTATGTTATAGTTGCCGTCCTGCCCGTAAAAAGGTTCACCAGGCTGGGGACATGGATCAATTTCATTACCTTCATCATCATAACATTTTGTCTGCCCAGTATCAGGTATGGGCCATGCAAAAGCATTAAAAGATAGTATCAGAACAAAGATAAATGAAATTGCTGCGGATTTTGTTTGTTTTTCCAAGTTTTTCTCCTTTTTTATTTTGAACCATGATTAAATGATTTTCATGATTAGCATGAATATTCATAGTAAATCATTTAATCATATGAATCATGGTTCATATGTTGTTTGAATCAGGATGGTCAGGATTTCAAAGGATATTCAGGATAGAATTATATATCCTGACCATCTTTAATCATCCTGAATATCCTGATTCAAAAAAAAGAATTATGATTAACATGATGAAATTTCATAGTAAATCATTTGAGTGTAACCAAAATTAAGCACGCAATTTTTCTTGTATATTAAGGGGATTGTATTCATCAGCTATAAATTCATTATCTCTGGCCTGACCGGTAAAAAAATCCCAGTAACTATCCCAAT
>JAUCGD010000176.1 GCA_030377945.1 Desulfobacterales bacterium HSG17 | reverse complement strand
TTAAATAAGATATGGATGTTCAAGTTATATTAAATACACAGGGCAACATGCTTTAATTCAATGCAACTGGTTTATGCAGCCATTTTTTTTTATCCGCAACCCTGCCGCACTTTTTACATACGAATTTTGGATTTCTAACGATATTACTTAAGGCATCAAGTTTTTTACTTATATCATCTTTTTTCCATTTGCAAAGCATCTTTTCTTTTTTTGCCATGTTCTCTCTCCACTTTTAATTAAGTGACAATGCATCGGCTGACTGATTGGGCATTTCATATTCAAATTTAGGATAGGCAGATGCTTTTTGTCAAGTATGAAAAATAATATTGGCTATAATCTTTGAATTATATATAAAAATGTGGGGAAGCGACTAAGAGCTTTTAGTTTATAAAAATCGTAAAGAACCTCTCTTGAAGGAGAACCAAATTTTAAAGGAGATAGATAAATACTTCCCTTGGGATTTGTTCTGTTTACACTGTTTCGTATAAGCGTCATTAATGAATTATGGTGAGAGTCTGGGAGATTTTCATCCATAACAAAATTGCATGTGATTTCTATATTGTTGTAAGCATTGTTGATACTCTGTATTTTTTTAAAGGCTCTGCCAACTTTTTTTTCTGATATTGGTTTTCCAATCATATCCAGAACTTTCTGGTCAAAGGATTCAAGCCCGATATTGATAAAGGTTTGAAAGTCAAGCTGGTTAAGCCTTTTAAAAAATGCTGCATCTTTATTTAAAAAAGAGTCAGCACTTCCAAAAATAAACAGATAATTATCTGACATATAAGAGTTTTTAAAATTAAATGTATGATAAGCTTTCTGCACTGTTTCAAGTATAAGATCACAAGAAGCATTTAAAGCATCATGCTCTCCAAGAAATAAGGCATTAAAATTAACAATATCATTATTGTAAAGCTGCTTGATCTGTCTGAACTGCCTGTCAATATCCTCAATTGGCCTGTTATTAAATTTTTTGTGGTTTTTTATTTTGCAGAACCTGCATTTATACAGGCAGCCGTCAGAGATATTTACTGGAATAATATTATAGTCAACATGCCTGGCATCGGGAGGCATCACGCTGACCCTTGAACCTGTTATATTAAATAATTTTTCTGCTTTTTTCTCCAGTCTGTCAGGAGTATGATCCTGTACTGCCTTTAACCATGGCATAAAATGATCAGGCAAGTTAGCTGGTATTTCTGACATTAAAATTTCATGCCAGTTTTTGACAATATGATCAATACTCTCATCTTTAAAAGGAAGCCCTCCAAGAAGAGAATTTGTCTGGTACATCAAATTGGGAAGATAATACTCTCCAATAGCCTCAAAAACTCCTGCATAACCTCCAGTGGAATAATAAATCCAGTCATTTCCAATTGTTCGTTTGAGCCATTCTGATGGATGCCTCCAGTTGTTTGTCCTGGATTTAGCATGCCTTATTTCATGGTTCTGATTAAATTCAAAAACATAATCATTGGTTTCAAGCCTTGAAAAAAGACCGTATTTTACAGGATAACTTACCTTGGTATATTCATTGTCTCCATGTACATTTAACTCAATTGAAATATCTTTATTTTGAAAGTTCATTAATTTTAATCAATTGCAGCAATACACTCTATTTCAACAAGGGCATTTTTGGGAAGTCCCCCAACTTCGAATGTTGATCTGGCTGGTTTATGGCCATTAAGTTTTTTTTCATATACTTTATTCATACCCATGAAATCATCCATGCTATTTAAAAAAATAGTGGTTTTTATAATTTTATCCAGGCTTGTGCCAATTTCTGATAATACAATTTTGATATTTTCCATAACCCTTGCTGTCTGCTCTTGAATGGTTGTTCCGACAATTTCCATTGTATCAGGATCAAGCGGGATCTGCCCGGAACAGAAAGCCATTTTATTGTGAACAATGGCATGGCAGTATGGTCCAAGGGCATCTGGGGCTTTTTTTGCATAAATTTGTTTCATTATTTTCTCCTTTTTACGATGTTACAACAGGTTCTTTTAATATAAGTGCGATAGCCTCTTTTGCAGTTTTGGCAATTGCAGGGAAACTATCCTCTAATTTTGATATCTGTCTTAGATTATCAGCTGTTCTCAAAGTCAGTCTGGCAAAATCACCAGGACCATAATCAGGATTAGTTACGATATTTTCCCAGGGTTCATCATGGGCCCAGGAATAAAGTAGAAGACTTGGCTGAATATAAAGATTGGGGGCATGAAAACCTTTTTTCAACATTTCAATGGCAAAGGGTTTTAATCCCTGTCTTGCAGCAAGAAAAGATTCCTTGAGATGTTTTGGCAGGGCTTTGGAATATAAAATATCATCTTTAAACTCTTTTTCATTTACAAAAGAGCCAATAATCGCAGTCAGCAAAGCCGGATCTTTTTGCGGTAAAAGATTTTTCCTGATACTTTGTGCAACAAGAAGAGGGGAGTCGATTCGCAGTTTTGATGCCCACATGCCATCTTGTGTCAGTGTTCCGCTTTTTGTAACAAATTGTTCCTGTATCAAAAAATCCATGTGATCCAGAAAATCATTCCACAAAAACTCAAGTCCTGCACCAAATCGTTTTTTTGCTTTTTTTCCTCTTTTTTTTCCCGACATGATCAGATAAGAGGCAAATGATTTTTCAAGAAGCATTTTTATCTGGTCAGGAGTATGGGACAATAAAAGATTTAATACCATGGAAAAATTGATGGTGATCTGGCTTTCAATATCCAGCGCAGGAGAATTTATCAAGTTTCCAACGTATTTAAGATCCATGAATTTGCCGGGCAGCATGATTGCAAAACCGATTTTATCCATTCCTCTTCTTCCTGCCCTGCCTGTCATCTGTTGGAATTCACTGGGACTCAATGAGATGAATTCAACTCCGTTAAAACGGTCAGAATTTAAAACAACTACTGAACGGGCAGGAAAATTCACCCCTGCCGCCACTGTGGATGTGGCAAACATTGCATGGAGAAGACCTTGGGACATAAGGGTTTCAACTACTATTTTCCATGCAGGGAGGTGTCCGCTGTGATGGGATGCGCATCCAGTTTGTTCAAGATACTGCCTTTGGCTGTGATGCTTAAGATGATGATTGCCTGATACAAGATTATTGATTGTATGCATCAGGTTTTTTCTCTTTGCAGGAGTTCGTGACAGTAAGTTTGAATTACAGAGTTTAATAGCCTGGTCACACTCTTTTCGTGATTTTAAAAAAAAGATTGCCGGCAGTAAATTATATTTATCAAGGATTTCCAGGATCTCTGCAAATGGTGGCAGTTTGCCATAGGGTGCCATTCTTGGTTTTTTTTCAGCTTTTTCAAATTTAAAAACTTTTTTATGAAGATGTTGTTTGTCTTCAGATTCCAATGGTTGCATCAAAGGGAAAAGAGTCCCGGATGGATGTAGAAAAAGAGGAAAAAGAGGTACAGGTCTAACATGATTTTCTACAACATGGCATTTTTGCCCCCGGATTGATTCAAACCATTTTGCAATTTGCCAGGGATTGCCTATGGTGGCAGAAAGCAAAAGCAGAGGAATCCTGACAGGCAGATAGATCATGATCTCTTCCCACACCACACCACGCTGCTCATCTCCGAGAAAATGGGCTTCATCAAGGATGATTAAATCACACTTTAAATCTTCACCGGTATGCATGGCATCATAGAGCTGATTTCTCAAAATTTCCGTGGTGCCTATGACAATTGATGCATCCGGGTTCTCTTTTATATCACCTGTGAGAATTCCGACATTTTCTTCTTTAAACAGTTTGGAGAATTGGGCATGGATGGAATTTGTCAAGGCTTTTAAAGGTGTTGCATACCACACCCTGCCTTTTTTTTGCATCACTTTTTGTGCAACCTGCTGGGCAATCCATGTTTTTCCTGCACCTGTAGGAGCAGTAACAAGACAATCTGATTGTTCTATTGCTTTGATTGCCTGAAGCTGAAATTCATCAGGTTTAAATCTGGTTTTTTCAGGCACCCCGATCTTTTTAAAAACACGCCTTAAAGATTTATCAGAACCTGGTTTCATTCTTTTTATGCCAGGTCTTTTCCCTGAATGTTTATAAGGTTTTTTTGAAGGATAATCTCTATTTTTCATTTACCTTCTCAATTCTTTTTGTACTGCCAATCCAATATTTTCAAAAGTATAAGGTTTTTTTAAATATTCTCCTGCACCAAGTTTTTGAGCTTCTTTAACTCTGTCAGTCTCAGAGAACCCGCTTGTAATAATTGCCCTTTGTTCAGGATGAAACTCAAGGATTTGTTTGTATGCCTCGCATCCATCAATGCCAGGATCCATTATCATATCTAAGATTACAAGATTTGCTGAATTTTGTTTCATATAGTCAACAGCCTGCTCGCCACTTGCCACAGATGTAACAGAATAATTCAGTTTTTTTAACAGGTCTGTTGCAACATTACGTTGTGCTTCTACATCATCCACAATCAGGATTGATTCTCTTGTACCCATGTATTTTTCCCTGGCAGGGCAGTTTTTAGTACACCTGCCTCCTCTCTGGTCACTGGGAAATAGAGTATAAATGTTGTTCCTTTGTTCAGGATGCTTTGAACATCAATATATCCATGATGGTCTTTTACTGTGCCCCATACAACGGCCATACCCAACCCGGTCCCACTTCTTCCCATAACTTTTTTTGTATAAAACGGTTCAAAAATTCTCTTAATATCCTTTGAGGCGATACCAGTCCCGGTGTCTGATATTTTAAGAACAGCATAATCTCCTTCATTTATTGTATTATAGCCATTTACAGGTTTATCAATGTATTGATTTTGTGTTGAGATGGTTATATTTCCGCCATCAGGCATTGCCTCTGCTGCGTTGTTAACAAGGTTCATGATAGTTTTGAACAGATGTACTGTTGAGCCCATGATATTTAATACATCCGCGTCAAGATTACTTTTAATTACTGCATAGGGATTAAAGGATTTTAATTTTGCATGTTCCGGGGAGTTAATATAACTATCAACAAGCTGGTTTAAATTCATAACATCTGCAACAACAACCCCTCGTCTTGCCAGAGTCAATAAATCCTGCACAATTGCAGCCGCCTTGAATCCTGATTCCTGAATACTTACAATAGGTTTTTTTAAAGGACTGTTCTCGGGAAGATCCATCAATATTAAATCAGGGTAGGCCACAACCGCGCTCAATACATTGTTCAGATCATGGGCAACACCTCCAGCAAGAGTACCTATAGCTTCCATTTTTTGAGCCTGCTGGAGTTGATTTTCAAGTTTTGTTTTTGCCTTTTCAGCCTGTTTACGTTCACTAATGTCACGTAATACAAATTGAATTGTTATTACGGTATTGTCTTTTATTATTGGAGAATAGCTAAGTTCAACAGGGAAGGGTTTTTGGTTTTTGGGTTTAAATAAAAATTCAAAATTTCCACTCTGGTGGGTTTTAAGAACTTTCTCAAGTAGTTCAAAAGCACGTATAAGATCTGATTCTCTCTCAAAGTATTCTGCTATATGATTCCCGGTTTCATTTGCGGCATCATACCCACCAAACTCTTTAATACTTGGGCTGATATATACTAATTGAGCTTCTGGAGAGATTTGAATAATTACATCTTTCATTGATTCTGCTAAAAAACGGTACTTTTTTTCACTTTTTTCTAAAGCTGCTGCTGATTTGCTGATTGTTTCAAAATGCTTTACCTTCTCTTCTGATAATATCTTTTTTCTTTGTACATTATGAAGAATAAACCCTCCTGTACTAATTAAAAGAATCATAAACCCTACAAGACTAAAGGTGTTTTTTGAGTGCGCTTTAATGGGTGCTGCAATTTCAGAATAATCTAAAGAAACACTGATTGACCACAACTCATCGCCAATATGAACAGGTGCATAAGCAATAAGTTCTTTTCCTGTTTTCCATTCTTTTTGAATCCACCAGGCAGATTGATATATATCAACACCCTCTTCTCCATTAGTCATTTTTTCTGCAAGATTTTTTAATGTAGTTTCAATATTTGGGAGTAGCCTTTCTTTTCTTGAAGTAATAATATTTTCACCAAGATGCTTGGACTGAGAATGCATTATCACCACGCCTTTTTTATCTATAACCTTTGTAAAACCTTTTTCCCCGATCTTGATTTGGTTTATATATAAATTCTGGATTGTCTTAATATACGTCAAAGCCCTGACAAGACCTATAAATTTTCCATCCAGAATGATGGGTTCTAATACAGATATACAAGGTTTGCCTGAATTACTTGTAAATAATTTGCTTATATGAGGTTTCCGGGTTCTCAATGCTGTAGAGATACCCGGTTTATCTGCAAAGTTATTCCCAACTCTATCTTTATGGGGATATCGATGTGTCACAATCCCTTTTGGTGAAATCAGGTAGAATCCGCCAATATTTCCCCTTAATTCCTTATATCTCATTTCCAACTGGGAAAAATTCTTGTCAGGCGTTAATTGTGATAATATGGGATCACTTGCAAGAGATTTTAGAATTCCCTGCTGCATTGTGAAAAAATTTTCTATGCTGATTGCAATTGATTTTGCTGTTGATAATAGTTGTTGTTGTGTCTGACTGACAATAGTCTTTTCAAAATTGTTCTGATTTTCCCAAGCCAGATATCCCATGCCTGCAACGATCATAGATCCCAGAAATGCCAAGACAATCAATTTTTCAATGCTTTTCAATATGAATTTTTTAAATCTGTTCAGCACTGTTTTGCTCCACCATATTTCAAGTTATCAAGTTTTTAAGCATCAGTCAGA
>JAUCGD010000175.1 GCA_030377945.1 Desulfobacterales bacterium HSG17 | reverse complement strand
ATTGAAATAACTCTCATCCTCTAAAATGGGCCGGGTATGCTTTGGCGGGCGAATGGTGGCTTGACTTTTTGCATGAGGTTCTTTAAAAGTCTCTTCGTCCGTGAATTGCTGAATTAAAAATTTAATAAATTGATTTTATAAGAAATATCAGGGGGAAGGAGTGACATGACGCGGAATCTTTTTTTAAAAAAATGGACAATCGGCATACTGGCTGTTGGTTTGGTCTTTGCGGCAATATCCGTCGGTATTGCATCAGAAAGTACAGACGGGGAATTGGTTGTCCCCTTGGGAATTATTGATCTGGAAGCCCCTGAAGGCGTTGAGGCAAAGCGGGCCGCAGTGGAATTTCCTCATTCCCAACATTTTTCCTATGCTTGCCAGGAATGCCATCATACGTGGGACGGCGGGGCGGAATTGAACGGCTGTATGACCAGCGGTTGCCATGACATTACCGAGGCACCTAAAAAATCACTGGTCGATGGGGAATTCACCGGGGAAGGGATCACCTATTATAAATATGCTTTCCATGAAAGCTGTGTGGGATGCCATCGGGAAATCAAAAAAGCCAATCTGGAAGAGTCTGAAAAAATATTGCCGGACAATAATAAAATTCAAGCCACCGGTCCAACCGGTTGTATTCAATGCCATCCGGCAGATTAAGTGCTTAGGAGAAGGTGCTTAGGCTGAAGGCCGAAGGTATTCAGGTAAAAGCTAAAAATTTAAAAAGGGCTGTTTTTTAGGGTATTGAAACCCGCTAAAGACAGCCCTTTTTTTTTAAGGCAGGGGGTTAGGCTGAAGGAAAAAAAGACTGTAAGTTTTCAGGTTTTGCCTTTCTTTCAGCCCTCAGCCTAAACCCCTATTGTTTGATTTTGCCTTTCTTTCAGCTTACCCCCCTGCTTTCCATGTCTTTTTCCACAACCACCAAACACTCCGGGCAGTAAGTGGAAGTGGGGGATATCCCTTTGTTTTGCCATAAATAATTCTCCACACTCATCCAATCCCCTTTTCCAGGAGCATCTTTATCATCACGGATCTTTTTGCACATGCAGCAAATGGGAACGATGTCTTCATACATTCGGACTCGTTTTTTTAGATCAGCATGCTCAAGGCAGCGTGCGATCCGGAATTCAAGCTCATCAGGATCACAGGGTTTCAGCAAATAATCATCTGCCCGAAAGCGGACCGCTTTTATGGCGGAATTGAGATCCCCATAACCGGTCAGAATCAATACACCGATATCCGGCCAATGGGATTTGGCGGCTTTTAAAATTTGAATGCCGTCTATCGAGTCCATCACCAGGTCCGAGATCACGAGATCAAAGGTTTGTTTGGATAAAAGCTCAAGGGCCGCAATGCCTGAGGAAAGGGCGGTTACTTTAAAGCCCCTGGATTCCAGGTCCAGGGAAATGCTCTGCAGGATGATTTCATCATCATCTACGAGTAAAATATGAGCGTTTTTCATTTAGGGTCTGTTCCTTTAAGGGTGTAAAAGAATTTTAACATCAAGGGCGATCCATTGCCCATTTTGGCAAACCAGGGGGTTAATATCCAATTGATCCAGGATGTCACCAAAGTCGGCCACCAGGCGACTGACCTGTGTAAGGAGGTGGCTTAAGGGGTCGACAAAAGAAGGCTGATTCCGGAAACCGTTCAGGGCTGGAAAAATATTTAGCTCCTGGATCATGCATCGGGATTCAGCGGTATTTAACGGGGCCAGGCGGAAAACCACATCCTGAAAGATTTCTGTGAAAATACCACCGGCCCCCACCATCAGGGCAGGACCAAAAGCCGGATCATTCAGACCACCGACGATCATTTCCGGCCCCTGGTAATTGATTTGAGATTCCACCAATACAGCTTTTCCGGGGAACCGGATTGAAAAATCAGATATTACGGAAGCAAAATCATGTGATGGGACATCCAACTGCACACCATCGGCCTCGGTCTTGTGTAAAATTTCAGGCGAACAGGTTTTAACCACAAATGGTCCGGAAAATTCGGGTACAGGCGGAGCTGTATCCGGCATGAGCCGTTGGCTTTCCGGAATCGGGATGCCCATGGCGGAAAGTAGCCTTTTGGCTTCAAATTCATCTGGTTGAAGCGGAACGCGCAGAGACCGGCACCAGTTGTGGATCAGCTCCTGCATTCAGAATCCTTTCGAACGTTTAGAATACTTGCCCGCTCCACCAGAAAACGGGCGGCACGCACAGCCCGCCAGATGGAGGGAAACCCCACCACACCTTCCTGATGAAAACGCAACAGGTATTGATTTGTAAACGGGCCGTATTGGGTAAAGACGATTACGGGTTTTTGGGAGGCGTTGATAATATCGGATAATTTCTGGACCAGGCCATCCGTAATGGTGGGTGGGGCAAAAAATGCGATGACGATCACTATATCAACATTT
The DNA here is from genome assembly GCA_030377945.1 of Desulfobacterales bacterium HSG17. The sequence goes on along the minus strand of JAUCGD010000175.1, from coordinate 4,390 downwards.
TCATCCCCCAAAATGAGGGATAGACTGTCTGCGAACATTTCATTATCTGCGCTGGCGGTAAGATCCACCGGATTTTGACTGGAAGCAAACGGCAATAATCTTTGTTGAAGTTCTTCAATTGTATGAGGGGAAAGTTCAGCCATTTTAAGCACTGCCGGGGGCTGGTCGGTTTCCACATGATCCGCTCCCATGACACCATACCCCCCGGCCGGGGTCAATATGGCCAGTCGGTTGCCTTTGGGAACCGGCAAACCGGCAAGGGTTTTGGCCGCGTCACAAAGGGCTTCGTCATCAAAAACCCGCTGTATTCCGAATTGGCGAAAGGCACCGCTCACAACCCGGTCCGAACCCGCCAGATTCCCGGTGTGGGATGCCACCGCACGCGAGCCGGTTTCAGAGCGACCAGCCTTTAAGATTAAAATGGGTTTATGGTGGGTGATCCGGCCGGCCATTTCCAAAAATCGGCGGCCATTGTCAAAATTTTCCATGTAAAAAGCGATGCAGGTGGTTTGGGGGTCATTACCGAAATATTCCAGAAAATCGAGTTCATTCAGGTCGCATTTATTGCCCAAACCGATAAAAGCGTGCATCCCGAAACCGGTATTACTGGCAAGCCCTAAAGCTTCAACGCCCACCGACCCACTTTGGGAGATGACGGCCACACCGCCGCCTCCGGCCAGAGCCTGGTCTCCATGCTCCACGAACAGGGTATCCATTAAATGCACAGGAACGAAAATGCCCAATGTATTGGGCCCTAAGATACGTGTCGGGGTGGTGCGAGCAATTTCTTTTAATTCATTTTCCAGGTCCTGGCCCCGGCTACCGGCTTCACCGAAACCACCGGCCACGATGATTAAATAAGGAATTTTTCGCTTGGCGCATTTCCAGGCGGTTTCAACTGCTTTGGCGGCGTTTTGGGCGATAATTGCCAAATCAATCCCAACCGGTAGGGCACTCGTCGTCGGCAGGGTGGGCTGGCCCCAGACCACCGATTCCTTATCGGAAACCGGAAACAGGCGTACCTTTTTGTTCAGTAACTGCCTGTAAATCACCGTTCCGATGCGGCCGGTTTGTTCCGATGCGCCGATAATTGCAATACGGGATGGATTGATCAACTTTTTCAATACAAAGACTCCTGGCAAATCCTGGCGTTGTTCCCCTTGTGGATAATTCTTCTTAGGGGGGTGGGGCGCTAATTTCTTGTGTTCATGCAAGGATTTATACACCCTATCATTTTAAAAGTCGAGATGGCTATTATAAATGCAATTAAACCCATTATTTGAAATTTGTCCTGCTCCTGCCTTCCTCTGTTGTGATTATAAAAAAAAAGAACCATCGTATCATTAGGTACTAAATAGACTGATTCTATATGAATTACTGTACGATGTTTCCGCAGCGTTTTTAAAAATAGTAGAATTCCGGTATTGCCGCCACCAACCAGTATGCTACGATAGGGTTCATCAAGAAACACAAAACTTGGTTTTACATCAATAATGAAGTCGGAAAAAAGTAAAGAAGCAGCAGTATTGCATCTGGTAAAGGTCAGTTTATCCGTTGGAAATCAAGTCATTATCGACGATTTAAGCGTATCAATCCGATCCGATGAAGTGGTGACCGTGATGGGGCCCAGTGGTGCCGGGAAATCAAGCCTTTTGGCTTTTATTTGCGGATTTTTAGACCCTGCTTTTACCAGGCATGGAACAATCCGGTTGAATCAACGCGAGATAACCCACTGTCCACCGGAAAAACGCAGAGTGGGGATTTTATTTCAGGATGATCTTTTATTTCCCCATATGACGGTGGCCCAGAATCTGGCTTTTGCATTGCCTCAAAAGCAAAAAAATAAACATGAAAGACAAAAGGCCGTAGCCCAAGCCCTGGCCGAGGCAGGTCTGGACGGGTTTGAGAAGCGCATGCCAGACACTCTTTCCGGTGGGCAGCGGGCAAGGGTTGCGGTCATGCGGACCTTACTGTCAGAACCCGAGGCCCTTTTACTGGATGAGCCTTTTTCCAAACTGGACGCCGACACCCGGCAGCGGTTTCGCGGTTTTGTTTTTTCCCATGCCAGGCAATACAGCCTGCCGACGCTCCTGGTAACCCATGACCCTGAAGATGCAAACGTTTCCGGGGGCAGGGTAATTAAGTTGAAGGAAAATCAGGGGAAGGAAAAGCAGACTGAAGGTTTTTAGGTTTTGCCTTACCTTCAGCCAAAACCCCTTCTTTTAACTATTTTCGAAAGGAACTCACTCAATGAAAGCGTATCGTCTAGTTGGCATGCTCTCACTCTTTTTCTTTATCGCTGTCGGCCATTCTTGGGCTACCCCGGAAACCGATTGGAATACGGTGCTGGAAAAAGCCAAAGGACAGACGGTGTATTGGAATGCCTGGGCTGGAGATGAACGCACGAATGATCACATTGCCTGGATCGCGGATCAGGTGAAGATTCAATTCGGTGTGAATTTGGAACATGTGAAGATCAGCAATACCGCAGAATCCGTATCCCGGGTCGTGGCGGAAAAGGCCGCCGGGCGAGATAGCGGGGGCACCATCGACATGATCTGGATCAACGGTGAAAATTTTCTGTCCATGAAAGATAAAGGATTACTGTTGGGGCCGTTCACCCATCTTTTGCCCAATTTTTCTCTGGTGGATACAAAAGGTAAACCCGCCACGGTGGTGGATTTCACCGTTCCCGTGGACGGTCTGGAATCACCGCTGTTCATGGCCCAGGTCGTTTATGTGTATGATACGGCCAGATTAAAAAATCCACCGCGTTCGATTCCGGCCATGCTCTCCTTTGCCAGATTAAATCCAGGGCGTCTGGCCCATCCGGAAATCCGTAATTTTTTAGGGTCCACATTTTTAAAACAGGCCCTGTACGAATTGGTGGATGATCCGGCGGTTTTGCAACAAGAGGCAACGGCTGCAATGTTCACCCAGAACACACAAAAATTATGGGTCTGGTATGATGCGCTCCGCCCTTATCTGTGGCGCAAGGGTAAACAATATCCGGAAAACGGCCCGGCCATGCGCCAGCTTTTGGCAGATGGCGAAATCGATATTATGATCTCCTTTAATCCCGCCGAAGCCTCCAGCGCCATTAAAAACGGTCTGCTCCCCCCCACGGTACGGACTTTTGTTTTGGATAAGGGTACCATCGGCAACGCCAGCTTTGTCTGTATCCCTTACAATGCCAAGGCCGGCGAAGGTGCTATGGTAGTGGCTAATTTCATTCTTTCCGTAGATGCCCAGGTTCACGCCATGGACCCAAATGTACTGGGCATGCCCACAGTTTTGGATATGGACAAATTGTCCCCGGAAGACCGGGCCAAATTTAAAAAATTGCCCAAAGGAATCGCCACCTTATCCACCAAGGAATTGGGTAAACCATTACTCGAACCGCATCCGTCCTGGATGAATATGATCGTTTCAGAATGGGAAAAACGATATGTGAGATAGGGGAAGGGAAGGCATTTCGACTGAAGGAAGGTCTGGCTGACCTTCCTTCAGTCGAAATGCCTTCAGCCTATACCCTTTTTAGCCATCCCTAAATTTCTCGGTCTTTGACGTAACCGTGCTTTTCACGGCATCCAATGTCTCTTCCAAGGTACGGATTACATTTTCCCGGATATCACCCGCCACTACTAGGCCCATCACATCATCACCCACACAAAGGGGCCTGCCCTCATTGATCTCAATCAAAACCTCGATAATGCCCGACCGTTGTTTGCCTGCCGCAATCACCCCGGCCAGTTTTTCATGATCCACCGAAACAGTGAGTTCCGTGACCATTCTGCCGTCCCGCGAGGTCTCCCGCACCACCCCGTTGTGGGCCAGAATCATCCCGGCCTTATGATAGTCCGGCCTTTCTTTAATTGTTTGGATCATTTTTTGTATATCAATGGCGTTGTCCATAATTTTTCCTGTTTCAAGTAGTTTACGTTGTCGGCTTTTTCAATTCTTCTGTGATGGCTCTTCCGATTGATTCCATAGTGAACGGCTTCTTAATGAATTTCCCCGCACCTAATTTTTGAGCTATTTGAACCTCTTCCGTCTCAGAAAACCCGCTGACAATTATTGCCTTTTGTTTTGGATGAATTTTAATTATTCTTTCATAGGTTTTTCGGCCATTAATACCTGGGTCCATAATCATATCCAACAATATTAAATCGACTGAATTTTCGTTCAAATATGTAATGGCCTCTTCCCCACTGAAGACAGAGACTGGTTCATAGCCAAGTGCATCTAAAATTTCACAAGATATCTCCCTTTGAATTTGTTCATCATCCACAACAAGGATTTTCTCGCCTTTTCCCAAATAATCGTTGAGGGGTTTGTGAAATGCATCTTTTGAAATTTCATCTCATGTTTTCGGGAAATATATCTGAAA
>JAUCGD010000174.1 GCA_030377945.1 Desulfobacterales bacterium HSG17 | reverse complement strand
CCGGGATAGTTAAAATTGACAAACCACTCTTTAAAAAACGTCTGGGCGAGGGTTTCCAGTGTTTCGTTATGTTCTCTTAATAATTCTATCTTTTCATCAAAGGCCGAAAGTACTGCGGCAATGGCTTTTTGTTCTTGATAAGAGGTTGGCAAAATAATTTTTACATGCTTAAATTCAGAGCGTTTAATCCCTTGAACAGTACTTCCACTTGCTCTTGCATGTAATTCATGTTGCCCTATCCTAGATGAGAGATAATACATCATATAATTATTATCTAATACTCCATTTTTCCCTCTTAAAGTAAGTAATCTTTGAGCAACAGAAATATTATCTCTATCTAATTTTGCAATACATCCTAAAGGGGCTTCTGTTGTCATTAGAATATCTCCCTTTTTTGGAAAACCTCTAACCATGAATGATCTATAAACTTCTTCGGAAATATAATAAGCTTGACTGTAATCTATCCTCCCCATTTTTACACTTTTGGCACTTAATGTAATAATCCCCTTATTTGATTTTTTAGGTGTTTTTCCCCTGTAATCAATAACTTCTTCAAGGCAATCAACCAAATTCTTCTTACCCCACCCCTTTGGCAACTCATTCATAATTCAAACCCCACCTTCCCCAACTGCTCTTTTAACTGCTCATCCAGCTCTTTTTCTTTTTCGATCTGCCTTGCAAGTGTAGTAGTTAAATCTTTCATCTTCTCATCAAAGGGAATCCCGTCATCCTCTTCATCAGGGATGCCCACATATCGCCCAGGAGTGAGGATAAAACTGTGCTTTTCTATCTCTGCAAGCTTGGCTGATTTGCAAAAGCCTTTGATGTCTTCGTAACCTTCTTTATTACGCCAGTTATGATAAGTCTGCTCAATTTTTTCAATATCCTCCGGTGCAAATTCTCTATGCACCCGATCTTTCATAAAGCCCATTTCAGAAGCATCAATAAACAGGGTTTGGCCTTGTCTTAGGCTTCTGCCCCTGCGCAAAATCCAAATGGTGGCAGGAATACCGGTATTGTAAAAAAGCTGTTTAGGCAGGGCAACAATACAGTCCACCAGATCGGCTTTAACAATATTTTTGCGAATATCGCCTTCTCCTGAAGTATTAGAACTTAAGGAACCATTGGCAAGCACCGTTGCCATCACGCCATCAGGGGCAAGATGGTAAAGCATATGCTGCATCCAGGCAAAGTTGGCATTGCCTTTTGGGGGGATGCCATATTTCCAGCGTCCATCTTCGCTTAATATCTCCTGGCCCCATTCCGACTGATTAAACGGTGGATTGGCAAGGATATAATCGGCCTTTAAATCCGGGTGTACATCTTTTAAAAAACTGCCTTCGGTATTCCACGCCACAAATTGCGAGTTGATATTGCGAATTGCGAGATTCATTTTAGAGAGTTTCCAGGTGGTCTGATTAGACTCTTGCCCATATACAGTGATGTCTTGAACATTGCCCTGATGTTCCTCAACAAACTTTTCACTCATGACAAACATGCCGCCGCTTCCACAGGCTGGGTCATAAACTCTGCCCTTGTAAGGTTCGATCATTTCAACCATCAATTTAACAATGGATTTTGGGGTGTAGAACTGTCCGCCTTTTTTACCTTCAGCACTGGCAAATTCACCTAAAAAATATTCATACACCCGACCGAGCAGATCTTTTGAACTTTCATGTTCTGCTTTTAGCTCAATATCAGAAATAACATCAATCAATTGTCCCAAAGAGGCTTTATCAAGATTAGGCCTGGCATAGACTTTTGGCAGAACATTTTTTAACTCAATATTCTCCTTTTCAATTAAAGTCATTGCTTCATCAATATCCACACCGATTTTCGGCAATTTAGCTTTGGCTTGCAGGCTCTTCCAGCGGGCATCTTTGGGAACAAAAAAAATATTTTCAGCTAAATATTCGTCCCTGTCTTCAGGATCGGAATATTCATCCTGCTCTAATTTCTCATAAAGTTCCTGAAAGGAATCAGAGATATATTTTAAAAATATCAAACCAAGTACAACATTTTTATACTCTGCTGCATCAATATTTTTTCTGAGCTTATCTGCTGTATTGAATAGCGATGCTTCAAAATTACTATTTTTGTTTATCATTGTTTTCCTTAAACAGCAAATAATTACAAATTCTCAGCAATACTCACAGTCCTGTCTCCAAGCATATTTACATATGATCCCATTTCATTGTCATACCAACCGTAAATAACAGCCTGGGTAATGGGAACCCTTACAATTGTGTCTTTTAATGATGCTGCAATATCTTTGGGCAGTCCGGGAATACTTCCTATGTCCATTGTTACTTCAGCAGTCCGGGTATGGGTTTCATGGCCTTCAATTACTGCGGCAGCCCTGGGTGTGCCGATTATATCGCCTGAGACATTTTGTTTTTTTGTAAAATGCAGGTAATTATTGGGGTCATCTGCTGCTGCCTGGCGATAAACATCGTTTATGGTTTCCCTGCGTATGGAATCCCCTGAAATTTCGTCCTGGAAATTTACCACAAGGATAACCAGGGAACCTGTTGATGTGGGTATTCTCACAGATTCTGCAATAAAGCCTATTTCCTCCATTTCAGGTATGACCAGCCTTAAAGCTTTGGCAGCACCTGTGGAGGTCAGGATGATGTTATTCATTATGCTGCGGTTTTTTCGCAGATCTCCTGCTCCTGTTTTTGGCAGACGGTCCAGTACCTGCTGTGAACCTGTGGCTGCGTGGATTGTTGACATGGAAGCAGAGAGAATCTTTTTTGGGCCAAACATATTGAGCAGGGGCTTCATCATGTGTGCCAGGCATGTGGTTGTGCAGGATGCGTTTGATATAACCCTGTGACGGCGGGGATCATAATCATGGTCATTAATGCCCATAACTGTTGTAACAGCATCTTCAGGCATGGGCTGGCCTTTGTCTTTGATCTTGAACGGGGCTGATACTATTATCTTTTCTGCTCCTGCTTCCAGGTGGCCGCGCACAGAGCCTTTTGCATGGTCTCCGGCAATAGTCGGGTCTAAAAACTGACCTGTTGTATCAACTGCAATCCTGACATTATTTTCCTTCCACGCAATATCAGCAGGGTTTCTTTCAGACATGAGAAATCTGACCTTTACATCATTTATGGTCATGGTTTTATTTTGATCGTCAATTTCAGAGATTGCAGGCTCTGCATTATAGCCGTGAAGGTAATTATTGAGAAATCCGTAGGTTGAATCCCTTTCAATATAATGTACTATATCCTCAAAACAGGTTCCCACTTCCCTGCCAAGATTTACAACAATTTCCTTAAAATATTGTCGCCCAACATGATGCCATACTGTCAGCTTGCCGATTCTTCCAAATCCGTTTACTCCCAATTTTAAATCAGATTTTATATCAGATCTGCCTGCCATTTTTCGCCTCCTTATGGTTGTTTTATTATTGTATAGGAAATTAAAAACCCATTTTTTTACCACGAATAACACGAATAACACGAATAACACGAATATATTATAATTTTCAATTCGTGTTATTCGTGTTATTCGTGGTTCTATTCTTTAAGATTCTTTAACCTTCATATATCCTTTGTAAACAAGTCCTTCCTGCCCGTCTATGCTTATAAAATCCCCTGATTTAATCAATTCACTGTCAAAAAAACTTGTGCTGTCTTTTTCATTGCATACCAGGTTTACGCATCCAACAACACAGGTTTTACCAAGCCTGTGGGCCACAACTGCTGCATGGGAGGTGACTCCTCCCCTGGCAGTGAGAAGGCCGTCTGCTGCATTGATTTCCCGAATATCGTCAGGAACAGTATCACCGCGAATGAGAATCAGGTTTATTCCGGGTTCTTCTTCTCTCCACCTGTCAATCTCTTCAAGGCTGAAAACAGCTTTGCCGCTCATGGCTCCGCCGCTGACACCAATACCGTTGCCCAGGAAAACCTGATCCTGTTCCATGTTGTCCAGGTCAAAGGTAAAGAATTTTCGCCTTTCCCTTATGGCCATATTTCGTGTCTGGAGCAGGTAAAGGTCTTTTGAGAAAGGGCTTTCAAAGGTGAACTCCATTTCCTGGGGACTCCAGCCTTTTTTGTAGATCAGTTCTGATGCCCATTGCTTGAGTGCTGCATATATTTCAGGAAAAGAGGTTTCAAGGGTAATGTCTGTATTTCTCATCTCATTTTCCTGCTGAATAATGGAAATAGGCAGGGTATTTACCAGACCTGAAACCACATCCTCTCCCTGGTTTCCCATTGTAAAATCTCCCCAGAGACGAACATTGTCTTCAGACCATTTTGGTGTATGAGTAAAAAATACCCCTGTTCCTGCTTTTTTTGATAAATTCCCATAAACCATTGATTGAACAGTAACTGCTGTTCCCCAGTCATCAGAAATACTCATTATTTTCCGATAGGTTTTTGCCTTGTCAGATTCCCAGGAATTGAGAACCTTCTGGATGGTTAACATGAGCTGCTCAAAGGGATCTTCCAAGATTTTTATGTCAGCATCTAAAACCGTCTTTTTATAAGCCAGGGCCAGATTCTTCATCTGCTGGCCGCTGAAACCTCTTTTAACCGGGATTCCTTGTTTTTCTTTAAATTTGTGCATTATAGCGTCAAAAACATCCCTGTGAAGATCAAATGCCATGCCGTAACACTGGATAAAACGGCGGTAGTTATCCCAGGCAAACCAGGGATTGCCTGTTCTGTGAGCAATCCCGGCTGCAATCTCTTCATTAATGCCTACATCTAAAAAAGTATCCATCATTCCAGGCTGGGATATGGATGAACCGCTTCTTACAGAAAATAAAAGGGGATTATCAGGTTTTCCAAATGACTTGCCTGTCATTTTTTCAAGCTTCTTTATATGATCTGATATTTGTTTTTTGAAATTCAGGGCTGCCTGGGGATATTTTTCAACAATCTCCCTTGATCGGAATACCTCTGTTGTTATTATAAAACCCGGAGGTATGGGAAATTTCAGTTTATTGAGTTTGACAAGATTATGACCTTTATTTCCAAGATGAATAATGCCGTTTGCCCTGTGGTCAGGCTCGGTTATGGACATCATTGCCCGCTGGGGGTCATAATTTAAAAGAAGCCTGAGCTTGTCACCAGGCAGTTTGTAAGACTGGTGAAACAGGGTTTTTAATATTCTGCTTAAAAAAAGATCCAGCTGCTGAAGCCCCAGGGAAAGCGCGATTTTGTCACGGAAAAATATCTCGGAAACCCTGTGTTTCATTTTTTCAAGAGCATCTGCATCATCATCATATATATCAGGGGATAAATATTTATCCAGGATCCTTTCAGCCGGTACCTGGGAAAGAATCCTGTCAAGGTTGTTTTCATGTATATTATTAAAATAATCATTAATAATATTGCTGACAGCCCTTGCAAACCCTTTAAAAATATCCAGGTACTGGGTAAAGGTAAATCCCCTTGCGCGGAGTGCATGGGCAAGAAGCTCAAGCTGGGATTCAATCTCTACTGATGAAATACCGTCCAGTTTTAATGCCCTGTCAAAAAGCTTCAGCAGTTCGTAAATCTGGTAAAAGGTTTCATGGGTAATAATGCTCAGATCAATATTTTCCACTATTTCCTCAAAACAGACATTTACCAGGGATTCAACCCTGAATGTAAGGCCCAGGGCATCAAATTTCATTTCATGGTAGCTGCCGTACATGGAAGGAATATCAACAGTAAAATGCCGTTTTTTATAAATATCTTCACGAATGTCATAACTCTGTTTTGACAGAATTAATTTTTTAAGCAGTTCCATATATTCCAGGAGCATGGGTAGTTTTTTATGAATATCAGACTCCTGGAGAGCCTGCTGTAATTTGTTAAGATCAGGAAAAGCTTCTGTTTTTAAATGGTTAAGATAGCATTCTATTTCACTGCCAAATTCAAGGCCAATGACCAGATTATACTTTTGGTGAAGCAGTTTATAAAGCCGGGCTGCCAGTTCAACCCTTTGAATATCACTTGAAGATACATCTGAAGCATCCTTAACCAGCCTTGACAGTTCAGCATCGCTGAGTACTAATAAGTGTTCGGGCAGGGATAATCCTTTGTTTTCTTTCAGATGTACCATTACTTTGTGAACACCTGCTGTATAGACACTATCTTCTTTGATCTGCTCAAATATGCTGGGAGGAACAAAAGGGTCCACATGCTTTTTATCCCTGGAAAGCCAGAACAAAATAACAGCTTCCATAAAACCGGTAACGCGGTTGCTGCTTTCCACATGGGTCTGTTTTCTTAAAAAATGAATCAAAAGGTCTTTACGGTTTGTAATCTCATCAATCTGTGTTGAAATGTCACGCAATGCACCTTCAGCACCGATGTCATTAAAATAAACCGGGAAAAGCTTGGCAAGCTGTTTTACAAGGTTATATACAGGCCATATGTCACTATTTAACAGCCTGGTAATATCTCTTGGAAACAAATCCGTATCTTTAATAAAAACACCGCTTAATGAAATATTGATAATAAGATCCGAAAGCAGGCGGGTTGACCATTTGGGATTAAGTTCAATCAGTTCAAGCCATGTTCGAATATTTTGGATATGGGAACTGTTAACCCTTATCTGCCAGTCATTTCCAACCCCGCCTATCATGGGGGTCTGAAAACCCAGCTCTGTTACAGAGTTAATAAAAATCTTGACCAGCTCGCTTTCATCTGTTTTATAAACCCCGTTTCCCATATTTAAAACACAGCTTAAAGCAGTTGCCGGAAAGTCCCTGGCCCTGGCCCTGAGAATGGAAAATGTTTTTTCTATAAGTTTTTCAATATTTAAATGTTTTTCATTAGTAATAAG
>JAUCGD010000173.1 GCA_030377945.1 Desulfobacterales bacterium HSG17 | reverse complement strand
AAAACTTCCCTTGATTGCTTGCCCTGTTTTATTCGTCAAACTTTGGACGCGGTCCGATTTGCAACTTCAGACACGGCGACCCATGAAGTGGTTTTGCGAAAAGTTTTAGCCCTCGTCGCCAAAATGGATTTGAAAATGTCCCCGCCGCAGATGGGACAGATCATTCATCGCATGATCAGAAAAATCTCCGGGAACAATGACCCCTATAAGGTTGTGAAGGACCGGTATAACGCCTATGCGTTGGGTTTATATCCCTCCTTAAAGGAAAGAATAGGATCAACTTCTAATAAAATTGAAATAGCGGTTCGGTTGGCCATTGCCGGTAATATTATTGATTTTGGCATTTACGGCGATGTGGACCAGGCCATGATTAACAATGCCATTGAATCATCATTGTCTGATCAATTGTCTGGAGATATTTCTCTTCTGCTGACAGCCCTTTCCACTGCAAAAAATATTTTATATCTCGGCGATAATGCGGGTGAAATCGTTTTTGACCGGTTGCTGATAGAACTGTTGCAACCGCAAAAAATCACCTTTGCCGTTCGCGGAAACCCGGTTTTGAACGACGCCACCATGGATGACGCCATTGAAACGGGAATGACGGATATCGTTACCGTTATTGATAATGGTTCGGATGCGCCCGGTACGCTTTTGGCAGAATGCCCGCGTTCATTTCAACAAATTTTTCAAGAAGCGGATCTTATCATTTCAAAAGGACAAGGTAATTTTGAAACCCTTTCAGGTGCTCGTAAAAATATTTTCTTCTTATTGAAAGCAAAATGCCCGATTATTGCAGAGAAGATCGGTTGCAAACTGGGAGATGCCGTTATCTATAATGCGAACTAATGATTTTATCATAGGTGATAACGCAAAATGAAATCAAAACAGGCCATACCTATTAAAATTACAACCCTGGTAGACAACAAATCATCTGCAACGGATTCATTTCTTCATGAGCATGGATTGGCCATGCTTATCGAAACAGGTACAGAGAGTATTCTTTTTGATACCGGGTTCAGTAATGTAATCGTGAAAAATGCGGATATCGCCGGAATTGATCTGGCTCGAATCAAAAAGGTTGTATTGAGTCATGGGCACCTGGATCATGCGGGTGGTTTAAACCATATCATTAAAAGTAATACTCATTTTACGTTGATCGCCCATCCGGGTATCTATAAACCAAAGGTCATTATAGATAAAAATAGGATTCGATATTTTGACATTTCAAAAGACTTGCCCACGCTGAAAAACAGTGGCGTGCAGTTTGAATTAGGTGAGGATGTCATCGCTGTTTCAGACAATATGATGACCACCGGATATATCCCCATGACAACGGATTTTGAGAAAATCGAAAATCGGTTTTGTATCCAGGAAGATGATATTTATACACAGGATACATTTGAGGATGAAAAAGCATTGGTGTTAAAAACCGCCCTGGGAGTGGTTGTTTTGCTGGGGTGCACGCACAGGGGAATTATCAATACATTGCAGCATGTAACCCGGTTGACAGGAGAGGATCACATCTATGCTATCATGGGTGGGCTTCATTTGGGCCATGTAAATTCAGATAAAATGGCCAAAATCTGCCGGGATCTGCAGCAGTTTCATCTGTCCAAATTGATTGTCGGGCACTGCACGGGATCGCTTGCCACCGAAGTATTGATCAATGCATTCGGAGATAAAGTAGAGGTTAACAGGGTGGGGAAATTCATTGTGTTTTAAGTGAGGTACGTGATGGAAAATGATTTTGATGATTTTGTAAATAAATTACAGGCGCAGATTTTTGAGGAAACCAAAGAGGCTTTTGGCGAGGATGGTTTTAATCGGTGGCGCAATCCACGCTACAATGGAAAACTGGAGAATCCCGATGCACATGCCAAAGTCACTGGGCAATGCGGGGATACGATGGAAATTTATTTACTGTTTGAGAATGACCGTGTGAAGCAGGCTTCCTATGTGACCGATGGTTGCGGGTCCAGTTCGGTTTGCGGATCATTTGCCGTTGAAGCGGCCATCGGAAAAAGCCCGGATGAAATCGTGGACGTTTCAGGGGAAACCATTTTGCAAAGACTCGGGCAATTCCCAAAAGAAGATGAACACTGTGCTTTTCTTGCAGCGGAAACACTCCAGGAAGCCGTTAAGGAGTATATGATTCAGCAGCTAAAAGTATAGCACGCTATAAAAAGGATTCGGTGCCTGGAAAGAAAACCTTATTGAATCATGTGTTATCGTGATCAACCGGATCAATATACCCATTGGATGAACTCAAAGGAAGATGATACGATATGAAGGAATCCTCCGATTTAGCGCAGCCGGTTTTTGCAGAGACATTAACGGCCATTTTAAATAATGGGGCGACCAATCTTGCCCTGTCAATCGGCTACCAACTCCGATTATTTGATGTGATGGATTCATTGGATGAACCGGTTGCGGTGACTGAGATTGCAGAAAAAGCCAACGTCAATGTCCGCTATTTAAAGGAATGGCTAGGGGTTATGGTTTGTGCCGAAATCGTAGTACTTTCCGCTGAGGAAACCGGGAAGGAACTTTTTTTTCTACCAAAAGCACATGGCGATTATCTGACGCGGAGATCTGGTAATTCAAATTTAGGGGTCTATATGCAGGAAATCCCTTTGCTGACAACTTGTGCCATGGAATCCGTAGTCAACGGGTTTGTTACCGGAAAAGGGGTGGAATACGAAAAATACCCTACTTTTCAACGGTTCATGGCACAGCTCGCCAACGCCAAGCATAAACAGGTTCTCTTAAATACATTTTTACCGGCCGTTGATGATGGTCGAATTTTAGCGCAATTGGAAGCCGGGATTAAAGTCTGTGATGTGGGGTGCGGTGAAGGCATCGCCGCCCTATTAATGGCCAACGCCTTTCCCGCCAGTGAATTCATCGGTATTGATCTGTCGGCCTATGCCATTGAAAAAGCAAGAAAAGAAGTGATTGCATCAGGGTTGGACAATATTCGTTTCATCCGGAAGGATGTGGCCGGTGAATCGATTGTCAATGAATTACCGAAATTTGATTATATCACTGCTTTTGATGCCATTCATGATCAATCGCGGCCACAAATAGCGCTTGGCAATATTTGGCGCTTGCTAAAATCCAATGGTCTTTTTTCCATGATTGACATTGCTTCGGCCAGTGATCTATCGGAAAATCAAGATCATCCCATGGGATCATTTTTGTACACGGTCAGTTTGATGCATTGTATGCCGGTGGGTCTGGTTGATGACGGTCCGGGGTTGGGGATGATGTGGGGACGGCAGCAAGCGGTGGCCATGCTTAGGCAGGCCGGATTTTCGAATGTTCAGGTCTCATCAATTCCGAATGATCCCTTTAATCTTCATTTTCAGTGCAAAAAACAATAATGACCTCACTTCCTTCGCCTCTCATTTTTCGACTCTAAATCCCAATATTCGACTTCTGATCCTTCCCTCAAAAACTGTAACCAGGGTTAAGCCACTTTTTTAAGGTTATACCATTCTTGCTCACAGTGAGCGGGCGTTTTCCAGCCATTGGCTGAATGTTTTCGTCTCTGGTTATAATACAACTCAATATATTTGAATAGAGCACTTTCTGCCTCTTCAGAATCAATTTCCGATAATCCAGTGAAAAAGTTCCATAACTATTTATCCTTATTTTGATAATTCGTTATGCTTCAATAGATGAATATAGGGTAAAAGCCTCGGGATTTTATTTTAGAGTATTCTTAATAGGCTTAAAAGTAACGACGCTTTTATCCTTAATTTTTATCTGTCCCTGTTCTTAGAATATTTTCCCCATACCCTTTTCCGTGCAAACACCTCTCAAAATAATTCACGAATCGTTTCTAAAGCTTCAATAGCTTCATCAAAATCATAATCTGCAAGGTGATCTTCCACACCGGACAATTGAGATGGTGGAAATATTTGCTTTAGTTTTTCAATACCGGTTTTGATACGCTCAGGATCAGAGTTTTCAATAGAAATAATCAAATGGCTGATGACCTCTTTTGTAATTTTGGGATCAGTGTCTTTGGGTTGAATTGGCTCAGTCCTATCGTCATCTTTATCATCAAGAGAACTAATACTTGCAAAAACGTCTTCAAGCTCTGATTTAATATCATCGATCTGAACTTTTTCAGCAGTATTATCACCTGCGGCATCCTCAAGTTTTTTAGCCAAGTTTGCCAATGTCTCTGCAGCGATATTAGCTGCACTTCCTTTTAATGAATGAGCAAAACCTTTTAAGTCTTCATTATAATTTTTTTTGAAAGCTAAAATCATTTGGCTAATAATTTTTAAATTATTGCGCCTGAATCCTTGAAGAACGTTTTTATACACCGGCCAGTCAATACCCAGTGATTCCAGGGCACCGGAAATGTTAATACCGGGCAGACTTTCCGGGGGCTTCTCATGGTCGATGGTTTTCGTATCTGAAATCTCAACATCATCCACGACTGCCGTATCAAGTCCGGCTTCGAGCTTTTTCCACAATGTTCGAAACAATACATCCTGCCGAATGGGCTTGGTTACATATCCGTCCATGCCGGCTTTAAGGCATTTATCTTCATCGCCTTTCATGGCGTGAGCCGTCATGGCAATAATGGGAAGCTTGGCAAAATGTTTATCCTGACGGATAGTGCGCGTTGCCTCATACCCGTCCATTTCCGGCATCTGTATATCCATTAAAACAATATCATAGGCTTTCCTATTAACCATATCCACGGCTTCAAGTCCGTTATTGGCGATGTCCACGTTGATGCCTGCCGTTCCCAGAACCGCTTTAGCGATCTCTTGATTGGTCAGGTTGTCCTCCGCCAGAAGGACACGAACGTCAAGCCCCATGATATAACTCTGATAAACTGAAGTTTTTTGTATATCGCCTTTTTTCTTGCCGCCCTTGCCAAAAACAAACATCACTGCGTCATAAAGTGTGGCGGAATTGATGGGTTTGGTAAGAAAAACTTTGATTCCAGCTTCTTCAGCAGCTTTTTTTTCCTCCTCCTGCCCAAAAGCTGTCAGCATGATAATTGGTATTTCAGGCTTGATCTTTCTCAACTGCCGGGTAAGTTCGATACCATCTACTTCCGGCATCTGCCAGTCTGTTATGACCAGGTCAAAAGGATTGTTTTCAAATATGCCGTTAACTCCTTTGGGATTCTGCAGCAAAAAGGATTCGTACCCAAAGTTGTTTAATAATTTTTGCATAATGTCTAAATTGTCCTTGCTATCATCAACGACCATGACTTTCAGCTTGGATATATCCCGAGGAAGAGAAAACTCTATTTCCTGATCTTGGGGTTGACGCTCCAGGTCCAAAGTAAAAAAGAAAGTTGTTCCCACTTCCTCCTCACTTTCAACTCGTATTTCACCGTTCATCATGGTCACAAGCAGCTTGCATATACTCAGGCCTAAACCGGTACCGCCATATTGCCGGGTTGTGGAGGTATCCTCCTGAGTAAAGGCTTCAAACAAATTTTCCAGATAAGACTTTTTCATACCTTTACCCGTATCTTTTACAAAAAACTCATACAACACGCGTTCGTCGGTAATTTTTTTTGCCTTAACCCCAACGATAATTTTGCCACCTGCATCCGTAAATTTTACGGCATTGCTCACCAGATTGGTAATAATCTGTTTGATCCGGGTAGGATCCCCATGTACAGCCAATGGAATATTTGGATCCATATCAAACAGAAATTCAATCCCTTTTTTAGAGATCTGGCTAGAAAAAATATCACCGATATTGATGATGAGATCACTTAAATGGATAGGAATGACTTCCAGATCAAGTTTACCGGCTTCGATCTTGGAAAAATCCAGGATATCATTGATAATTCCAAGTAAAGTTTGACCGGAATTACTGATAATCTGCAAGTAGCGGGATACCTTGGGGGTGATTGATTCTGCCAGCGATAGGTCTGCAGCACCAATAATGCCGTTCATGGGAGTGCGAATTTCATGGCTCATATTGGCCAGAAACTGGCTCTTGGCCACGTTGGCTGCCTCTGCTTCTATTATTGATTTCTCCAGAGATTTTCGAGAATGAACCAGCTGTCTTGTCATATAATAGTACATCAGTGCAAAAGCGCTGAAATACAGCGTTATCAGGACCAGGCACACCACGCCTGTCACCCAGTTCCCATAGAGATCAAAGGGTACTCCCCCTAACAGGTAGCCGCATAACAATCCGATAACGTATACGCAGATACAGGTTTTGAACAGCCGCAAGCCACCAACGGTGAGAGAATTTGATATCAGCAGATTTGTAAATAGCATCGCCACCCAGATATTAAATCCGGAAATCGGAATCAAAAGGCCAAAAAACAGCGCGTCCAAATGCATTGATCGAAGCACAGTTGCTTTTGAGTTCCGACTTTTAACAGCTATGAAATTGGCGGGATACGGAATCAAAAGACATACAACCGACAACAACCACGCATGCAGGGGGGCAGATTTCCCTGCCAGGACTGTTGCCATGATAACAAACATGGTAGAACCGCCGATTATGCGCGCAATGAAACTCAATTTCACGATGGGATGGGGTGATGATCGATGTGGTTCTTTCATACACATCCTTTTAATTGCAAAATCTCAGCTTAATTTTGCATGAAAATTGATGCGAAACGTGCTACCCGCAGCCAAGGGATTGCCACCACATTTCCGCTAAATGCATTGCTGCTTGATAGGCTTTTGATTTTGGATCGTGCACCATT
Source organism: Desulfobacterales bacterium HSG17 (assembly GCA_030377945.1). Next base: position 103 of record JAUCGD010000173.1, on the reverse strand, counting down.
TAAATATATAAGAAATTAGCGGTATCACCGCTTTCCAGTTATTCTCCATGAATCATCCTACTCATACTCAAAAAATAATTCTGTGGTGTCCAGATATTCAGAT
>JAUCGD010000172.1 GCA_030377945.1 Desulfobacterales bacterium HSG17 | reverse complement strand
CAAGATGCTTAACCCCGTTAACAGATTTACAGCAGGAAATTTTGAAAAGGCTGGGCCTGAAATGTTCTATTTACAAAAATCTTGAAATTACAAAAAGTCCTGCTGTATTAAGCGAATGGTGAGTTATACCGCTCAAATCCCCAACTTTCATACTTCCTTTTTCAGGATTTTCAATGAGTCCAATAACAGCATTATCCAAATCTCTGATTTGATTTTTGTGCAATTTCTTCTTTTGCCGCTCAAACAATGGAGACTGTATGACATTTTTTATCTTAATCATTCGCCCTCACCAAATACATAAGGCGTTCCTATTCCAGCTTTAATCTGTTCCCTGCCTGTAAGCATATCCTGAATAAACGGCAGCGGAATTTCGGGGTTTTCCTCGGCAAGCTGGCCTATTTTAGCCCAGTATTCAATCTGCTGTTTAATAGAACGTCTGAAAATTCTTGATTTGACTTCAGCCTCTCTTAAAAATTCATCGGGTAAATTTATTGCTATCTCCATGATGTGTACTCCTTTATTTTTTAACATTTTTAGATTAACCTACTATAAATATTATATTTATAAAGGATATAAGTCAAGATAAAATAATCATTTAGTAAAGAGCAGAATGTTTGGAAAGTTGTCAAGGTTGATTAATTTTATTACAGATAGAAGCTCTGTTGATATTAAAAGATGTTCATCTTGGGGTATAACGTAGATATTTGAACTTCATTCCCACGCGGAACGTGGGAACGAGTTTTCAGATTTGCGAAAAATAATTTTCGCACTCCATTGTTATTTCACCTTACCCTCACGCCATGCCTTAATCAGATCATCATAATTAACAGTCTCGCCTTTGGGTTTTTCATTGGCGAGTTTGGCTTTGGGTGATCCGGGTTTGTTCAGCCATTGGGCCTCATCAACTTCAGGATTGAGTTTTGGGCCGCAATCGCCCATTACGCCTGCGCGTTCTATACGTTTGAGTACTTTATCCTGTTCACGGGCAAGGTTGTCCATTGCTGTGTCAACTGTTACTTCACCTGAAACTGCTTCACCGATATTCTGCCACCAGAGTTGTGCCAGTTTTGGGTAATCAGGTACGTTGGTTCCTGTGGGACTCCAGGCAACTCTTGCAGGGCTGCGGTAGAATTCTACCAGACCGCCGAGTTTGGGAGCGCGTTCTGTAAAGGATTTGTGGCGGATGTCAGTGTCGCGGATAGGAGTGAGGCCATGATGGGTTTTTTTCAGGGAGATGGTTTTACATACTGCAAATTGTGCAAACAGCCATGCAGCTTTTCTGCGTTCAACAGGGGTGCTCTTGAGCAGGGTCCATGAACCGCAGTCCTGGTATCCGAGTTTTTGGCCTTCTTCCCAGTAGGGTCCGTGGGGTGATGGAGCCATGCGCCATTTTGGTGTTCCGTCTTCGTTTACTGTTGGTCCAGGTGCTACCATGCTTGAGGTAAAGGCTGTGTACCAGAATATCTGCTGTGCAACATTGCCTTTTGCCAGAAATGGCAGGTATTGATAAAAATCCATGCCAAGTGCGCCTGGAGGTGCATATTTTCTCAGCCATTCCATGTATTTTCTGAGTGAATATTTTGCAGCCGGGCCGTTTGTTGCTCCGCCGCGGCTTACGCTTGCGCCCACAGGACGGCATCCATCAACCCGGATTCCCCATTCATCAACAGGTTTTCCATTGGGAATGCCTTTATCGCCTGCACCTGCCATTGACAGCCATGCATCTGTAAAACGCCAGCCAAGATCCGGGGCTTTTTTTCCATAATCATTGTGTCCGTAAATTGCTTTGCCGTTAATTTCTTTAACATGCTCGGAAAAAAATTCTGCAATATCTTCATAAGCTGACCAGTTAACCGGAACGCCCAGTTCATAACCGTATATTTTCTTGAATTTTTCTTTGAAATCCTTGCGGTTAAACCAGTCATAGCGGAACCAGTAAAGGTTTGCAAACTGCTGGTCAGGAAGCTGGTACAGCTTGCCGTCAGGGCCTGTTGTAAAGGATTTTCCAATAAAATCGTCAATATCAAGTGTGGGTAAAGTAACGTCTTTTCCTTGGCCTGTCATCCAGTCTGTCAGGTTTACAACAAAACCATAGCGGAAATGAGTACCAATAAGATCGGAATCATTAATATATGCATCAAAAACATTTTCCCCTGACTGCATCTGGGTCTGAAGTTTTTCAATAACATCACCTTCCTGGATCAGATCATGGGTCACCTTAATGCCGGTAATCTCTTCAAAAGCTTTTGTAAGGGTTTTTGATTCATATTCATGTGTAGGAATAGTTTCTGAAACAACCTTGATTTCCATGCCTTTGAATGGTTTGGCAGCATTCATGAACCATTCCATTTCTTTTAACTGCTCTTCTTTTGATAATGTTGAAGGCTGAAATTCATTATCAATCCATTTTTTGGCTGCATCAACACTGGCAAATGCAGAGCCTGTAATAAAAAGGAACAGTGTAACCATAACAACTCCGGGGATAAATATCCCCTTTCTACGCAACAAACCTTTCATTATTCTTTCCTCCTCCATGCCTTCTGTTAATATATCCCGGTTAACCGGTTATGTTATCAGTGTGAAGGCCGAAACAACTGACAACATCTACAAGGATTTCAAATAAGCAGGGATTAATCCTTGATTATCAAAAATCCTTGTAGTTTTTATCCCCAGCACATTACAATAATCATCCATGCAATGGCAATACCAAAAGCTATCCATATGGAAAGACTAGTAAGTCCGAGCCATAAAAGATGTATATAAGCACTGCCCAGCAGACCGATAAAAAGACGATCTCCACGAGTAGTGCTGAGTGGCAGCAGTCCCCGCCTTTCAATACTGGGAGACTTAATCTGCCATATGGTCATGCAAATGAGGATTAAGATTATTGTAATGAAAAAAACTGCTGTTGGAACAGTCCAGGCCATCCATTCTAATTTCATGTTTATTCCTATACCCTTCGAGAGAAAGGTGCGTTACGCTTCGCTAACACACCCTACAATATTTATTCTATACCCTTCCCAGGGCAAAACCCTTGGCCAGATGATTACGGACAAACCAGATTACCAGGGCACCCGGCACTATGGTTAAAATTCCGGCAGCAGAAAGCAGGCCCCAGTCAAGACCTGATGCACTTACAGTTCTTGTCATGGTTGCTGCAATGGGTTTTGCATTTGTTGTTGTCAATGTTCGTGCCAGGAGAAGTTCAACCCATGAGAACATAAAACAGAAAAAAGCTGTAACTCCGATACCTGCCCGGATAAGAGGAACAAGGATTGTCATAAAAAACCGGGGAAAACTGTATCCGTCAATAAAAGCTGTTTCATCAATCTCCCTGGGAATTCCAGACATGAACCCTTCCAAAATCCACACAGCCAGAGGCACATTAAACAGACAGTGGGCCATTGCCACTGCAATATGAGTATCAATCAAGCCAAATGTTGAATAAAGCTGGAAAAACGGCAAAAGGAAAACAGCAGGAGGAGCCATGCGGTTGGTCAGGAGCCAGAAAAAAATATGCTTGTCACCAATAAAGCGATAGCGTGAAAAAGCATAGGCAGCAGGCAGGGCTGTCACCAAAGAGATCATTGTATTTATACTCACATAGATTATGGAATTGAGATAACCTGAATACCAGGATGAATCTGTGAATATTTTTATATAGTTTGAAAGTGTTGGATTTGAAGGGTACAGGGCAAAAGTACCGAGAATATCAGCATTGGTTCTCAGGGACATGTTGAGCATCCAGTAAATCGGAAGCAGCAGCAGTATAAAATAAAAAGTTATTCCAAAGGTTTTCAGTTTTGATTTTACTGTTGATTTTATTGGTGATTTCATTAATTTTCTCCTGTTTCCGCGTTCTGAAGTGCCTGGTAAAAAAGCCAGCAAAACAGCAGAATAATAAGAAAATAAATCAGGGAAAAGGCTGCGGCCGGTCCAAGATCAAACTGCCCTACTGCCACCTTAACCAGATAGATTGAAAGAAAGGTGGTGGAATTTCCAGGGCCGCCTCCTGTAAGTACAAAAGGTTCTGCATAAATGAGAAAACTGTCCATGAATCGCAGTAAGATGGCAATGGTAAGAACGCCTCGCATCTTTGGAAGCTGGATATAACGAAATACAGCCCATGATGATGCCCCGTCAATTTTAGCTGCCTGAAAGTATGCATCAGGTATTGCCCTCAGTCCTGCATAAGCCAGTAAAGCTACCAGGGGAGTCCAGTGCCAGACCTCCATAAGCATCAGGGTTATCCAGGCATCAAAAGCCCCGGCCGTATGGTCAAAAGCAATGCCCAGACTGTTTATTGTTGCACCCAGCAGACCAATATCAGGCCTGGTAAATACAATCCATATTGTACCGATAACATTCCAGGGAATAAGAAGAGGCAGGGCTATTGTCACCAGGCTCAAAGATGACTGCCATCCGCGTTTTGGCATCATCAGGGCAATGAAAATTCCCAGGGGAATCTCAATAAAAAGCACAAGCCCTGAAAAAAGAAACTGCCGAAATAAAGCATCATGAAGGCGTTTATCTCCTAAAACCTCTTTAAACCATTCAGTACCCACAAACACACTCTGTCCAGGTCCGAATATATCCTGAACAGAATAATTTACCACTGTCATCAAAGGAATAATCGCACTGAAAGCCACAATAATAAAAACCGGCAGAATCAAAAACCAGGCCCGGTTGCTTTCCCATTTGTCCATCTTACATACCCCCTTTTTTCAGTTATCAGTGAACAGTTATCAGTGAACAGTGTTTTTATTGATAACTGATAACTGATAACTGTTAACTGTTAACTGACAAGCTTTCCATCTAAAAAAAACTTTGTTTTTTCAGGTGGAAAAAACAAGTGGCAATTGCCTTCAGATATTGGTGTTCCTTCAGGAACTCTTGCTCTTAAAAGATTTTCTCCCAATTGTGCGCTGATAATCTTGCAATTGCCCTGATCTTCTATATCTGTTACTTTTGCAGAAATACTTCCTGTAACCGGTTTATCTTTTACCTGTAAATACATGGGCCTTATACCCATTTCCAGTTTTTTATCCTGGATATTTTTTATATTTTCGCAAAGAGATGTATTTTTTTCATCTATTGGAATTTCAAATCCATTAACATTTGCAATACTGCCCTGAACTGTACAGTCCATAAAATTCATTCCCGGACTTCCAATAAAATATCCCACAAAGGTATGAGCAGGTTCTTCAAAAAGTTCCTGGGGAGTTCCTGTCTGCACAATCTCACCTTCGTACATTACCACCACCTTTTCTGCAAATGTCATGGCTTCAACCTGATCGTGGGTAACATATATAAGGGTGAGTTTAAATTTGTCGTGAATTTCTTTAAGTTTTCGTCTTAACTGCCATTTCAGGTGAGGATCAATAACTGTGAGAGGCTCGTCAAATAATATGGCTGCCACATCGCTTCGTACCAGTCCCCTGCCAAGGGATATTTTCTGTTTGGCATCAGCAGCCAGACCGCTGGCTTTTTTCTTTAAAAAAGGAGTCAGTTCAAGCATATCTGCTACTTCCAGAACCCGTTTATTAACATTTTCCTTGTCCACGCCCCTGTTTCTCAAGGGAAAGGCAAGGTTATCATAAACTGTCATGGTATCGTAAAGAACAGGGAACTGGAATACCTGTGCAATATTTCTTTTTTCAGGGGGCAGCTCAGTTACATCCTTTCCATCATATAAAACTTTGCCCTGGCTTGGTGCAAGCAGCCCTGAAATAATATTTAGCAGGGTGGTTTTTCCGCATCCTGAAGGACCAAGCAGGGCATAGGCTCCGCCATCATCCCATATATTATGAATACGTTTGAGTGCAAAATCATTTTCCCCTTTGGGATTGGGCAGATAACTGTGAGCAACTTCATCAAATGTTATTTGGGCCATATATTTTTTTCCTTAATGTTGTTATGTATTATTTTCTGATGGAGATGCAACCAGACTGCCTGAAGAGTCATATACAAAAAAATTACCCGGATTTACAAATACGGAAATCTGCTTCCCGATTTTATGGGCAAACATGCCAACTTCCTGAACTACCAGGGCTGAATCATTATAATTAATATGTGTAAAGGTTTCAGAACCGTTAAGCTCTGATAATTCTACCCTGGCATGGATTTCTGCGTCTGTTTCCTTTTGGGGGCTGAGAAAAAGATGATTGGAACGAATTCCAAATGTATATTCACCCTGGGACAGGTTGGAGATATGGCCTGTCAGGGGCAGTTGTATATCTTTTCCAAGATATGCATTATTGTCTTTGACTATACCTGTGATAAAATTTACAGGCGGATCACTGAAAACCTCTGCAACCTTGAGTGTTGAAGGATGATGATATACATCAGATGTTGAACCTGTTTGCAATATTCCGCCCTGGTCCATAATAACAATATTACCGCCCAGCATAAGTGCTTCGGTCGGTTCTGTTGTCGTATATATGACAATGGAGTCACGCTGCTCAAAAATCTGCCTTAACTCCACTCTTAATTCTTCACGAAGTTTGTAATCAAGATTTACTAGGGGCTCATCCAAAAGAAGAAGATCGGTCTCTTTTACCAGGGCACGGGCAATTGCCGTTCTCTGCTGCTGCCCTCCGCTGAGTTCGGCCGGAAGCCGGTCAAGAAGGTGGTCAATATGCAGCATTTCAGCCACTCTTCGTACTTTTTTATCAATTTCAGCTTTGTCCATTCTGCTGATTTTAAGCGGAGATGCAATATTCTTATATATATTCAAAGAAGGATAGTTCACAAACTGCTGATAAACCATTGCAACACTTCGCTTGCGGACCGAAGTACCGGTTATATCTTTGCCATTATCTATGAGTTTTCCT